>NZ_JACHZA010000002.1:0-530782 GCF_014193305.1 Rhizobium sp. BK181
CCGCGGAAGATCGGCTGCGGCGCGCCCTTCAGAAGTTCGCCGAGCAGCGAGCCGGCGGGCTGGCCAAGCAGCGTGGCGATGTGGTGGGCGGCAACGCGGATGTTGGTCTCCAGCCCCGGGATTTCAGCCTGCGTCGACTGCACCAGACCTTCGGCCTGGACGACGTCGAGGCGCGAGGCAGCACCGGCCTCGAGCTGGAACTTGGTCAGGTCCAGGGTTTCCTGGCGCGACTTCAGGTTGGAGCGCGACAGCGCCAGGCGCTCCTGGAAGAAGCGCAGGTCGATGTAGGAGTTCACCAGGTCCTGCAGATAGGTGAGCTTGGCGACGTCGGCGCTGGAATAGGCGGCGTCAAGCGAGGCCTGGGCGCCTTCCTTGGCGCGGCGGTACTGGCCGAACAGGTCGAGCAGCCAGGAAACGTTGGCTTCGCCGGCGCTGACGTTGGTGGCGCCGATCGAGGTACGGCGTTCGCCCATCGTGCCGCTGGTGGTGTGGCTGGCGCCGACTAGCAGGCTCGGCAGCGAACCGGCGCCGGCCACGGTGACGCCGCCGGCGGCCGCATTGATGCGCTCCAGCGCCTGCAGCACCGACAGGTTCTCATTCAGGCCCTGAACGACCAGGCCGTCCAGCTTCCGGTCGCGATAGGCCGTCCACCAGGCCGTCGTCGACACGTCGCCAATGTTCTTGGCGCCACCCTCGCTGAACTTCGCCGGAAGCGGCATCTCCGGGGGAACATGGTCCGGACCGCTCACACAGCCTGACAGAACAGACAGTGCGGCAAGGATTGCATATCGGCGCATAGGGTCTCCAACGGGATGCTCGGCGATTCTCTAAGAAACTATTACGGCGTATGGTTAATTTTTCACTTCCTCAATAGGCTTTTCACGGCAGTCCAACGGGAAAGCGTGCCTCATGGGGAGGGAGGCGATCGGTAGGAAACGGTCCGCTAACCACAGCATCGCGTCGCTAAATAATATCATTGCATTCTAATCGATAGGATGTTATCTAATTCCATGACAACGAATTTGAAGCAAACCTGGGCCGAGTTCGCACCCTTGCTTATGATCTGCGGGCGCGGATGGCGTCGGGCTTTGAACTCCGTCCTGACCGAGCATAACCTTTCCGACGCCAGCGCAGCGCCGTTGATTGCGCTGCTTCGGCATGGCGACCGGATACCGCAGGGTGTTCTGGCTGAACGGGTCGGTGTGGAAGGGCCGACCCTCGTGCGGGTTCTCGACAGTTTGGAAAATGACGGCTTGATCTGCAGGGTTCCCGATGAGGCGGACCGCCGTATCAAGTTGGTGCAACTCACCGGAGGAGGCACAGCGGTCGCCGAGCGCGCCGAAAGCTGTGCGGCGGAGCTGCGAGCACAGATCCTAGGCGACCTTGATCCTGAACAGGTCGAGGCCGCCTTGGAGGTCCTGCGCGCCATCGCGGCGAAAACCGCGGTCCTATCCGGAACACAGGAAAATGACGAGTAGCAAGAACGCGACCGATCCCAGCCTGGGAGACGTCGTCTTTTCCCTCAAGACCTTCATAGCCGCGATGCTGGCGCTTGGTATTGCGCTTTGCTTCGACCTGCAGAATCCCTATTGGGCGGTCGGTACGGTTTACATCGTGGCCCATCCGCTATCGGGTGCGAGCACCTCGAAAGCGCTCTACCGACTGATCGGCACGGCGCTTGGCGGCGCGGTTACGGTGATCCTGATCCCCAACCTCGTCAATTCGCCTGAGATGCTGACGCTTGCGATCGCACTGTGGATGGCTTTTTGCCTTGGCGTCAGTCTGCTCGACCGAACACCACGCAGCTACAGTTTCATGCTGGCGGGATATACGACCGCTCTGACCGGCTTCCCGATCGTCGCAAACCCGGATACGGCCTTTACCTACGCAACTGCCCGTGTCGTGGAAATCGCGCTCGGCATCATCTGCGCGGCGGTTGTCAATCGCATCTTCTTTCCGCGACACGCCGGGCCGGTTCTGGCTGGTCGTATCAATGCCTGGCTGCGCGACGGCGCTGACCTGGCCATCGGCACGCTGAAGGGCAGGGGCCGCGATCCCGCGCTACTTGCCGCAGCCCGTCGGCTCGCTGCCGATGCTGTCGATCTCCATAGCTTCACCACTCATGTCGCCTATGACACCTCGGCGCTGCGTGACATCGTCGGTCGCACCCGGATATTGCAGCAGCGCATGGTTGCGATGCTGCCGATCGTTTCGGGTCTGGCCGACGTGCTGCATGCGCTCGAGAGGGCAACGGCGGGCAAATTCACGCCGGCCATCACGACGTTGATAGGCGAAGTCACGGCATTGCTCGAGAGTGGCAAACCGCTTGCCGAGGACAAACGACAGCAGCTCCTTGTGCTGATGACCAGGGCGGAGGAGGAGGGCCGCGCGCAACAGGAGTGGAACGGGCTGCTTGCCCATAACTTCACCGCACGCATCCGGGATCTCGTGCAGATATGGGGCGACTGTCTCAGCCTCCGGCAAGACATTGAATCCGGATCGCATCATGACCTTCGTTGGCGCCGGTTCGGCACGTCCTTCGACCGGGCTCCGATCCACAAGGATTATGGCATGGCCATTCATTCCGGCCTTTCGGTTATGCTGGCGACGTTCATCGCGACAGCCTTCTGGATCTATACAGGTTGGCCTCAGGGTAGCGCGGCTGCGATGATGGCCGGCGTGCTCTGCTGCATCTTCTCGTCGATGGACGATCCGGCGCCGATGATGATCAAGTTCGTGAATGTCGCCATTGTGACCGTCATTGCAGCTTTCGTCTTCGAGTATGGCCTGATGCCACTGATTCACAGCTACGTCGAACTCGCCGCCGCGCTCGGGTTGATGCTTGTGCCGGCCGGGTTGCTGATGACGAAGCCATCGCTTGCGCTCTATGGCATGGGTTTCTGCGTGAACCTGCCGAACATGCTGACGCTGCAGGACCGCCTGAACCTCGATCTCGCGTCATTCGTCAATTCGAATGCGGCGATGATCATCGGCATGGTGATTGCCTGCGGGACGACAGTCCTCGTTCGCTCGGTCGGTGCTGAGTGGACCGCTTACCGTGTGCTGAGGTCGGGCTGGACGGATATCGTTGCTGCAGCGCGTCGACCCGAAGAGATCGACTTCACGAGGTTGCTCTACCGCATGGTAGACCGGCTTGGTCTGGTTGCGCCACGTCTGGCGATGATTCCGGCCGAGTCCGCAGTCGCACAGACCGATATCATGCGTGACCTGCGCAACGGTCTCAACACGCTGGATCTCCAGCGCCACAAGCAATTGGTATCGCGGGACAAATGCGAGCCGATCGAGAAGGTGCTCTCCGGTATCGCGGCCTACTACCAGCAGAAGCAGAAGAGCCGGGATGCGCAGCCAGACGAAAATCTGCTCACGATCCTGGATCAGGCGCTGGCGGCACTGGTCGAGGCCGGCAAGTCTTCGGCGATTGAGGGCGCACGCCGCTCTATGACGGCGCTCAGATACACCCTTTACCCTGACGCAGCCTCCCTCCCTGTCGTCGCGGGCGCGGGAACTGCAAAGGAACATGCCGCATGAGGCCTGATATCGACATTTACGGGGTCTTCATCCCGACGCTCGGCGCGATTGCTTTCGCAGCCTACCTTCTCAATTCGGTCCTGCGGCGGGTACTGGCGTCCGTCGGCTTCTACCGGTTGGTCTGGCATCGACCGCTTTTCGACACGGCCATGTATTTCTGCCTGCTTGGCGCCATCGCGCTGTCTCTGAACAAGGTGTCATTATGAAATCGTTTCTCGCTCATTCCGGTCGCTTCCTGCTTACCGGCGTCATGGTTGCCCTGGCGGGAGTGCTTGGCTGGCATCTCTGGGACTACTACATGGACGAGCCCTGGACTCGGGACGGTAAAGTTCGTGCGGACGTCGTGCGGCTTGCCGCCGATGTTTCCGGGATCGTCAGCGAAGTGGACGCAAGGGACAATCAGGCCGTCCGGAAAGGCGACGTGATCTTCCGCATCGACCAGGCCCGTTTTGCGCTCGCACTGCGTCAGGCCGAAGCGCAGATCGAAAGCAGCAAGGCTGCACTCGATATGGCAAGAAGCGACCTCGAGCTTTATCGCAAATTGGGTGAGAGTTCGGTGACGCGCCAGAAGATCCAGCAAGCTGAAACAACCGTCCAACAGGACGAGGCCGCCTACAGCCAGGCCGTGATCAGCCGCGACACTGCGCAGCTCAACCTCGACCGCTCCGTGGTGAGGGCGCCTGTCAATGGCGTGCTGACCAACTTCTCGATGAAGCCGGGGAATTACGTGACGGCGGGTACAGCGGTTACGGCGCTGATCGACAGTGATTCCTATTACGTCGCGGGCTATTTCGAGGAGAACAAGCTGGACCGCATCCAGGTTGGCGACGCCGCACTTGTTTATCTGATGGGCAGCAAGACACCTCTCAAGGGACACGTCGATGGGGTGGCGGGCGGCATCGAGGATCGGGAGCGAAGCGATACCAGCGCCCAACTCGCCAACGTCACTCCGACTTTCACATGGGTTCGGCTTGCGCAGCGCGTTCCCGTTCGCGTGGCGCTCGATACCCTGCCTGATGACACAGCCTTGGTTGCCGGCCGCACGGCAAGCGTCACCATCGTCAATTGATTGGGGCGGCTGAAGAGCCGCCTTCGAATACCGCAAGTTCACCGGTCTGGGCGTCCCAACGATGACTGGGAACGAAGCCGTTCGGCTCGAGAAAAACAAATGGACGCCCGGTTCCAGGAGACAGCCGTGGACGATCGCCACGTCATAGAAATCACCGCCTGGCTGATGCAGAGCGGACTTAAGGGCATGCCGGAAGCAGACCTGCTCGCCGGCTTTTGCGAACGGTGTCGCGCGAATGGGCTCCCGATCGAGCGTTCCGTCGCCGTCATGGACGCGCTTCATCCTGTCTATGAGCGGAGAGCGTTCCGCTGGGATAGCAGGGAGCCGGTCGAACGCGTGTCGGAGTATGGTTTTTCCGGTCCCGGCGCGGTGGCTGACAATTGGCTTCGCTCGGCCTTCCATCACTTGGAAACGACGGGGTCGGGAGAGATCCGCAGCAGGCTGACCAAGGAAGATCCGGCCGACTTCTATCTGCTTGACGATCTGAAGGCGGCGGGCTTCACCGACTTTATCGCCATGGCGCATCGGTTCGGCGATGGCGGGACAATCGGTGACATCGACTGCTTTTTCTCGCACTTCGCCACCCGATCAAAGGAAGGTTTCGCGGATGGTGACATTGCCGTGTTGCGGGATCTACTTCCCTGTTTGGCGTTGGCCGTCAAATGCGTGACGGTCAGCGGCGTGGCTGGCACGATCGCCAAGGTCTATCTCGGACAGGATGCCGCAAACCAGGTCCTTCACGGCAAGATCACCCGCGGTCGAAGTGACCGCATCTCGGCGGCCCTCTGGTTTTCGGACCTCGCCAATTTCACCTACATCTCGGACACCGTAGATCCGGAAGAAATCATTCCGATGCTCAACGACTACGCCGATGCTGTGATCTCGTCGGTCCAGGAGGCTGGAGGCGAGGTGCTCAAGCTGATGGGCGACGGCACGCTGGCGATCTTCAAGGGCAGGCGACCGAGCGAGGCCTGTTCCGCGGCGCTGACCGCCCGGTCGCTGCTCGACAGGCGCCTGCTCGATCTCAATGCGCAACGTCGCATTGAGGGCAGGCCGGTGACCGACGTCTATCTCGGACTTCATCTTGGCGAGGTCTTTTACGGCAACATCGGCAGCGAGGATCGACTCGACTTCACAGTTATCGGACCTGCGGTAAACGAGGTCAGCCGCATCGTTTCCCTCTGTCGGGCGCTGCAGCGGCGGCTTCTGATGTCGGCGAGTTTTGCCGCGATCGTTCCGCCGTCGCAGATCGACAATCTGCATTCGATCGGTCTGCATATGCTTCGGGGCGTCAACCGTGCCCAGGAGCTGTTTACGATGATACCGGCTGCTTGAACGCGCTTGCCGCCGCCCAAGCAGGCCCAATTCGCAACGTAAATGCCAAGGTAACAAAGCCCAACGGCAGTCGTTAGCGCAGTCTGTTACCGTTACGTACTTCCGCCGTGCCGCCAGCTCGCTAAGATCGCTCAAACAAAGCCGACTGAGGCCGGGGTGGTCTTCATGGGCAAGGAAAACGACGAGGTAAGAACACCTTCCGATGCCGAGCGGCGAGGGCTACGTCGCTTGATGCTGAAGCTGCCCGCTGTCCGCGGACGACTTCAAACGATCGGAGAGAAATCCGAGCCGCTTCGCAGCCTCTGCGAAGCATATGAGGACGCAAGTTCCACGCTCGACCGGTTGAGAAGCGTTGCGGGAGGCGCAGACAGCGCGATGGTCCATGAATATGAGATTGTCTGTGCCGAGATCGAAGCCGACGTGATCAAGTACTGTCTCGAGCGCGGAGGCGGCGTCCCGGAATAGGATTGACACGCGCCTGCACTGATCCCGTTTCGGTTTTGTTAGCATTTCATATTACAACCCCTTGTTTTCTGCTCAATAACCCCATTTGTTCTACTTGGCATTGAGCGTTGCGTAGCAGGGGCGGCAATGATGAAGGCTGAAGAACAGGAAGGCTGGGCCCACGAAGTTTCGCGCCCAGAGGCCCGTGCAGAGCTCGAGCGACTGCTCGCCGACGAGCGGTTCAGAGCCACCGAAAGAAGCCGGAGCATTCTCAGATATATCACGGACCAGCAATTCACCGGTTGTGCCGATGGTGTGAAAGCCTATTCCATCGCCATTGATGTCTTGGGTCGGCAAAGCAATTTTGATCCATCGCTCGACCCCATCGTCCGCATTGAGCTTAGCCGATTGCGGTCCTCGCTTAGCCAGTACTACGAAGCTTTTGCGGAGGAAGGCCGGGTTGCGGTTCAACTCCCGCGAGGGCGCTATATTGCGATTTTTACGCGGTCTTCGAGTGGCCTTCCACCGGTCGATGATGGAGAACATTCCGTCTCCACCGGCGCAGAGTCCTTGGCTGCCGTCGCTGACCAGAATCCGTTGAAGGTTGTGCCGGATGTCCCAGCGAGGTCCGTTCCGACCTGGCTGCTTGTAGCCACTTCAGCCCTGCTGATTGTCGCGGCCATGGCCGCTGGTGTTGCTGTCTATGCATCCCGCCCAATCACGACAGCGAAGCCTACGGTCGCAGTCACGCTAACCGCAGTCGATGAAGGTTTGCGCGAAGAGGCTTCCGTGACCCGCGACATGCTGCTGACTGCCCTGACGCAATTCCAGACGTTGACGGTTTCACAAGCCCAACAGAATGAAAGGCCGCTTGCCTCGGTGCTTCGTCCGGCGAAGTCGAACGCTTACGCAATCGACATGAAGTATTATGGTGATGGCGACGACCGCACCATCTGGTGGCAGATTGTAGACACCGCGACTGGCGACCTCCTCAAATCCGGGCTTGAAAGGGTTGATACGAGCGGAAGGACCCCCGCGGCGGTTCGGGACGAACTGGTTGCACAACTCGCACGCCGCTTTGCGGCGACGCGAGGGGTCATCAACAACATCGAAGCACACGATGCTGCCGAGGATTCGCTTGGCAATGCATGCGTCCTTCGAGCAGAGTATGAGCCGGACGACGGCCGGGCAGCGGGTACACGGACGATCAACTGCCTGGAGCGAACAATCGCCGCAAACCGCTATGATGCGGACGCCACGGCAGCGCTTGCGACGCGGCTGGCGGGTCAGGTGGAGGAGAGCACGACGGCACGAGCGCTCGAGCTTGCCAATCGGGCCGTCCACTTGGCGCCGCTCTCCGACCGGGCATACATCGCTCTGATGCTGGCTCAGTTCTACGGGGGCCGGATTGACGCTGCGCTCGCTGCGGGCAATCGTGCGTTGGCGCTCAGCCCCAACAATCCCGATGTGGCGGCAAAGCTTGGCCTCGTTCTGTTTTCGTCAGGCTATTTCGATGCGGGTGTTTCC
This sequence comes from Rhizobium sp. BK181, assembly GCF_014193305.1. Lineage (NCBI taxonomy): Bacteria > Pseudomonadati > Pseudomonadota > Alphaproteobacteria > Hyphomicrobiales > Rhizobiaceae > Rhizobium > Rhizobium sp. BK181. The sequence goes on from NZ_JACHZA010000002.1 coordinate 7,925, forward strand.
CTTGCGCGAGACGCCGAAAGGTCTGTCGATGTCGTTCCGCGCGACGCGGTTCTGGTGCTCGCCCTCGACGCTTACCGGCAAAAGGATTGGTCGGAGGCCTCGCTGCTTGCAGACCAGGTAAGCGATACCACATTCTTGATCAGCGCCTTGCGGGTGGCGGCACTTGGCCAAATGGGATCGGATGAAGCGGGGCCAGGCCTTGCGGAACTGAGGAAGCTCGCGCCAGAGTTTGAAACGACCTTCCGCGAACAAACGACACAGCAGCGCTACCAGCCCGCACTATCCGCCTCCATCGAAGATGGACTCGTCAAGGCAGGCGCTCGCTTCAAGACCGAGGGCTTGGCGACTGCCTTTTAACAGTCGGGTTTAGTCGGCCTCACTAACCACGACATAGGTGCGATTGCGATATTCTATCCGGTCAGCGTCCCTGCGCCGTTGGACGCGGCTACCAAGGTCGAGGCCGTTTGCGCTGTCAGCCGCCATTCAATGCTGACCTGATCACCTTAGAATAGTCGCTCGACGTTGGCGCCGCCTGCGCCCGGCTGCTGATCTTGGCTTGCTTCCTGACTTCGTCGAGCGGCAGGCCGTTTCGGATCAGGTGGTGGTCGTAGAGATAGTCCGGCAGGTAACCGGATACGATGATGCGCCAGTCGAGAGGGATGCCGGGATCGATCAGCCGGGCGAGCTTGAAGACGATCGTCGTGCAGTTTGCCGTGATCGTCTGATAAAATTCGGGCTGTGCCGCCAACGCATTACCCTTATCGAGATAGGACAGAAACAGGGCGCGCGCGACCTGCGGAGAGAGCCGGAGTGGATAAAGCGACACCGTTTCCCGGCGGACGTTGGTTCGCAGGCGAACGATGTCGCTCTCTTCAGCCGCAATCAGAACCAGTTCGAACTCCTTGAAGAAGCCGCCGATCTCCGAGAATGCTTCACCGCGTTCCTTTCGGATTTCGGCCGAAAATACGACGTGGCGACCGTCCGCAAAACCAAAGCTGACGAGGGTATGGGCGATCGCGGGGTTGCTCCAGACGGAATTCAGGAGGTCTACCGATTGGAGAGCGGAGAGGTTGTACTGCTCGGTCTGCCAAACCGGATCGAAGTCTTCTGTCGTCCTCCATTGAAAGTTCCGCACGTTGTGCAGCGTGATCTGATCGCCTGAGACGGTTGCGGTGATGCCATGGGCGACATCGGCGGCCCAATCCCTGTCGTTGCTAGGCTCGATGCTTTTCCACCAAAAGGAAACGGCGAGCATCGTAGCCAGCAACAGCACGCTGGCGAGCATCGGCCGCCGCCTGACAGCCAGGATGGCGATCATGCCAACGAGGGAGCCGGCGGCAATGATCGGCCATTTCCATCCGGAAGGCGCCTGATAATGGGCGGCGAGAGCAAACCACCCGATAAAGGCGATGACCATCAACCGGAAAGCGAGGCGAGCCGTGACCGCCAGAACTTGCCATTTCGAGGAGGGAGCCTCGGTGGAGGTGATTGCCATTTTTCGCCCCTCGCGATGCGCCAGCTCATCATCGGGAGCGGGCAATATCGCTCGGGCTCGCAGGAACCGCAAACGATCGGGGGAACCCGGCGCGTTTTGCGATCGGCGCGCTGGGCATTTAGATCATGTGGATGCAGCTGCGCCCGAGGTGTCCGAGAGGGCCTTGCGCAACCGCTCCTCCTGTTCCGGCGCCAGCGACGTTTTCAGGACGCGGCCGCGCAGCCCGTGGAGTTCGGCGAGAACCTTCTCCGGCTGCGCCTTGCGGACGAGGACAAAAAGAGCGGAAGAGGAGTTCGGTATCGTTGCGGCAAGAGACTTGATGAACTCGTCATCGATGCCATAGTCGGCGAGCGAGCCGGAAATCGCGCCGGTGCCGGCTCCAACAAGTCCGCCGATGGCAAAGCCGGCGAGGGGGTTGAGGAATAGCAAGCCGACCAGGCCGCCCCAAAGGGAGCCGGACAGCAGGCCGGAAGTGGCGCCGACTGCCGTCAGGTTGAGGCTCTGCTTGAGATGGACCTTGCCGGCCTCGTCGCGAACCACCACGACTGCATCCTCGAGGTCGACGAGGTATTCCTTCTTCAGGTTGTTCAATTTCAGCAGCACCTTGTCTGCTTCATCCATGGCATCAAAGCCGATAACGATGAGTTCTGACATTGTCCGTTCCTTTCGTTTTTAACAGCGAGGATATGGAGCATGACGGCTGGCGGACGTATGCCGCCCGGGCTATTGATCGAATGCGTAGATCTTCTTCCAGTCGGCTTTCATGTCGACGAGCAGCCAGTTGCGGGCGGCCGCCTCATCGAGCGCCTTGTCTAGCTTCCCGAACTCCGATTTGCGATCATAGGCGTATTCCCGATCTGCATCGGTATGATGAACGATCATCGCGAAGTGCGGTCCCTTGCCGGCTGTGACCCAACGCAGCATCTCGTAGTCGCCATCGGAATTGCCGGCTGCAAAGATCGGGAGTCTACCGATGAACTTGTTAATGCCCACCGGCTTGCCGGGGCCATCGTCGACGAAATCGACCTTTGGGAGCCGGTTCAGAACAGGCGTATCGCCGACCAGCGCATATTGCGTCGTAATCGTGCTGCCGACGACCTGTTCGGGCGGGATTCCATACGCCTTCTCGGTAATGGGGCGCATGAATTCAACACCGCCGCCGGAGACGATGAAGGTCTTGAAGCCATTGGCGCGCAGGTAGTCCAGAAGCTCGCGCATCGGCAGGAATGTCATCTCGTTATAGGGTTTGCCCGTCTTCGGGTGTCTCGCCGTAGCGAACCAGTCGACGACGATTTTGCGGAATTCGTCAGTCGTCATGCCAGCATGGGTGTCCATCGCAAGTTCGACGATGCCCCGTTCACCGCTCTTGGCCATGCCCTTGAGGTCGCCGGAAAGGATCGACTTGAAGGGTTCCTTCTCTTTCCATTCGGGATGCTCGGGAGCAAGTGCCTTGACCCGATCCAAAATGAAGCCCAGCTGAAAATAGAATGGCTGCTCCGTCCAGAGCGTTCCGTCGTTGTCGAAGACGGCGATGCGGTCCTCGGGCGCCACGTAATCGGCGTTGCCCTCCGTCGTCACTTTCTTGACGAAGTCGACAATTTCCTGCTTCGATTTGCCATCGTTCCAGGACGGGAGTTCCTGCGCGAGTGCGCTGACAGGGAGCAACAGGAAAAGCAAGAAGAAGCGCACGGACCGAGACATGAGATGCTCCTGATCAGGTTGCTACGCGCTTGATGCAGCGAAAGCCGACATGGCTGGTTGAGGTATCTTCCGGCTCGGCGTGACGTGCCGCCGGTCGATAGCGGCGGCAATAATTCGGGGCGCAAAGATGTGAGCCGCCCTTCAGTACGCGCCTCGGAATAAGAATATTCGGCTGGTTGGGATCGTAGCTGGCCTCTCTTGCGCCGCCTCGAGGGTTCTCAGGAACGCAGCAGGCTTTCGCAGCCGGCTCCGGATGACGTGTTGACCAGTAGTCCGTCGTCCACTCCCAGACATTGCCGATCATGTCATAGGCTCCGTAGCCATTTGGCGGAAAGGTGCGTACGGCTGTCGTTCGATCCTTGCCGGCGGGCTTCGTGCTATGTGTCGGGAACGTGCCTTGCCAAGTGTTGGCCATGGCAACGCCATCAGGCATCAGCTCGTCTCCCCAGGCAAACTCTGTGTCTTCAAGCCCGCCACGCGCCGCCAGTTCCCACTCCGCTTCCGTCGGCAGATCCATGCCGGCCCATTCCGAATAAGCTTTCGCGTCGGCATAGGCGACATGGACGACTGGATGGTCGAGCTTGCCGCGAAGATCGCTTAAGCCGCCATAGGGCCGCCGCCAGTTGGCTCCGAACTTGAACTTCCACCATTGCGAGATGTCGCTGCCGGTCACGGATTTGGGCTGCATGAAGACCAGTGACCCGGCTCGCAGCATGTTCGGTAGGGCACCTGGATAGTCCTTGGGGTCGGGCGCTTTCTCGGCCACCGTGATGTGGCCAGTCGCTTTCACAAATTCCTGGAACTTGCGGTTTGTGACCGGCGTCGCCTCGATCCAAAAGCCATCCACGGTAACAGGATGGGCCGGCGCCTCTTCCGGATAGTGATCGTTAGAACCCATGACGAAAGTTCGGCCGGGTATCCATACGAGGTCGCCCTGGTCGTCGCCCTGACGTTGCGCCCGATGCCCCGTGTCAAATGCCAATGCCATCTTCGCCTCCGAGCGCTTGTCTTGAGTATCGCCGCGCTTTGCTTTCCCGGTAAGTACGTTACGGTAACACGCCTTCCGTGAAACGTTACATTTTCCGGAAATCTGATCCTTCAGCCTATGGGTTCAACTCGGGCAGGGGATGGCCACGCGCAGGGCGCTGTGGTTGCTGCCGCGGCAGCCTGTTTCGAGTAATCGCCGCTGCAAGCGCGGCCCGATCAAGCGTCTCGTTGTGCGAACCAGGCGCGTATAACAGCCGGTCGAGTTGTTGGAGCTGCCGCGAGAGATCGTCGTCGCCGCGGGCTGCTGTCCATGCAGAACCTGTTCGATAGCCGATAGCTCGGCACCAACCGTCAAAAGAGGCGTAGATGTCCTGTGGGGCTCCGTTCTTGACGGCATGAATGAGCCGGCGGAAAAGCTGCGGTTCGGAACTGGCCCGTATCCGCTGCTGCCGCGCGAACCACTGCTGCACCGGTGGGAACCAATGGCGGACACAGATGAAGACGGCGCCTAGTGCGATTAGTGACAAGACGGTGACGGCGATCGCGCGCATCGAACGCTGCTGCACGGGCGCTGCGGGATCGCTTGTCTGAACTTGTGGCGCAATGCCCTCGGTCGTCGGGGGCGCGTCGGCCACGGTCAGGGCAACGGCAGGCAGCGAAGCAGTTTTGCTCGACTTGGTCTCGGTGTCGAACCAACCGAGGCTGATTGGCGGGATCTGAAAGGATCCCGGCGCTGCGGCAACGTAGGTGACGGTCTCCGTTCGCGAGCTTCCCACAGCCCTGTCACGGGTGACGCCATCCGCCAGTTGCGGTGACTGCGTATAGGTTTGCAGGCCCGGCGCCTGCGCGATCTCCAGCGGCGGGATCATCATGGCTTGGGTGTTCTCGGCAAAGATGACCACGGTTCGCACGATGGCCTCGCCTGCCTTCAGCTTGGCAGGATCGCGATCGAACGATTGGGCGATGGTCACACCGCGGGCGGCGAAAGGTAGCGTCGTGCCGTCGCTGCCCGTCGGAGACGCAGCTGTAAATTGCGTCGGCGGCAGTTGCGCTGTGCCGTGCACGAACTTGCCGTCATCGGAATAGCTGAATTCGATCGTTGCCGGAGGGAGGGCGAACGTGCCGGCCGCCTCGGGCACGATCGCATAATCGCGGCGGATGCCGGAATATTGCACGCCATCAATCGTTTCCGTGATGTTCTGAGCACGCTCGTCAGGCAGCGTCACGAGCGCGTTCGGAACGTCGAACAACGGAAACTGCGGCGGTGAGGTGAAGAAATTCGGTGCAAAGACGTCGACCGTGACCCGCACCTGCTGCCCCGGCACGATGCTGTCGCTGTCGTTGATCGACACACGTGCAAAGGGCTCGGCGGCGAAGGCGGTGCATGCCGTCGAAGCAAAGATCAATGCGGCCCAGATGATCCTCACGGCTTCTTCTCCTGCATTTCGATCGCGAACTTTCGCGCCATCAAATCGGCGGGGCTCACCTGGAGATTTTTCATCCACATCTCGGAGGTCTGCTCGGCAACATCGACTTGCCCAGCCTTGCCCTTTTTTCCCTTGTCGTCGAACTTGACTTCGTCCGGCTTCTGGTTCGGATCCTGCTGCTGCTCTTGCTCTTCGTCCTTTTGGGTCGCCAGCAGGTTCTCGGCAATCGCCAGATTGGCCTTCGCCTCCGGCCACTCCTTTCGTTTGTCCAGCGACTTCTTGTAGGCCGTGACCGCCTCTTCAAACTTCGAAAGGAACAACAGGGAGTTTCCCTGATTGTACCAGCTTTCGGCGCTGTCGACCGCGGCGAACGCATCGACAGCCTCCGCGAATTTGCCGGCGCGATAGAGCGCTACGCCGCGCCACATCGGATCGTGAAAGCGAGTTGCCGCATCATCGTAGTTGCCACGCTCGAACGCGATCCTCCCTTGTTGATCAGGCGTCAACCACATGTCAGCGAAGCCCGCGGCGTGTGAAGAAGTCGGCATAAATACGAGTCTTGCCAAGATAAACGCCGTTCCGAGTCGGACGACCCATCCCCTCCGGAAGGTTAGCGCGAAGAGCACCGCCGCCGGTGCAAGCAGCAGCCAGCCGGCATCCTTCCAGCGGTCGCCTTGCGCCGATTTCTTCTGCGCGAAGTTTGTCGCCACTCGTTGCGTTATCCAGCGGACGTCGGCGTCGTCGTCCGTGATCGTGGCGACATCAATGCCAGTCAAGGCGTGAAGATTTTTGAGCGCGTCGACATCGAGCTTGGCAAAAACGCGGCTGCCTCCAGTCCCTGTGAGAAAGCCCCCATCCGGCGTCTTGACAGGGCCGCCTTCGGCCGTGCCAACGCCGAGGATCAGGATGCCGTTGTCTGTTTTCCGCTTGAATGCGTCGAAAGCGTTCTGTTCGACGCCGTCGGTGATGAAGACAACGGTACCGGCCATGCCGCCTTCGGAGAGTGCCTGTTCCGCCGTGGTAAGCGCTGCCGCGGTGTCCTTGCCGTCGACCGGCATGATGCGGGTAGCCAGCGCGTCCGTGTAGGTTTCGATCAGTGAGGAATCGTCGGTCAGCGGCAGCACGAGATGGGCCGATCCGGCATAAGCGATGACCGCGGTCCTGGTGCCCTGCCTCTGCGCAATGATGTCTTTGATTTTCAACTTGGCGCGTTCAAGCCGGGAAGGCGTGAGATCGATCGCATCCATCGTCGGCGACAAGTCGACGGCGAGCACCAGCGGCGCGGTATCTTCCACAAAGGGTGGCGTCTCGCGTTCCCAAGTCGGGCCGGCGGCGCCGAGGACGGCCAAAGCGAGGACGGCCGCAAGCAGCCAGGACGGGCGCACGCGAGTGCCGCCAGATGCATCGACGATCAGCTTCTCCAGGAGGTGAGGAGCGATCATGTCCTTCCAGCGATTACGGGCGTTGCCCGAGCGCGAGGCGAGCCACACGATGCCGATCGGCAGGAGAATGGCAAGGAGCCACCAGGGACGAAGGAAATGGAAATCTTCGATCATGCAGTGGACCTCCGAAGAAGCCCGCCCGCTGCGGCTGCGCAATAATAGAGCGCGAGCACCGCAATCGCCGCGCCGAGCGGCCAGTGGAAGAGTTCGATGCGCGGCCGCCACGAGAGGTTCTTCTGATCCTCCGGGGTGATCTTGTCGAGCTCGTCATAGATCGCTGCAAGCTGGCTCTGGTCGCCACCGAAGAAGTAGCGGCCGCCGGTGTCGCTGGCGATCTTTTGTAGGGCTGTGGTGTCCAGTTTTTCTTCGCCGGTTGCGGCCGGATCGCCTATGCCGACCGTATGGATAACCACGCCCTTCTGCTTGGCTATGTCGGCGGCTTTTGCGGGCGGCATCTTGCTGGCCGTGTCGTTGCCGTCGGTCAGCACGATCAACACCTTTTCAGGCACCGTGGTGTTCTCAAACATCTTGATGGCAAGACCGATCGTATCGCCAAGCGCGGTGCGTGGACCGGCCATCCCGGGCAGGGTTTCGGCAATCATGGCCTGAACCGTACGATGGTCCATCGTGAAGGGGACCAGCGGGTAGGGAGCGTCACCAAAGGCGATCAAACCGATGCGATCGCCCGGCCTCTTTGTAACGAAATCGGCGACGACGCTCCGGACTGCATCGACGCGTGGATGCGTCGTCCCATCGGGGGCACGGAAATCGCGGGTATCCATCGATTGCGAAAGGTCGAGAGCGAGCATCAGGTCATGCTGGGGTTCGACCTTCTCGATCGGCGGCTCGACGAATTGTGGGCGGGTGAGGGCGAGGACGACCAGGCACCAGGCGAGGGCTTCGGCAATCAGTTGCGGCCAACTGCGCCGGGCGATCACCGAGCCGGAGGTCGGCGTGATACCGACCGCGCTGGCGACCTGGTCAAAGAAAGGCAAGCGAACGGATGCCGACGTTTCATGGTGGGCGGGCAACAACCACCAGACGATCAGGGGCAGTGGCAGCAACGCCAGCAGCCATGGATGATCAAGCTGATACATGATGCCGCTCGATCCAGTTGCGCGCACCGGCAATCAATTCGGCCCCGGTATTCGGTTGCGTCGCGCCGATCCCTTTGCTGGCGTGATATTCGAGATCGTCAAGCACGGCTTGCAGTGCCTGGCTGCTGGTACGATCACCATGGACTTCGAGAAACTTCACCCAGGCGGCCCCGGCGAGGGATGCAACGTCGTTGCGCGGCCAGCCGGCCAGGGCAACACGCTTTAAGAGCACTGCGAGGTCTTGAACGCCTGACTGCCGTGTCTCGGGATCACGGATCTTCGCCTCCACGCCGGCAAGTAGTGCCAGCGCGTCGCGCCGGTAGGCGTTGGCGCGATAGCGGCGAAGCCATAGTAGAAACACTGTGACAAGGATCAGCAGCAGGATCGCCGCGAGGACGGCCCAGCCCCATGTCTGAGGCATCCAGGAGATTGCTGGCGGCAAGGATATGTCCTTGAGCGAGCGCAGCGCGGTTTCGGTCATTGGGTCCAACGGGATGCCGGCGGGTTCCATGGTCATCGCCTCCTCTGGCGCCAGGCCGCCTGCTCCAGCAGCTTACGAAGTTGCGGGGCTGTCTCCTCCGCCGTCGAGACCGGCAGCATGGGAAGCCCAAGTTCGCGCTGCCATGCGCGCAGTTCCTCACCGCGTTCGCGTGCGAAGCGATCGATCGCCTGGCGTACGCTGCCCTTCCGCAGTGCGAGTTCCGCCTGAAGGTTGCCGCCGCTAACGACGATGTCGCCGGATTGCGGCAGTTCCAGCATGAAGGGATCGTATACGAGAAGGCAGATGACATCGTTGTGCGCGGAAAGGCGAAGCAGTCTGTCGCGGGTTGCCGCGGTGTGGCCGTCGAAGTCGCTGATGACAATGATGAGATGATCGTGATGTGCGATGCTGGTGACGCGTTCGACAACAGCGTCGAGCGCAGTCGGAGATGATGTTCCGGCAAAATCTGCATTCAACTGGGCATTCTGGGTCGCAATCCGGTCGGCAAAGCCAATCACTGCCTCCCGGCTGCGATGCGGGCGGATTTCGTCGATCCGCTCGTCATTAAAGACGAAGCCTCCAACACGGTCGCCCGAGCCGAGAATGCGCCAGGAGCAGAGCATGGCCGCCTCCGCCGCCGTCACCGACTTCATCGACCGCCGACTGCCGAAGAACATGTTGATGCGCTGATCCACGACGACCAGTGCCGGCCGCTCCTTTTCTTCGGAATAGACTCGGACGGCTGGTTTGGTCGTGCGTGCGGTGACGCGCCAATCGATCGTGCGGATGTCGTCACCCGGCAGATAGTCCCGCAATTCCTCGAAGGTCAGCCCACGGCCACGCATTGAGGATTGCATGCGACCGGCGAGCAGGCGGTGGCTCTTTGCCTTGTGGACGAAGCTCAGATCACGGGCGCGGCCTTCCAGGGCCACCAACTGGCTAGTAGAGACATGGACGCCTTCTGCATCAGGATTTGCCGGCATTGCGCGATCCTCACGAGACGGCCACGAGCTCGACGATGCGATTGATCACCTGGTCAGGCGTCGTGTTCGACGCATGCGCTTCGTAGGATAGAATGAGGCGGTGGCGAAAGACGTCCTTGACGATCGCCTTGACGTCATCGGGCGTCACGTAATCCCGCCCCTTGAACCAGGCGTAAGACCGCGAGACCTTGTCGAGACTGATGACGCCGCGCGGACTGATGCCGACCTGCAGAAGCTTCGCCAGGTCCTTGTCGTATTTGTCGGGATAGCGCGTGGCGAGCACCAGCGCGACGATGTAAGCCTCGACCGGATCGGAGACTGTGACTGCGCCAATCTCCTTGCGGGCATCGAAGACAGATTGCGGGTTAAGTTTCTGCTGCTCGGCAGGCTTTGCTCCGCCATGGGCAGCATTCTCCTCGTCCCGGTTCAAACGCATGATCGCCGCCTCGGACTTGCCATCGGGGTAGCCAACCTCGACATGCATGAGGAAGCGATCGAGTTGCGCTTCGGGAAGGGGGTAGGTGCCCTCTTGCTCGATCGGATTTTGCGTTGCCATGACCATGAAGAGGTCGGGCAAGGGATAGCTCTGTCCGCCGACCGTCACCTGCCGTTCCTCCATCGCCTCGAGAAGCGCTGACTGCACCTTGGCCGGTGCGCGGTTGACTTCGTCGGCGAGGATCAGGCTGGCGAAGATCGGCCCTTGCTGGAACTTGAATTCCCCCTTGCCGCCATCACTGAAATAGATCTCCGAGCCGGTAATGTCGGCGGGCAACAGGTCAGGGGTGAACTGGATACGCGAAAGCTCTGCATCAAGGTTCTTTGCCAAGCTCTTGATGGCACGCGTCTTCGCGAGTCCCGGCAGTCCCTCGACGAGAAGGTGGCCGTTGGCAAGGAGGCCGAGCAGCAAGCGCTCGACCATTGTATCCTGCCCGATGATCGATTGGCCGACCCGTTTGCCGAGGTCGAGAATATCGTCGCGTGCCGTCATGGCTCCCCCTTGGGCAAATCGAGCGAGAGATCGACCCGCTCTTGGTGGTTGCTACTTTCCAGTCGAGGGACCTTGCTCCATCGAGCGCATCAACGCATCGACCATCTGGTCGATGCTGAAGCTCGCCGATCGTTGGCTCGGAGGGTAGTCCTTGAAAGTCTGTAGGAAGGGAGCGACCCGGTATACGCCGTACTGAATGAGGTAGGCGTTCTTCGCCAGCCAGTCGTAGTACTGATCGGAGACGACATCGGCCCGTTCATAGGGATCCATGCGCAGGTTGAAGACCTTGGGCGCGCGGAGGCAGGTGAAGGGATTTGCCCAGACCACGAAGCCTCCCGGCTCTCTCTGTTCGCAGAAGACGATCTTCCAGTTGTTGTAGCGATAGGCGACGACTTCGCCGTCATCATTGAAATAGTAGAAGTCCTCGCGCGCCGATTTCGGCTGCTGTCCCGTCAGGTACGGCAGCTGATTGTAGCCGTCGAGATGGACTTTGAACTGGTTGCCGTTGATGCTTGCGCCATTGAGGAGTTGCTCCTTGACGTCGGGATCGCCGGCTGCGGCAACCAGGGTCGGGAACCAGTCGAGTCCGGACATCATCTCGTTGGACACTTCGCCCGCTTTGACGTGGCCTGGCCAACGAACCATTGCCGGAACGCGGAAGGCGCCTTCCCAGTTGGTATCCTTCTCGCTTCTGAAGGCGGTCGTCGCCGCATCTGGCCAAGACCACTGGTTCGGGCCGTTGTCGGTTGTGTAGACGACGATCGTATTGTCGGCGATCTTGAGGTCGTCCAGCGCCTTGAGGAGCTTGCCGACGTCACCATCATGCTCGACCATGCCATCGGCGTATTCATTGCCGGGCATACCGCTTTGGCCCTGCATGGATTCGCGAACGTGTGTGAACGCGTGCATGCGGGTCGTGTTCATCCATGTGAAGAACGGCTTTCCCTCCTTGGCCTGCCGCTGCATGAAATCGATCGCAGCCGCCGTCGTTTCATCGTCGATGGTTTCCATGCGCTTGCGGTTGAGGGCGCCGGTGTCGTCGACCCTGCCGTCGGCGAACGAATGCAGGACTCCGCGCGGCGCGTTCGCCTTCACGAATGCCTGATCGTTCTTCGGATAATAGGGACGCTCGGGTTCTTCCTCGGCGTTCAGGTGATAGAGGTTGCCGAAGAACTCGTCGAACCCGTGTTGCGTCGGGAGGAATTCGTCACGGTCGCCGAGATGGTTCTTACCGAACTGGCCCGTGGCATAGCCGAGCGGCTTCAAGGCCTGAGCGATCGTGATGTCGCGCGCCTGCAGGCCGACTGTCGCCCCCGGGATGCCGACTTTGCAAAGACCGGTACGAAGGCAGACCTGGCCGGTTATGAATGTGGAGCGACCGGCAGTGCAGCTGTTTTCGGCGTAGTAGTCGGTAAACAGCATGCCTTCCTTGGCGATGCGGTCGATGTTGGGCGTCTTGTAGCCCATGACGCCCATCGAATAAGCGCTGATGTTCGTCTGGCCAATGTCGTCGCCGAAAATGACGAGGATGTTCGGCTTTGCCGTATTCTGGGTTGGCGCCGCCTGCTGCGCGTGAGCGGCTGCATAGCTGAGCGAAGTGGAGGCCAGGGCCATCGCAAGTGCCGCGCCCGCACGCCGAAGTCGTTTGGAGAGAGACGCACTCATCGTGATCTCCCTTGTCTTTTCAGGTCGTTCAACATTTACACGCTCCTGATCGTGGGGCAGGCCGGTCCTCGGCGCTGCAGAAAGCTCGTCGGACTTTTCGACGAGCTTACGTTCCCATTGAAGAGCATCACTCGGTAAGTACGTTACGGTAACAAACGGGCACCAAAACGTAACAGTGAGCGGAAATGTGTGGGGCCTATTGGGTTAACGGCTGAGGTTTGAGGTCTCCCTGCAGCGTTTCGTCAGCCGGGCGCTTCTTTGCGTTCTGTATTGGCTGCTCGAGGACCGTCACTGGTGCTGCGACCGCTGTGGCCGCGACGTTGCCGATCGTCGTCACAGTACCGCCGACCACTGCGGTCAGACCCTGGCCGAGCGAGACATTGGAATCGGTCAGCGTTTGCCCGGTGATGATGCGTTGGCCGATCAGCTGAACGATCTCAGGACTCTCTGCAAACTTACCGTGGTTCAGGCCCTCGCCTTTCACCTTGGTAAGATCGATCGCGGTAATGCCCGCGGCTTCGAGCTTCGAGCGATAAGGCTCTACTGTCGGGTCGATCGCGCCGAGGCGTGAAACTTTACCGGTGATGAAGCTCGAGACGGCAAGGGCCTTGTCATCCTGCGATACGAAGATCGTGAATTTCGGCCTCGGCTCGCCCATCTCGGCAAACTGCTTGGCGAAGACCTGGATGTCGATATCAGGCGAGGCGAGAATGACGTTGTGGATCTTGCTGTTCACGTGTCCATCGCGGATGCCCATCTGCCGCAGCGATTCCATGGTCAGCCAGGTGCCCATGGAGTGAGCGAGGATGGTGATGTCCTTGACGTCTGGGTCGGCGGCCAGTGTTCGCAACGCTTGCTCGAGCGCCGTGCGCGAATAGTTGGTGCTTTCCTTGTCGTATTCGTAGGCTGTGAGCTGAGCGCGTGAGGGCCACGTGAAGAGGATGGGAGTCGCGTGCATATCGGAATCGTGGACGATCTGCGCGAGGCGGAAAACGGAATCCTCGTATTTGTTGTTGAAGCCATGGATGAAGACCAGCGCGTGACCGCCTTGGATATTCTGGCGGAACCATGCACGCCCCTGCGGAACGGTATCGATCTCCTTGACGCTGGTCACGGCAAAGTCGGTCGCCGGATTCGGCGGCAGGCGCTTCGGCCATTGCACGGTGCCGGACGCGCGTTTCGGTGGTATCGACACATCGACCGCCGTCAAGTAGGGCTTTGGACTGCGTTCGCCGTTAAACAGTGTTGCGGGATCGCCGGACGGCTCGCGAGTGGTCGCGACCAGCATGCTGACCTTGGTGGTGTTGGGTGTTGCCGCTGTCAGTGCAACAGGCGTCATGACCCCGCTTGGATGACCACAGCCTGCAAGAAGTGCGGCGACGAGCAACGGTACAAGTGTCCGAACAGTGCGGGCAGCAATCACGTTTCCGGTTCCCTCATTGAAAACGCAAGCACCTTACGGTGGCCGGGTTAAAGTGAAAGTACTTTACAGTAACCACACAGATGTTACGTGCAATTCGCGCGAGATGCCCAGACCACACTAAGAGTTTTGAGCTGGTGTTACCGAACGGCAACGAGCCTTTTAGGATCGATCGATTTCTCAGCGCCACCCGCCGCCGTCCTTGCGCCCCTCTTCCGTTACCGTCCTTTGGCGTGTTTGTGAATTCAGTTCACAGATGCATGGAGCAAGTGACTGCTTATCACTGAAGTCCGATGCCTCCATATGTTCGCCAGTCAACCATGCCGGCGGACCGGCAGTCATTCGAGGCACATCATGCCAATTGCTCTTTTTGCTTTGACGATCGCGGCCTATGCGATCGGAACCACGGAATTCGTCATCGTCGGCCTGTTGCCGACCGTCGCTTCAGATCTCCATATCAGCCTGCCGCTGGCGGGATTGATCGTCAGTGTTTATGCGCTGGGCGTCACGTTCGGGGCACCGGTGCTGACGGCCTTGACCGGACGCATCGAAAGGAAGCCGCTGCTTCTTGGCCTGATGGCGCTGTTCATCATCGGCAACGGCATGGCAGCACTCAGCCCGAGCTATGCGCCCTTGCTGGTGGCACGCGTGCTATCGGCGTTTGCTCACGGTGTCTTCTTCTCGGTCGGCTCGACGATTGCAGCCGATCTCGTTCCCGAAAACCGCCGGGCCTCGGCCATTGCGATGATGTTCATGGGATTGACAGTCGCCATCGTCACCGGCGTTCCACTCGGCACGCTGATCGGCCAAATCTTCGGTTGGCGCGCAACCTTCGCCGCCGTTGCTGGTCTCGGTGCGATCGCTTTTCTTGGCATTGCCGTGCTTCTGCCGTCGAACCTGAAAAAGGCGCCGGCTGCTACCATTGGTGACCAGATCCGGGTGCTCGGGAGCGGACGCCTGCTCATCGTCTTTGCCATGACCGCGCTCGGTTATGGGGGCACCTTCGTCGCCTTTACGTTCCTTGCGTCGATCCTGCAGGACATCACCGGCTTTGCGGCCGGTACGGTCAGCCTCATCCTCGTGGTCTACGGTATCGCGATCGCCATCGGCAATATCGCCGGCGGCAGGCTTGCCAACCGCAGCCCAGTCCGCGCTTTGACCGGACTGTTCATCGCCCAGGCGATTGTGCTGGTGCTGTTCAGCTTCACAGCTGCATCGCCTTGGCTGGTCGTTCCGACACTTGCCGCTTTGGGTTTCCTCTCCTTCGCGAATGTGCCGGGTCTGCAAATCTATGTGGTTCAATTGGCAAAGCAGGTTCGTCCGGCGGCCGTTGATGTCGCCTCGGCCCTCAATATAGCGGCTTTCAACCTCGGTATTGCCGCGGGCGCATGGATCGGTGGCCTGGTGGTCGAGTCACCCCTCGGCCTTGGGGCAACTCCATGGGTCGGTGCAATACTTGTTGCCGGCGCCCTTATTCTGACACTCTGGAGCAGCGCCCTGGACGACCGCTCCGCATCCGACGCCGGCACTGTGACGCAGGCCGCCTGACCACGGCGATGGACTTGCTGGTTTTCTGAGAAGGGCGGTCGCCGCGAGCCAATCGCGTCGGCCGCTGCTGTTTTCCTAGGAAGCATCGGGGCTAGCGGGAAGTGCAGTCAGGTGCTTTTCGCGAGGCTGCCAAATACTTCTTCTCGCAGTAGAATTTTCTCGTGAGGGATCACAATTCCCTTGCCTAGCGGCGACATACTGCGACATACTTATGCAGCTGACACCACCTGAAAGCACGCATCGAAATACCTTGCGATTTCCCGTTTTCTCGGAGCTGAGGTTCGATCAATGGTGTATCTGCCGCCTGGGGCAACTACTTCGTTCTTAAAGTTATTGATTGCCGTCTCTTGTTGGGCCTCGTTTTTGCCCAACCGAGCCGCCTACGCAAAAGATCCTTTTGCCGATTTTCCGGTGGTTATCAGCTGTGAAGTGAAGGGCACTTATCATGCCTTCTATTTGTCTAGGGTAACGAAGGACGGTACCGCGACTTACACAGCTTCGGACCGGATTGCGGGTACGATTACGCTGGACGGCAAAGCAAAGGCCATTGGCGGATTGGAGGGAGGAACCTGCGGAGGTAAGACCCTCGACGAACTGCGAGCGTCAGGGCAGGCGCACGACCTCAAATCTTAGCCCCTCAACGTTGAGATTTCTGGGCGATTTTTGTTCAGTAGACCGATGAATCGGCTGGCTGCTGATGGGTTCCGTCAATCCAACGGGGGAATTCATGGACGACATGTGTCCTGGCCCTTGGAACGTCTGTGTGCTCGCGCGCACGGGTAAGAACGGCGCCCTTGAGTTCATCGGTACGGCCGAGGAGGCATTGAGGAAGCTAAAGAGCAATTGGTTTCGACCTGGGCCGGCTTTCGCGCTGGCGGTGGAAAGCTGCCAGGATGTCGTGCGGAGTTGGGCTCCAAGCTATCTCGCACGCATAGCCTTTGAGGAGGCTGTTCGGGAGGCGGGGCTTCATCTGTAGGTGGGGCTGGCGTGACGCAAAGAGGAGAAGCATGGAAGAGCTGCGAACTCCCTTTAGGGTAACGGCGGGCCGCTTTCTTCGCTCAGTGAGGATTTTCAGTTCTTCCGAGGTTGGAGGCGCGGCAAAGCTGCTGATGGCAGGCCTTGTGATATTGTTCTTCGCGATCAATGGGCTCAACGTGCTTAACAGTTTCGTCGGCCGAAACTTCATGACGGCAATTGCCGACCGCCAGGTTAGCGAGTTCGCTCGCCAGGCCGTCTTCTACGTCCTGGTGTTTGCCGGCTCCACCGCTGTATCGGTGTTCGCTCGCTTTACCGAGGAGCGCCTCGCGTTGCTTTGGAGGGGATTCCTGACACGCCGGGTCGTCAATCTCTATCTGACGGATGGAGCGTTCTATCGCCTCGATGTTTCGGGCAAGCTTTCGCATCCCGACCAGCGCATCTCGGAAGATATTCGCGCCTTTACCGTGACGACCCTGTCTTTCCTGCTGATGATCCTCAACAGCGGTCTGACGATCGTTTCATTTTCCGGCGTGCTTCTCTCCATCAATCCCGTGCTCTTCGCCGTTGCCGTCTTTTATGCCGCCGGTGGCTCCTTTCTTACGATCGGGCTGGGGCGGCGGCTCATCAAACTGAACTACGACCAGCTCGATAAGGAAGCGAGCTTTCGCGCGGGCCTTCTTCAAGTCAGAGAAAATGCCGAGCAGATCATGCTCACCGGCAATGGGCCGCAGCTGAAATCCTTCCTCGCAAGCCGACTTGATGATCTGATTGCGAACTTCCGCGTCATAACCTCAGTGAACCGCAATGTTGGCTTCTCCACGACCGGTTACAATTGGTTGATCCAGATAATCCCCGCCCTCATCGTTGCGCCGGCGTTCTTCCGGGGGGACATAGAGTTTGGCGTGATTACGCAATCGGCGGCTGCCTTCGCGATGCTGGTCGGTGCATTTTCGCTTATCATCAATCAATTCACGTCGATTTCAAATTTTGCCGCCGTCGTGGCACGTTTGAGCACGCTCTCGGAAGCAATAGAGAACTCGCAGCAGCAGGCCGGATCCGAAATTCGGATCGATCAAAGCGGGGAGGGACTATCCTACGAGAAGCTTACGATACGACCGGAGCTGGGCGGTTCGCCGTTGTTGCGTGAGCTGACGGTTACCATTCCGCCTCGGGCCCGTGTCCTCGTGACCTGCTTACGGGAGGAACAAGGCAGCGCGCTTTTCAGGGCGACCGCGGGCGTTACCTATTCAGGTTCCGGCGGAATTCTACGGCCCGCGGATGATGGAATACGGTTCCTTCCGCAGCAGTCTTATCTTCCCCCGAGTACGCTTCGACAAGTGATTGTTCCGCCGACGGCGAGCGAAGAAATACTGGACGAACGAATTTCAATGCTACTTGCCGAATTCGGACTCGAGCGCATTTCTAGGGCAGAGGGATTTCAACAAGAAGTGGAGTGGCACACGTTTCTGACGCAAAGGGAGCAGCACCTGCTGATGCTGGCGAGCGTATGCGCAGCGAAACCGCGTGTCGTCCTGCTTGAGAGGACTGAGGTTGTGGTGGGCTGGGATACGCTTTTCCGGATTATCACGCGCTTCACGAATGACGGCATTGCCTGCGTCCACATCGGGAGCGCTGCCAGCATATCGGCCTATGATGCCATCCTGGACCTCGGCGATAATGGCGCATGGCAGTGGAGGAAAGCCGCATAGCCGTCCAAACGGTGGCGGCACGAAAACCGAGACGACGAGAAAGTCGATAGGAGGCTGACGATGACGAATGCCGCTCTTTCAACCGACGATTATCAGGCAAAAGCCACTCCGCTGGGAGCCGACGAACTGCGCTTGATGGACGCCTACTGGCGCGCATCGAACTATCTTTCGGTCGGACAGATTTATCTGCTCGACAATCCGCTCCTGAAAGAGCCGCTCAAGCGTGAGCACATCAAGCCACGGCTGCTGGGCCACTGGGGCACGACGCCGGGCTTGAACATGCTCTACGTGCATTTGAACCGCGTGATCAAGCGCGACGACCTCAACATGATCTACGTGATCGGTCCCGGCCATGGTGGACCGTCACTTGTTGCACACGCCTACCTCGAAGGGACCTACAGCAAGGTCTACCCGAATATCGGCGAGGACGCCGAAGGGATGAAGGCTCTGTTCAAGCAGTTCAGCTTCCCTGGCGGAATTCCGAGCCATGTCGCTCCCGAAACGCCTGGAAGCATCCACGAGGGTGGCGAACTGGGCTATGCTCTGAGCCACGCCTACGGCGCGGCCTTCGACAATCCCGACCTGATTGTCGCTTGTGTCGTCGGCGACGGCGAGGCGGAAACCGGCCCGCTCGCCACGGGATGGCACGGCAACAAGTTTCTCAATCCGGCCCGCGATGGATGTGTGCTGCCGATCCTGCACCTCAACGGCTACAAGATCGCCAACCCGTGCTTCCTGGCGCGCATTCCCGAACCCGAACTGAGGAAGTTCTTCGAAGGGATGGGCTATGCGCCGCTGTTCGTCGAAGGACATGAGCCCGACAAGGTGCAGCAGCAATTGGCTGCCGCCATGGATACAGCCGTCGCAGAGATCAAACGGATCTGGGCGGAGGCGCGCGAGAAAGGCAATCTGACACGTCCGGCATGGCCGATGATCGTTTTCCGGACGCCGAAAGGCTGGACCTGCCCGAGCGAAATCGATGGCAAGAAGTGCGAGGGTTACTGGAGGGCCCACCAGGTCCCGATGGGCGAAATGGACAAGCCCGAGCACATCGAGATCCTGCAGCACTGGATGAATACCTACAAGCCAGAGGAACTCTTCGACGAGGGCGGCAAGCTGCGGGCAGAATTCGCTGCGTTGGCGCCGACGGGTCATCGCCGGATGAGCGACAACCTGCACGCAAACGGTGGGCTGCTGCTGCGTGATCTGAAGATGCCCGACTTCCGCGACTACGCCGTCTCGGTGCCGAGCCCCGGCGCGACCACGACCGAATCCGCGCGAGTCATGGGTAAATTCCTGCGCGACGTCATGAAGCTGAACCTGAACAGCAAGAACTTCCGGCTATTCAGCCCTGACGAGAACAACTCCAACCGCTGGCAGGACGTGCTTGAGGTTACGGACCGCTGCTACATGGCGGAGATCTACCCTGAGGACGATCATCTGTCGCCCGACGGGCGCGTCATGGAGGTGTTGAGCGAGCATCAGTGCCAGGGCTGGCTGGAAGGCTACCTCCTGACCGGACGGCACGGCTTCTTCTCCTGCTACGAAGCGTTCATCCACATCATCGACTCGATGTTCAACCAGCACGCCAAGTGGTTGAAGGTCTGCAACGAGATTCCGTGGCGGCGGCCGATCGCGTCTCTCAACTACTTCCTGAGCTCGCATGTCTGGCGCCAGGATCACAATGGCTTCAGCCACCAGGATCCCGGTTTCATCGACCATGTGGTCAACAAGAAAGCCGAAGTGATCCGCGTTTATCTGCCGGCGGACGCCAACACGCTGCTTTCCGTCACTGACCACTGCCTGCGCAGCCGCAACTACGTGAATGTCGTCGTTGCCGGCAAGCAGCCTTCACCGCAGTGGCTGACGATGGATGAGGCGATCAAGCATTGCGCGGAAGGCCTTGGTATCTGGGAATGGGCCAGCTCCGACAAGGGCAGCGAGCCCGATGTCGTCATGGCATGCTGCGGCGACGTTCCGACGCTGGAAACGCTGGCCGCGGTGCAGTTGCTCCGGGAGCATTTGCCGGATCTGAAGGTCCGCGTCATCAATGTCGTCAATCTCATGAAGCTGCAGCCGTCGAGCGAGCATCCGCATGGCCTGTCCGATCGTGATTTCGATGCGTTCTTCACCAAGGACAAGCCGGTCATCTTCGCGTTCCATGGATATCCCTGGCTGATTCATCGCCTGACCTACCGGCGCACCAACCACGACAATCTGCATGTGCGGGGGTACAAGGAGGAGGGGACCACCACGACGCCCTTCGACATGGTCGTCCTGAACGAGCTCGACCGCTTCCATCTGGTTGAGGACGTCATCGATCGACTGCCGCAGCTTGGCGCCAGTGCCGCCTACTTCAAGCAGGCAATCCGCGAAAAGCTGATCGAACACCGGCAATACATCCAGAAGCATGGCGATGACATGCCCGAAATCAGCGGCTGGAAATGGGGTGTGCGGGGCCAGTCTTCCGGAGCGCGAAGGACGTCGACGGAAGGCGACAATACATGAGCCGTCCAGCCTGCATATCTGGGGGAGCTCGGACGGGCAGGCTGCGATAAGCCCACGATATCCAGGTCACTGCGGGCGACGCTCAGGCAGTGACTTGGATTTGGCAGCATGCGGCACTGCCAGAAAATGGAGCGCGAAGCTTTTTAATAGGTGAAGCCATGGTCGAGGTGCCTTTGACCGCGCCAAATCCGGATGCCCCTCCGAGCGACGAGGACTTCGAGCGATTGCAGTTCACGACGTTGCTCTATTACCTGCATTGCACCAACCCGGACAACGGGTTGGTGCGCGACAAGACCCAAGACGGCGCACCAGCAAGTATTGCCGCCATTGGCATGGCGCTTGCTACCATTCCGGTCCTGGTGGAGTGCGACATCATCATCCGCGAGTTTGCCGCCAAGATCGCCCGACGACGGCTGCATTTCTTGATGCGATGCCATCAAGGCCCTGAATCGGATGCGTTGGGCTACAAGGGCTTCTTCTATCATTTCCTTGACATCGAGACGGGGCGGCGGGTCTGGCAGTGCGAATTGTCGACCATCGACTCGGCGTTTCTGTTCGCCGGTGCGCTAACGGCCGCAACCTATTTCGATCGGGACACGGCTGACGAGGCGAAGATCAGGGAGCTTGCGGCGGCGCTCTACGAGCGGGCGGACTGGAACTGGGCGCGTGACCATGGCCCGACGCTGACCCATGGCTGGCGACCGGAAAACGGCTTCATTCCCTATCGCTGGCGTGGCTACGACGAGGGGCTGCTTCTCTACATACTGGGGCTCGGGTCACCAACGCACCCGCTGCCCCCGGAAAGCTACGCGGCCTACACGGAGAGCTACGAGTGGCGGAACATCTTCGGGCGTGAACTGCTCTATTCGGGCCCACTCTTTACGCATCAGCTTTCACATATGTGGATCGATTTCCGCGACATCCGCGACGAATTCATGCGCGAGCACGGCAGTGACTATTTCCAGAACAGCCGCCAGGCTACCTTTGTGCAGCAGGAATATGCGATCCGAAATCCGATGCAATTCGAGGGCTATGGCGAGCACTGCTGGGGCTTTACCGCCTGTGATGGTCCCGGCTGGCGAACCCTGGAAACTGGCGGATATCGCCGGGAGTTCTTCGATTACATAGCGCGCGGCGCACCGTTCGGGCCTGATGACGGGACGGTAGCCCCCTGGGTCGTCGTGGCGTCTCTGCCTTTCGCACCCGAGATCGTCATTCCAACCGTTCGCAATTTCAAGGGCATGCAGCTGGGGATGAGGCGGCTTTACGGATTCAAGCCATCCTTCAATCAGAGCTTCAAGGACCCGAGCAGTCCCACAGGGTGGTGGATCAGCCCCTACCATTTCGGCATCGATCAGGGGCCGGTGGCCCTGATGATCGAAAATTACCGCACCGGCTTCCTGTGGAAGCTGATGCGCGATTGCGAGCCGATCGTCCGCGGATTGCGCCGGGCGGGCTTCGACGGTGGCTGGCTCTAGGAGGGCGCACGGCGAACTCTGCAGTTCGATCTCGAACGGATCGTCAGTGGATCAGTTCAATGGGAGCCGCGGAGCTGATCGTCCTTCAGCCAATTTCGGTTGAACACGCTCTTTGCAGCGTCCGTGGCCTCCGACGTATGCACGATATCGTCCCGCAGCCACCAGTCGATTGACCTGCCGGGTGCCGACAACTCCCTCTGGTCCAGGCTCGCCGTCACGAGGATCGATATCGACGGGGCCCGAGACGATTTTATCGCGGCCGTTTCGGCCGCAGACAATGCGAATAGCGGCGCGACAATGCCCGTCATGAGCACGGAGGCATAGACTGGGAACGTTTGCGAGTACGACATGACATGCATCCCGCTTGAACTGCAGCAATACTACAATGTCGGAAGTCAAACTCGCAGTCGACTCGATATTTTGGTGTTGCGCCGAAAGAACGCCTATGCGGGAGACAGGAAAGAGGCCGTTCTGGCGGCTGTCGGGAGGCCGGCTTTGTGTACTACCTCCGGAATTGTCGAGCGACACGCAGGTTTGCGAGGTCGTCAGAGTTTTGCGGAAATTGTGCAACCTTGCCAGTGCAGCAGCGTACCCTAGTTGAAATCGCGCGGGATTCTCGCGACCGATGTGCATGCCGTTGTTCTATTGCAATTTTTCAAATCACAAAGGGCCCCCATCATGTCGGACAAATCGAACACAGGCATTGATCGCCGTGATCTCCTAATCGCATCTATTGCCACGGTTGGCGCGTCGGCTGCCCTAGCTGTGAGCGCACGTACCGCGAGTGCCCAGGAGGCAGCGGCGCCTGCTGCCCGTGCCGCGTCGGGGACTGTCTATACCGGCGATGTTATCGATGGAAAAAAGGTCGTCAGTGCGCTCGACGTCGATGACTTGGAGCCGGGGCAAAAGCACCTCTTGTATTTTCAGGGGGCGCAGATGCCAACGGGGCAGCACTGGAACGTATCCGTGACGGTCGCAAAGGGGGCAAAGCCCGGCAAGCGCGGCGTTCTGACCAGCGGTGTGCATGGCGACGAAATGAGTAACATTCATACTGTCCAGACGGTGATGAACCAGCTCGATCCCGCGCAGATGTCGGGCACAGTGATGGCAGTCACCGACGTGGCGCGCCCGGCCATTGAAAGCATGCAGCGCAGATGGCCCAATCAGGGCAGAGGCATAGATTTGATCGATATGAACCGGGAATGGCCCGGGAATGAGAACGGCGCCACGGCGCCCAGCCGACACGCGGGGCTGCTGTTCAACCGGTTGCTGCGGCCGAACGCCGACTTCGCGATCGACTTTCACACCGGAACAACCGGTTTCGAAGTCACCGCATTCAATATTGGCGGCATGGATGTGCCCGAGGTCAAGGCAATGCTGGAGCTCTATCCCGTCGGCCAGATCTTCGACAACCATGTCTATCCCGGTGTTCTGCACAACGCATTCATGGACGTGGGCATCCCGTCCTTCACGCCGGAGATTGGCGCTGCTCGCATTCTGGACCTCGAGATGATCTCGCTGTTCGTGGAAGGCACGATGAATGTTCTCAAGCATTATGGCATCGTTGGCGGGCCTATGGGCCGGACGGCCAAGGACGTGAATGTATTCATCGGCAACAGTGCGTTCCCGATCCTGGCAACCCAGGGCGGTATCGTCGAGCATTTGGTCAAGCTCAACGACAAGGTCGAACCCGGACAGAAGGTCGCCATTCAGCGCAACAGCTTCGGCGAGGTGGTCGCGGAGTATACAAGCGGCGTGGCCGGAGAGGTGACGGGCCAGCGCAGCGACGCCATGTCCGAGCCGGGCAATCCGCTGGTGTTCATCCTCTTCCACAAAGCGGCGCTGGAGGGCGTTGAGTCTTATCCCGAGTAAACCACCGTAAGACCTATTCTTTCAATGCCTTAGCGGATCATGCCGTTGCCGCCGGATGTCCAGCGGTTAAAGGGGCGAGAGCGGCAGTGTTATTGTCCGCTCAAAAACGTGGCCTGAGTGGACTTTGATCTGGAATGATGAGGAGACTGGCGATATAGGGCTGATTGGCGCACCCGACAGGATTCGAACCTGTGACCTTTGGAATCGGAATCCAACACTCTATCCAGCTGAGCTACGGGTGCATGCCTGAGGCGGTTTGAATCGCCTGTCCGATGCGTGGTTCTTAGCCTAGCTTCTCGCCAGCATCAATCTCCAAAATTGAAAAGTGCGCCGTTCTTACAAACGGCGCACCGATTGTTGTCAGACCTGCATGGCGCCGGGGCCGGGGATGGCCTTTGGCGGGACCTTGCCGAGGATGATCATGCCGAGGACTTCGTCCTTGGTCACGTCCTCGGTGCGTGCATGGCCGACGACCTGGCCGTTCTTCATCACCGAGACGCGGTCGGCGAGGTCGAAGACGTCGTGGATGTCGTGGCTGATCAGGAAGATGCCGATGCCTTCCTTCTTCAGCTGCTTGATCAGCTCGCCAACCTGCGCCGTTTCCTGTGGGCCAAGGGCAGCCGTCGGCTCGTCCATGATCAGGATGCGGGCATTGAAGAGGATCGCGCGGGCGATCGCCACCGATTGCCGTTGGCCGCCTGAGAGTGCCTTCACCGGCTCCTTGAAGCGGCGGAAGTTGGGGTTGAGACGACCCATCACTTCGCGAGTCGAGGCTTCCATGGCGACGTCGTCGAGGGTGCCCCACTTGGTGCGGATCTCGCGGCCGAGATAGAGGTTGGCGGCGGCGTCGACATTATCGGCGACGGCAAGCGTCTGGTAGATCGTCTCGATGCCGTACTTCTTGGCATCGCGCGGATTGCGGATGTCGGCCGGTTCGCCGTTGATCAGGATCTCGCCGCTGTCGCGCTTGTAGGCGCCGGAGAGGATCTTGATGAGCGTCGACTTACCGGCGCCGTTGTGGCCGAGAAGGGCGACGACTTCGCCGGGGTAGAGATCGACCGAAGCATTGTCCACGGCGTGGATGCCGCCGAAGGAGATCGAGATGTTTTTCAGTTCCACAAGGGGAGCGCGTTGATCAGTCATATCTAGGACTCCTCTTACTTCGACCGCGAGCGATAGACGGTGTCGAGCCAGACGGCAACGACCAGCACGGCGCCCACGACGACATTTTGTATGGGGGTATCGACGTTTGCGAGACCCATGCCCGACTGCAGCGATTGCATGACCAGCGCGCCAAGCATGGCGCCGGCGATCGTGCCGGTGCCGCCGGCAAGCGAGGTGCCGCCGATGACGGCTGCCGCGATCGTGTAAAGCTCGTAGGTCGTCCCCTGCGAGTTGGCGGCGGCGTTGAGGCGGGCGGTCGAGATCGCCGCGGCAACGGCTGCCAGGAAGCCCATCAGCGCGAAGATGCGGACCGCGACCCAGCGGGTCTTGATGCCGGCGAGTTCTGCCGCTTCAGGGTTGCCGCCGATCGCGAAGACATAGCGGCCGAAGCGCAGGCGGGTGGCGATGAAGGTCATGACGATGCCGACGAGGACGGCGATCAGGACCGGCACAGCGATGCCGTAGGAGATGAACAGGCCGGTTTCCGGCCAGGCGATACCGTTGGCCTCGGCGTATTTCTTGGCGATCGCCACCGGCCAGTAATAGATGGTCGAGACCCAGATGGCGCCGAGCACCAGCGCACAGCCGAGGACGGCCAGGAAATATTCGGCCCAGAGCGGCCGGCGCGGGAAGTTGAAGCGCTTGCGCTGGTGGCGCGAGCCGATGATGCCGACGATAATCAGCACGCAGGCGACAAGCCCGATGATCCAGCTCCAGGTCGCGCCGACGGCACCTTCAGCACCGCCGCCCATGATCCGGAATGTGGTATCGAGCGGAGCGACCGTCTGGCCCGATGTGACGTACCAGGCAAGACCGCGCCAGGCGAGGAAGCCGCCGAGCGTGACGATGAAGGAGGGGACGCCCAGGAAGGCGATGATGACGCCCTGGAAGAGGCCGATCAGCGTTCCGGCGATCAGGCCACAGACCAGCGTGATCAGCCAGGTCCAGGAATTGTCGAAGCCGAGATATTGCGGCAGGAATTTCGCCTGGACGACGCCCATGATCATGGCGACGAGGCCAAGCATCGAGCCGATCGACAGGTCGATGTTGCGGGTGACGATGACGAGCACCATGCCGGTCGCGAGAACCGCGATCTCGGTGGTCTGGACCGAGAGGTTCCAGAGGTTGCGCGGCGTCAGGAAGAGCCCGCCGGTGTAGAGATGGAAGCCGATCCAGATGACCAGCAGCGCGGCGACCATGCCGAGCAGGCGCGTGTCGATCTCGGTTGCGCGCAGGAAGCGCGTGAAAGCGTTACCCTCCGCCGAGCGCGGATGGCCCGATGAGGATTGCGTGATGTTTGCCATGGGTTTGCCGTTTCCCCCACTGTTTGAGCTTTTTGGCGCGGGCGCCCGAAAGCCCTTGCCGAGGTGCCCTGTTCTTCTAATCGACCACCGAGAGACTTCCGAAGCGGCCGCTCAAGGGGCGGCATTGTTCCGGCAGGGAATCAAAGCGTTCGCGGTGCGTTGCGAGGCGGGGAGCGTTCGTGGACGGCTCCATCCGCGTCCGGCGCCGCAGCGTGACCGCTGCGGCGCCGGCATGTTGGTTTAGCTGGCGAGGATTAGTCGCAAGCCTTGACGGTGCCAGCCTTGACGCCCTGGCAAGCTTCAGCCTTGGAGATCCAGCCGGCGTCGATGACGACGTTCAGGTTGTCTTTGGTGATTGCTTCCGGCTTCAGGAAGATCGACTGCATCTTCACCTTCTTCGGACCGCCTTCGAAGGAAGTTACGCCCTCGATCTTGTCCATCGTCTTGCCGCCAGCGAGGTCGAGCGCGATTTCAGCAGCGCGCTTGCCGAGTTCGCGGCTGTCCTTCCAGACGGAAACCGTCTGCGTGCCGAGCGCAATGCGGTTCAGAGCAGCCTTGTCGGCGTCCTGGCCGGAAACCGGAACGGTGCCAGCCATGCCCTGTGCGTCGAGAGCAGCCACTGCGCCGCCGGCGGTGCCGTCGTTGGAAGCAACAACCGCGTCGACCTTGTTGTTGTTGGCGGTCAGGAACTGTTCCATGTTGCGCTGAGCGTTCTGCGGCAGCCAGCCGTCGGTGTAGGCTTCGCCGACGTTCTTGATCTTGCCCGCGTCAACAGCGGCCTTCAGGACTTCCATCTGGCCGGCGAACAGGAAGTCCGCGTTCGGGTCGGACGAAGAGCCCTTGATGAAGACGTAGTTGCCTTCAGGCTTGACCTTGAACACGCCTTCAGCCTGCAGGCGGCCGACTTCCTTGTTGTCGAAAGTGATGTAGAAGGCAGCCGGGTTTTCGATCAGGCGGTCGTAGCCGACGACCGGAATGCCTTCAGCGGCAGCCTTTTCGATGGCAGGGCCGATCGCGTCACTATCCTGAGCTAGAACGATGAGTGCGTTCGCGCCCTGCGAGATCAGCGATTCAACGTCGGTGAGCTGCTTTGCGGCAGACGACTGTGCATCAGCAGAAATGTACTTTGCGCCCTTGGCTTCGAGGGCTTTCTTGATGGCGGCTTCGTCGGTCTTCCAACGCTCTTCCTGGAAATTCGACCAGGAAACACCGACGACGAGGTCGGCAGCCATTGCGGCGGTATGCACCGACACCAGGATGGCCGCGCCGGCCATCAGCTTCAAAACAGACTTCATAAATATCCTCCCGAGTGAATAGCGGCCAGCCCCAGCCAGTGGTTCCTCCGGCCGCCGCGGTTCGCTGACGAGAAGCTTCGAATTATTTTCTCGACAGTCGAGAAATTTAGTGTCAGAGATTTTTTCAACTGTCAACACTGCACTACCGACGGAATTTTCGTTAGGGAAAACCTGTCGGGGATACAGTGTGAACGAGGGCGGAATGCGAGGGGGAGAGGGCCGGCATATATGCTGACCAAGTCGAGCACGGAGTTGGTCCGGCAGAGAAATAGCGTCCTCGTGCTCGCCGCGCTTCGAAGGCATGGAGCGCTCGCCCACACTGAAATCGCCGACTCTACGAAGCTGTCCTCCGCCACGGTTTCGGCGATCACTGCCGATCTGGAGAAGGCGCAGATCATCGAGAAATCCGAGCATCAGGCAGCGAGCGGACGGGGGCGCCCGCGCGTCATGTTTCGGCAGCGACGCGACTGCGGCTACCTTGTCGTTGTGATCATTTCGTCGGATGGCGTGCAGTACTCGTTGGTCGACTACGCCGGCAAGCTCATCGACCGATTCAGCGAGGAAAGGTCGCATGATCCCGCAGGCGCCGAGCGGTTTGTCGCCTCCGTTAGGGATGGGCTCGCGCGCATTCTTTCACGCTCAAAGCTTCCCCGGGAAAAAGTGCTGCTGATATCGATTAGTAGCAAGGGGCTCGTGCATCCCACAGAACCGGTGCTGGTTTGGTCGCCGATTTTCGGCAGCAATCAGATCGACTTCGAATCAGCGTTGCGGCCAGATTGGCAAGCCAGGATCCTTCTCGGCAATGAGACGCAGCTTGTTGCAGCGGCGCTCGGTGCGCATGAGGAAAATACGAGGCCGACAGATTTTCGTGCTCTTGCCGCATTGTCGCTCGGACACAGCATCGGCCTTGGCATCGTCCGGCGCACGGGGCAGGGCGAGCGGGAAATCTCGGCGCCGAATTTCGGACATATGCTACACATGGCGAATGGTGGCCTCTGTCGCTGCGGCAGCAGGGGATGCATCGAGGCCTATGCTGGCTTCTACGCCATTCTGCGTATGGCCTTCGAGGTGCCGCTCGATACCATTCCGGCGAAGTTCGTGCCTGTAGCCGAGCTCGATAAGATCGCAGCGCAAGCGCGCCACGGGCATCGCATGTCTGCCTTTGCGTTCAGGCAGGCCGGCATCGCGCTCGGAAACGGACTTTCACGTCTGCTTAGCCTGACGGAGCGCATGCCGATCGCAATCACGGGTCCAGGAACGCGTTACTATGATCTGTTGCGTCAGGGCATCGAGGATGGACTTGGCCAGGCGCATATCGTGCGGATGGAAGGAATGCCCGAGATTCGCGTTGCGCCTGACGAATCGATCCTTGTCTTCGAGGGGCATCTCGACCGGGCATTGTCGGTGATCGATCAGGAGTTGGTTCTGTCGGGTATTCAGGGGGCCGACTAGCCATGCGGCCAGGGCGAAATAGGCGTAAAACGAGAAATGGCCGGGCAGGGACCCGGCCATTTCACAGGTGGCTTTCGGTCGGG
Organism: Rhizobium sp. BK181; assembly: GCF_014193305.1. Taxonomy (NCBI): domain Bacteria; kingdom Pseudomonadati; phylum Pseudomonadota; class Alphaproteobacteria; order Hyphomicrobiales; family Rhizobiaceae; genus Rhizobium; species Rhizobium sp. BK181. The sequence goes on from NZ_JACHZA010000002.1 coordinate 37,002, forward strand.
AGAGGGCCGTCAGCCAATCTTGATGAGCTTGCCTTCCTTGACGGACTGCACGGCAGCATCTGCCAGCGCCAGAGCAGCGAGACCATCGGCACCCGACGGCGCGATCGTCGCACCCTTTTCGATCGCCGCGATGAAGCTAGCGATCTCGTTGGCGTAGGCTTCGGTGTAGCGGGTCATGAAGAAGTCATGCAGCGGCGGGCGGGTGTAGCCGTCGCCGTTGGCAACTTCGATCGAAACAGGGCGCTGATTTTCGGCGGATACCATGCCTTTGGAGCCATGCACTTCGATGCGCTGGTCGTAGCCATACGTGGCGCGGCGGGAGTTGGAGATGATCGCCTGCTTGCCGGACTTGGTCTGCAGGATCACCGAAACGCTGTCGTAGTCCCCGGCTTCGCCGATCGCCTTGTCGACAAGGACAGCGGCGGTGGCGCTGACGGCAACCGGCTCTTCGCCGAGCAGGAATCGGGCCATGTCGAAATCGTGGATCGTCATGTCGCGGAAGATGCCGCCCGAACGCTTGATGTAATCAACCGGTGGGGCGCCCGGATCGCGCGAGGTGATCGTGACCATTTCAACGTCGCCGATTCGGCCGTCGTCGATCGTCTTGCGAACGGCCATGAAGTGCGGGTCGAAGCGGCGATTGAAACCGACCATCAGCTTGCCCTTGGTCTCGTCGACGACCTTGATGCACGCCTTGACGCGGGCAACGTCGAGATCGATCGGCTTTTCGCAGAAGATGGCCTTGCCGGCGCGGGCGAAACGCTCGATCAGGTCGGCGTGAGTATCGGTCGGGGTGCAGATGACGACGGCGTCGATATCCTTGGCGGCTTCGATCGCCTCGATCGTGCGGACCTCGCAGCCATACGCCGAGGCGATGGCTTCGGCCGCCTGCGGGAATGCGTCGGCGACAGCAACGAGTTTGGCATTGGCATCGCCGCTGACGGCCTTCGCATGAACCTTGCCGATGCGGCCGGCGCCGAGAAGACCAAATCTGACTGTCATGAGAACCTCCCTTGGATTCGGAACAAATAAACCGAATTGTGATGCATGTGGAATTTTCATTCCATTTAATGGTTGCCGCGTCAAGCCCGGCGCCCTTTCACATTTTCAGAATCCATCCTAAAGACATGTGATCGAAATACGGCGCGGGACAATTATGCAGCTTATAGATCCGAACCATCCGGCCTATCGCCCGCTCTGGGCTCGCGTCCTGATCGTGACCGTTTGCTTCGGCTGGGCACTGGTCGAGATCATCACCGGTGATCCGTTCTGGGCGGTTCTATCAGGCGGTGCGGGCGTCTATGCCGCCTATATGCTGTTCTGGAGCTACAAACCGCAAGCGGCAGAGAGCGTCACGCCGGCACCTTCCGATGACGAGGAAGAAAAAGAAGATCGAGAAGACAAGAAGGACGCTGACTAGTCAGCGACCGAGGCGCCGCAGCGCCTGGTCGATCAGCAAATTCGCGGTCGTCATCCGCTTGGTGGCGTTCTCGCGGAATAGCGGATGAACACGATCGGGGTGGTTCTTCTTGGCAAAGGCACGACGCTTTTCGCTGAGGCCGTGAGCTGTATCGCGCATGGAAATATCCAGTTCTGCAGCGATATCCTCTGGCGCTACGCGCGTGAGGTGATCTGGCATCACAGGGTCTGGCTCTGGCTGAGGCGAGGTCGGGGATACGGGTGAGGACTCAGGCGCAGTCTCCGGTGGGGCAAATCCCATTGTCTCCACGTACGCCTGATCGGCCCTGTTTGACTGGGCCGAGACCCCTTCCATGACATCGAAGGCAAGACCGGTGTTGAGACCGCTCACACGGGCGGTGGGTGCATCCTGCTCGGCTGCCTCATCGTCCTCCGCCTTCAGGCGGTCGAGGACGGACTGGAACACGGATTGGCCAAACAGCATGATTGCCTCCCTTGGAGGCGCGCATTAGACCCGAGCAAGGTGGTGCCGAGCTTGTCACGCGGCGGCGACGTTTTTGCTCTCGGCCAGCACCAGATCATAAAGCAGCCGTGCACTCGGGGGCAGGGCGCGCTCCTTCACTGTGATCAGGCTGTACGGCCTGACGTTGATGTCGAAGTCGATCGGCAGCACCCGGACATCCGAAGCCTTTGATTTGTGGGACGCCAGGAACTGTGCCACGTCGAGCGCGATAGGTGCGATTGCATCGGTCTGGCAAACTGTCGCGCAGGTAAGCAGCAGCGACGAGGTGTTGACGATATTTTCCGGCAGCGACACACCGCGCGCCAGGAACAGGTCCTCGATCGTCCGGCGCAGCAAAGTACCTGCAGGCTGGAAGACCCAATCATAGCGCGGGAGGTCATCGAGGGACGCCACCTTCTTCTTGAGCAGCGGATGACCGCCCCGGACGATCAGGCAGGCCTTCTCCACGCCGATCTCTTGCACCTGGAACAAGCGCGGATTGAGGTCGTCAGGAATACGGCTGATGATGAAGTCGTGCCGGGCGGCGAGCAGCTCCCGCGCCAGCACGTTGCTCGTTTCGACCTGGATAGTCACCTCGATGCCGGGGAGAGCCGTTCTGACACGCTTGATCGCCGGCACGACAAGGCTCATGGCTGGCGCCGTAACCGCGCCGATGAAGACCGCGCCGCCCTTGCCCGTCTTCAATTCTGCAATTTCGCGGCCAGCTTCGCGCAGTTCCAGCATGATCTTTCGCGCGCGCCGTGCGAGCGCCTGTCCGAAGGTCGTCAGAACCACACCACGCGCTACGCGCTCATAGAGCGGCGTCTTCACGATCGACTCCATTTCCGACAGGATTCGCGAGGCGGCCGGCTGCGAAATGTTCAGCGCTTCGGCCGCGGCTGAAATTTGACCGCTATCTTCGATTGCGACGATCATCCGCAGGTGATTCAGTTTAAGCCCCGATCTCAGAAGGGCGTCATCACCGAAAATATCCGTGTGAATGTCCACATGGGCATGCGTCTGCGGGTCCGAAATAATCGTCATGGTTGCGGCCTCCCAACCGTGTTCCATCAAAAGTAATACTTTTTAACGATATACCAAAATTGTTATGCACTTTGCCAGTTATTCTATTTGACAGTTATAGGAATCCATACCAGTTTGCCGCCGTGTGCTGGTTGGCACTCAACACGTGTGAGAGCGTGGAGGAGACCTACTTCGTTTCTCACCATCTGAAGTATTATCCAAGACGGAACCTGCCACAGTTTCGGGGCGGGCGATTTTTCGTCCGTGCGTTTATTAACTAAGGGAGAGAGAGATATGAAATCCATTATCTCGTTGATGGCAGCGGCGGCCTTTGGCGTCGCTTCGTTCGTAATGCCGGCTATGGCAGCCGACAAGGGGACTGTCGGCATTGCAATGCCCACGAAGTCGTCCGCTCGCTGGATCGATGACGGTAACAACATCGTCAAGCAGCTCCAGGACGCTGGCTACAGCACCGATCTGCAGTACGCTGACGACGACATTCCGAACCAGCTGTCTCAGATTGAGAACATGGTCACCAAGGGCGTCAAGGTTCTCGTCATCGCCGCTATCGACGGCACGACGCTTTCCGACGTGCTCCAGAAGGCTCACGACGCAGGCATCAAGGTCATCGCTTATGACCGTCTGATCCGCGACTCGGGCAACGTCGACTACTACGCGACGTTCGACAACTTCAAGGTTGGCGTTCTGCAGGCAACTTCTATCGTTGACGCCCTCGGCCTCAAGGATGGCAAGGGCCCGTTCAACATCGAACTCTTCGGCGGTTCGCCGGACGACAACAACGCCTTCTTCTTCTATGACGGCGCAATGTCCGTTCTGCAGCCTTACATCGACAGCGGCAAGCTCGTCGTAAAGTCTGGCCAGACCGGCATGGACAAGGTCGGTACGCTGCGTTGGGATCCGGCAACGGCCCAGGCTCGTATGGACAACCTGCTCTCGGCTAACTACACCGACGCGAAGGTCAATGCAGTTCTGTCGCCTTACGACGGTCTGTCCATCGGCATCATCTCGTCGCTGAAGGGCGTCGGCTACGGCTCTGGCGATCAGCCGCTCCCGGTCGTTTCCGGCCAGGACGCTGAAGTTCCGTCGGTCAAGTCGATCATCGCTGGCGAGCAGCACTCCACGATCTTCAAGGACACCCGTGACCTCGCAAAGGTTACCGTCGGCATGGTCAACGCTCTGATGGAAGGCAAAGAGCCTGAAGTCAACGACACGAAGACCTACGACAACGGCGTCAAGGTCGTTCCGTCCTACCTGCTGACCCCGGTCGCAGTAGACAAGACCAACTACGAGAAGATTCTCGTCGAAGGCGGTTACTACAAGGCTGACCAGCTGAAGTAATAATTGTACCACGTTGGCCGGAACCTGCTGCTTGCGGGTTCCGGTCTTCAATTTTATGATCGCCGCGCCCCTTTCGGCTGCTGGCGCTGGATTTTGACCATGGACAATACAATCCTCGAAATGCGGAACATCACCAAGACGTTCCCAGGCGTGAAGGCGCTTGAGAATGTGAACCTCAAGGTTCGGCAAGGTGAAATCCACGCATTGGTGGGTGAAAACGGGGCCGGAAAGTCGACCCTGATGAAAGTTCTCTCCGGCGTGTACCCGGCCGGAACCTACGACGGTGACATCGTTTATGAAGGCGACGTCCGTCATTTCAAGGCGCTCAAGGACTCCGAGGAAATCGGCATCGTCATCATTCACCAGGAGCTGGCGCTCGTGCCGCTCCTGTCGATCGCCGAAAACATCTTCCTCGGCAACGAAGTCGCCCAGAACGGCATCATCAAGTGGCAGGAAGCCTTCAAGCGCACGAAAGAGCTGCTGAGCAAGGTCGGCCTCAAGGAGTCGCCGGAAACGCTTGTTACCGACATCGGCGTCGGCAAGCAGCAGCTTGTCGAAATCGCCAAGGCGCTTTCGAAGAGCGTGAAGCTGCTCATCCTTGATGAGCCGACAGCGTCGCTCAACGAAAAGGATTCCGATGCGCTGCTCGAGCTCCTCATCGAATTCCGCAACCAGGGCCTGACGTCGATCATCATCACGCACAAGCTCAACGAAGTGCGCAAGGTCGCCGACCAGATCACGGTTCTGCGCGACGGCATGACGGTCAAGACACTCGACTGTCAGACCGAAGAGATCAGCGAAGACATCATCATCAAGAACATGGTGGGTCGCGAGCTCGCCGATCGTTATCCGCCGCGCTCCGTGCCGATCGGCGAGACGATCCTCGAGGTGAAGAACTGGAACGCTTACCACCAGCATCACCGTGACCGCCAGGTCCTCCACAACATCAACGTCACCGTCCGCAAGGGCGAGGTGGTCGGCATCGCGGGATTGATGGGCGCCGGACGCACTGAATTCGCCATGAGCCTGTTCGGCAAGTCCTACGGGCACAAGATCCACGGCGACGTCTTTATGCACGGCAAGTCCGTAGATGTCAGCACCGTTCGCAGGGCGATCGATGCCGGCCTCGCCTACGTAACCGAGGATCGCAAGCATCTCGGTCTCGTGCTCGGCGAAAACATCGTGCACAACACGACGCTTGCCAATCTGGCTGGCGTATCGAGCGGTACGGTCATCGACACCATCAAGGAATCCAAGATCGCGTCGGATTATCGCTCGAAGCTTCGCATCCGCAGCTCCAGCATCTTCCAGGAGGCGGTCAATCTTTCGGGCGGCAACCAGCAAAAGGTCGTGCTGTCGAAGTGGCTGTTTTCCGATCCCGACGTTTTGATCCTCGACGAGCCCACTCGCGGTATCGATGTCGGTGCAAAATACGAAATCTATACTATCATCAACCAGCTCGCCGCCGATGGCAAAGGCGTTCTGATGATCTCATCGGAAATGCCGGAGCTCCTTGGCACGTGCGACCGCATCTACGTCATGAATGAAGGGCGTATCGTTGCGGAACTGCCAAAGGGAGAGGCGAGCCAAGAAACCATCATGCGCGCTATTATGCGCTCAGGGGAGAAGAAACAATGACCCCGGTCAATCCTTCCGCCACCGAAGAGAGCAACGTCGTTTCCGTTGCGGACTACATCCGCGGTAACATCCGTGAGTACGGCATGCTCATCGCGCTTGTCGCGATCATGGTGTTCTTCCAGTTCTATACGGGCGGCATCCTGTTCAAGCCGGTCAACCTGACGAACCTTGTTCTGCAGAACTCGTTTATCGTCATCATGGCGCTCGGCATGCTGCTCGTCATCGTGGCGGGGCATATCGATCTGTCGGTCGGCTCCATCGTCGCCTTCGTCGGCGCGGTGGCGGCTATCATGACCGTCAACTGGCAGATGAACTTCGTGCTTGCGGGCATTCTCTGCCTGATCATCGGTGGCGCCATCGGCGCCGCGCAGGGCTACTGGATCGCGTATCACCGGATTCCGGCCTTCATCGTCACGCTCGCCGGCATGCTCGTCTTCCGTGGCCTGACGCTGTTCGTTCTCGGCGGCAAGAACATCGGCCCGTTCCCGAAGGATTTCCAGGTCATCTCGACGGGCTTCCTGCCGGGCGACATGATCGATATCGGCGGAATTCCGCTGCATTCGACGTCGCTAGTCCTGACCGTTCTTGGAACTGTCGTGCTCTTTTATCTCGCCTGGCGTCGCCGCAAGGTCAACGAGAGCCATGGCATCGATGTGGAGCCGATGAGCTTCTTCATCGGTCAGAACCTCATTCTTTCGCTGGCGATCCTGTTCCTCGGCTATCAGCTGTCCAGCTACAAGGGCCTGCCGAACGTTCTCGTCGTCATGCTCGTGCTGATCGCGGCCTACGCCTTCGTGACGCGCCGCACCACGATCGGTCGCCGTATATACGCCATGGGCGGCAATGAAAAGGCCACCAAGCTTTCGGGCATCAACACCGAGCGCCTGAGCTTCTTCACCTTCGTCAACATGGGCGTTCTGGCCGGTCTCGCCGGCATGATCATCGCGGCCCGCCTGAACTCGGCAACGCCGAAGGCGGGCGTCGGCTTCGAGCTGGACGTTATCGCAGCCTGCTTCATCGGCGGTGCTTCGGCATCCGGCGGCGTTGGCAAGATCACCGGTGCCGTCATCGGCGCGTTCATCATGGGCGTCATGAACAACGGCATGTCGATCGTCGGCCTCGGCATCGACTTCCAGCAGATGGTCAAGGGATTGGTGCTCCTCGCTGCCGTATTCTTCGACGTTTACAACAAGAACAAGGGCTAAGCGCTTCGGCGCTGCCCAGGCATTCGCAGTCATGTGAACTTACCAATCCGGCGCCTTCAGGGAGCCGGATTGGCGGAGCATTTTCCGCGCAATCGAAAAAAGGATGAAGACCGTGCTCATTTCGCAGATCAAGGGTTCGAACGGAGAGATCATCGTCGCCGTGCGCGAGCCGGGCGGTACCGCGAAAGCGGTCAAGAACGCCGGCAGCGTCTATGCGCTGGCCATGGAAGCCGCGAATGGCGGCAAGTCGCTGCTGCAGGTGATCGAGGCGCATGGCCTTGGTGACGCCGTCGATCTCGAAAAGGCCTACGCCGAAGGCAAGTTCCTGCCGCCGATGACGCATCCTGACGCTGCGCATCTGCACCTGACGGGCACCGGTCTGACGCATCTGGGCTCGGCTGCAACGCGTGACTCCATGCACAAGAAGACCTCCGAGGCGGCTGAAGAAGCGCTCACCGACTCGATGAAGATGTTCAAGATGGGTCTAGAGAACGGCAAGCCGAAAGCCGGCGAGAAGGGCGTGCAGCCTGAGTGGTTCTACAAGGGCAACGGCTACGGTTCGGCTGCTCCTGGCACTCCGCTCGTTTCCCCGTCCTTTGCGCTCGACGGTGGCGAAGAACCTGAGATGGCCGGCATCTATGTCATCGCTGAAGATGGCACGCCTTTCCGGATCGGTTTTGCGCTGTCGAACGAGTTCTCCGACCACGTCACCGAGCGGATCAACTATCTCTACCTCGCGCACTCCAAACTGCGCCCGGCAAGCTTCGGCCCGGAAATCCGCATCGGCGCCGCGCCGGACGACATCCGCGGCACCTCGCGCATCAAGCGTGGTGACAAGGTGATCTTCGAGAAGCCCTTCCTGTCGGGCGAGGCGAACATGTCGCACACCTTCGCGAACCTCGAATACCACCACTTCAAGTACGGCCTGTTCCGTGTGCCCGGCGACGTTCACGTCCACATGTTCGGCACCGCGACGCTGTCCTTCGCTGAAGGCATCAAGGCGGAAGAGGGCGATGTCTTCGAAATAGAAGTCGCCGAGTTCGGCCTGCCGCTGCGCAACCCTCTGAAGATTGCCGCCGAAGAAGAGATTGCTGTCAAGCAGCTCTGATTTCGCAAGGCCCGGCCGCCGCTTCGGCGGCCGGACCGTTTTTCAAGAAACGGTAAAGGAGGCCTCATCGGCCATGACCATCTATCAAAATCTCATCGCCGGCGAATGGGTCGGCTCGGACGCGACCAAGAACATCAATCCGTCTGACACCAACGAGGTTGTCGGCCTCTATGCTGACGGCACCGCTGAAGACACCAGAAATGCTATCGCAGCCGCCAAGGCAGCGTTTCCTGCCTGGTCGCGTTCCGGCATCTGGGAACGCCACGTCATCCTGAAGAAGGCTGGCGACGAGATCATGGCTCGTAAGGACGAGCTTGGGGCGTTGCTTGCCCGCGAAGAGGGCAAGACGCTTCCGGAAGCGATCGGCGAGACCATCCGCGCCTCGCAGATCTTCGAATTCTTTGCGGGCGAGGCGCTGCGGCTTGCCGGCGAGGTTATCCCGTCGGTTCGGCCAAACATCGGCGTCGAGATCACCCGTGATCCGCTCGGCGTCATCGGTATCATCACGCCTTGGAACTTCCCGATCGCGATCCCGGCCTGGAAGATCGCACCGGCGCTGTGCTACGGCAACACCATCGTCTTCAAGCCGGCCGAACTTGTTCCGGGCTGCTCCTGGGCGATCGTCGACATCCTGCATCGCGCCGGCCTGCCGAAGGGCGTCTTGAACCTCGTCATGGGCAAGGGCTCGGTGGTCGGCCAGGCGATGCTTGACAGCCCCGACGTCACCGGCATTACCTTTACAGGTTCCACCGGCACCGGCCGACGCGTCGCGAGCGCCTCGATCGAGCATAACCGCAAGTTCCAGCTGGAAATGGGCGGCAAGAACCCGATGGTGGTTCTCGATGACGCGGACCTCACCGTCGCCGTCGAAGCTGCCGCCAACTCGGGCTTCTTCTCCACCGGCCAGCGCTGCACGGCGTCCTCGCGCCTGATCGTCACCGAAGGCATCCACGACAAGTTCGTCGCGGCGCTGACGGAAAAGCTGAAGACGCTGGTCGTCGACAACGCAATGAAGACGGGCACGCATATCGGCCCTGTCGTCGATGAAAAGCAGCTGAAGACCGATACCGATTATATCGAGATCGGCAGGAAGGAAGGCGCCAAGCTTGCCTTCGGCGGTGAACTCATCACCCGCGAAACGCCTGGCTTCTACCTGCAGCCGACGCTATTTACGGAAGCGACCAACCAGATGCGCATCAGCCGTGAGGAGATCTTCGGACCCGTCGTCTCGTTGATCCGCGTCAAGGACTACGAAGAGGCACTGGCAACGGCGAACGACACGCCGTTTGGCCTGTCAGCCGGTATCGCCACGACAAGCCTGAAGCATGCAACGCATTTCAAGCGCAATTCCGAAGCCGGCATGGTTATGGTCAACCTGCCGACGGCGGGTGTGGATTTCCACGTCCCGTTCGGCGGCCGCAAGGGATCGTCCTATGGCCCGCGCGAGCAGGGCAAGTACGCGGCCGAATTCTATACGTCGGTCAAGACCGCTTATACGCTGGCCTAGTGATTGCAAGGACGATGCGAGCCGCCATCGGCGGCTCGCATTCTTTACCCTGCCGATGTGAGCCGATCAGCTCTGGCTCTGGCTCTGCATCTGTCCCCGATCCTCTACCTTGACGACGACCGAGAGTTTCTCCCCCGGCGTGCCGATGCGCATGCCCGAAACGGGGGCGGCATCGCGGTAGCAGAGACCGGAGGCGACGCGCACATAGCGTGCATCGGGGCAGATGTTGTTGGCGGGATCGAAGCCTACCCAGCCGAGGCCGGCCACATGCGCCTCGCCCCATGCGTGGGTTGCAGCCTGCTCCACCTTCTCTTCCATCATCAGATAGCCGGAGACGTAGCGAGCCGGCACCCCAAGGCTCCGCGCGGCTGCGACGAAGATATGGGCGTGATCCTGGCAGACACCACTCTTTTTCTCCAGCGCTTGCTCCGCTGTCGTTTCGGTATCGCTGGTGCCGGGTCGGTATGCCACCATTTCGTGGATGCCGGACATCAGCGCGTGCATGCGTGCCAGCTCGTTGTCGCCGCTGACGTTTTTGGTCAGCTCCTTGATCAGCTTTCCTGGTTTCGTCCTTGGCGTCTCCCGCAGGAAAAGCCACAGCGGGCAGAAGCCGCTGTGAGGGCCAAGGACACCATTTCGATCTTCCGTTTCGACCTCGCCCTCGGCGACGATCCGTGTCGCCTGCTGCTCGCCTTCGAGCGAGACAAGGTTGATGTGGTTGCCGAACTGATCGTCATACTCGACCTCCGGCTTGGCACCCTCGACATGCAGCGACCAGTTGAGGATCGTTTGTCCTGTCACCGTCGGCGGTGTTAGCCGCAGCCGCTGTAGCGAGAAGACCGACGGTTCCTCATAATGGTATTCCGTGACGTGGCTGATCTTAAGCTTCATGTCGTGCCCGCCTATGCATAGAACCGGTAACCGTCGGAAATTTCCATGCCGAGCTGGTTGTTGCGTGTGACGAAATCTTCCAGAAACTCATGCAAGCCCTGATCCATGATCTCCTTGATGGCACGAGTTTGCAGCGTCGTGCGGATGGAATCGGCAGTGTCGTGCGCCGGCAGCCGTTCGCCGTAGTCCTTGGCGAGATAGCCGAGCTCGCTGACGATCTTTTCGTAGCAGTAGGCGAGCGAACGCGGCATCTGGCCGTTGAGGATGAGGAAGTCCGCGATATTCATCGCGCGATACTCGCCGTCATAGGCCCAGCTGTAGGACCGGTGCGCGGAGACGGAGCGCAGGATGGATTCCCACTGGATGTTGTCGATCGACGTCCCGACAGCGGAGACCGACGGCAGGAGTACGTAGTACTTCACGTCGAGAATGCGGCTGGTATTGTCGGCGCGCTCGATGAAGGTGCCGATACGGGCGAAATTGTAGAGCTCGTTTCTGAGCATGGAGCCATGGAAGGCGCCACGGATCAGCCCGGCGCGATGCTTGATGGCATCGATCGCTTCCGGAAGCTCCGCCGGCTTCAGCCGCTTCGAAAGGAGGGACTTGAGTTCGATCCAGAACTCGTTCGTCGCTTCCCAGGTTTCCCTGGTCAGTGCCGTGCGCACCATGCGGGCGTTGTTTCGCCCGTAGTCGACGCAGGACATGACGCTCGACGGATTGGTGCGGTCGCGCAGCAAGTAGTCGATGGCATCGGCGCTCGTCAGCTTGCTGTGGCCCTCGTCAAAGGTCTCCCGGACGCCAGCACTTTGCAGGACGCCGTCCCAGTCGTCGTCACCGGTTCCGCTTCTGGTCAGCGACATGCGCAGGCCGGCATCGATAAGGCGCGCGATGTTTTCGGCGCGCTCGATGTAACGGAACATCCAGTAGAGTCCGTTTGCAGTTCTTCCGAGCATTAGTCCTCCAATACCCAGGTATCTTTCGTGCCGCCGCCCTGGCTGGAATTGACAACCAGCGAACCCTCTTTCAGGGCCACGCGTGTCAATCCGCCCGGGATGATCTGCACTTTGTCAGAGACGAGAACATAGGGGCGCAGATCCACGTGGCGCGGCGCAATTCCCTTGTTGACGAGAATGGGCACGGTCGAGAGCGAAAGCGTCGGCTGCGCGATATAGTTGGCGGGCTTGGCCTTCAGCTTCTCGGCAAAATCGGCGCGTTCCTTTTTGGTCGCCGTCGGGCCGACCAGCATGCCGTAGCCGCCGGAGCCATGGACTTCCTTTACCACCAGTTCCTCGAGGTGCTCGAGCACGTACTTGAGGCTTTGCGGTTCGGAGCAGCGCCAGGTCGGGACGTTTTCGAGGATCGGCTTGCGTCCGGTATAGAACTCAACGATCTCCGGCATATAGGAGTAGATCGCCTTGTCGTCCGATATGCCGGTGCCCGGCGCATTGGCGATGGTGATGTTGCCGGAGCGATAGACATCCATGATGCCGGGAATACCGAGCGCCGAATCCGGCCGGAAGGTGAGGGGATCGAGGAAGTCGTCGTCGACGCGGCGATAGAGCACGTCGATCGCCTCGTAGCCCCGGGTCGTGCGCATCTTCACCTTGCCATCGATGACACGCAGATCCGAGCCTTCGACAAGCTCGACTCCCATTGTGTCAGCCAGGAACGAGTGCTCGTAATAGGCGGAGTTGTAGATGCCGGGCGTCAGCACAGCGACGCGCGGCTTGCCCTTGCAGCCAGGAGGCGCAAGCGATGCCAGGCTCTGGCGCAGCAGATAGGGATAGTCCTCGACCGGCCGAACCTTGTTGGCATGAAACAGGTCCGGAAACATCTGCATCATCGTTTCCCGGTTTTCCAGCATATAGCTGACACCGGACGGCGTGCGGGCATTGTCTTCCAGCACATAGAATTCATCCTCGCCGGTGCGCACGATATCGGTGCCGACGATGTGGGTGTAAACGCCGCCCGGCGGCCGGAAGCCGATCATCTCGGGCAGGAAGGCATCGTTCCTCTCGATCAGTCCGCGCGGAATACGGCCGGCGCGGATGATTTCCTGCTTGTGGTAGATGTCATCGAGGAAGGCGTTGAGGGCGATCACGCGCTGCTCGATGCCCTGGGCGAGTTTGCGCCATTCGCGACCGGAAATGATACGGGGGATGATGTCGAACGGAATGAGCTTTTCGGAGGAGTCTGCGTGTCCGTAGACAGCGAAGGTAATGCCGGTCTTTCGGAAGATGTTCTCCGCATCCCGGCTCTTGGCGATCAGATGCGCCCGATCTTGGTTACTGTACCACTCAAAGTATTTTTCATATGGCTCTCGCGGACTTTCGCCCCCGGTGATCATTTCATCAAATGCCAAAGGTGTGGCTCCCCTTTTTTCTTCATTTGAATACAACGCAAATGGCAATGCAAGAACCATGCACAGTTTGAAGGTGAGATTCGTAAAATCCTCGGAAGCGATAAAAAGAGTCGAAAAACTGGGCGTTTACGGAAGTCGCACCTAGGTCCCGCCGCCATTGGTGCCCGGCAGTCGCTCAAAATGTAAGCATCTGGCTATTTTCAGATCGGCGTTCGATTCATTTTCGGCCCGCGCCCGCTCAGCGGCCGACTGCGCGACGATCAACGAAACTTCAGGTAAGCATCAACGCTTCGCTTTTGACGAAGGGGCCGTCGGTCGGCTATCAGCGCCCCATCCGTTGCCCCAGGATTGCTTCATGTCGCTCGATCGCTTCGCTCCCGCCATCTTTGTCCTGCTCTGGTCGACCGGCTGGGTCGTAGCGAAATATGCTGCTATCCATTCGGAGCCCTTCACCTTTCTTGCCGTACGCTATGCGCTGTCGGGGCTGGCATTCCTGGGGCTTTGCCTCGCCATGCGCGCCGCATGGCCGGGCAGGGCGGTCGCCTTTAGGGCGGTCTACTCGGGCCTTTTCCTGCACGGCTTCTATCTGGCTGGCCTCTGGTGGGCGATTGCCAACGGCGTGCCGGCCGGCATATCGGGCATTATCGCTGCGCTGCAGCCGCTGTTGACGGCGATGGCCGCACCGCTGCTTGTCGGCGAGCGGTTGCAGGGAATCCAGAAGGCAGGGCTAGTGCTTGGTTTCCTCGGCATTGCGATTGCGATATCGCCGAAGCTCCTCGATCCGGCGACGGCCGATCTGGCGCATGCCGCCGTGCCGCTGGCAATCAACCTCATGGCCATGGGCTCCGTCACCTACGGGACGCTTTATCAGAAGAAGCGTTTGCAGACCGGCAACCTCCTGCCGATCGCCACGCTGCAATATGTCGGTGCGCTGATCGTCACGTTGCCGCTGATGCTTACATTCGAGCGCATGCATTTCGACGGATCGGCACAGGCCATCGCGGCGCTCACCTGGTCGGTCTTCGGGCTGTCGATGGGCGGCGTTGGGCTGCTACTCTATCTCATCCGCCGCGGTCAGGTGTCGCGGGCGGCATCGCTCATCTATCTGATGCCGCCGACGGTGGCGCTCGAGGCCTTCATTGCCTTCGGTGAGCCGCTGACGCTTCCGCTGATCCTCGGCACCATCGTCGTCGTGACGGGCGTCTATTTGACAAACCGACCAGCGAAGGTCGCTCCACACGATACGACCGAGCTGCAGCGGGCCTAGGTAGCCTCGCCTGAAAAGGCGATAAGGTTTCCATCGGGGTCCTGCACGATGCAGGTGCGGGCGCCCCATGGCTCGGCCCGCAGAGGCTGATGGAATGGGGCGCCGGCGGCCTGATATTCCAGGAACAACTGCTTCGGATCATCGATCGTCAACGTTGCAGAGAGGGCGTCGACTTCTCGCGCTCTGAAGCCTGTGTCGAAGACAGGCGCGCCGACCTTTCGCAGGTTCAGGCGTGCGCCGTCGCGAAACACCTGGGCATAAAATGGCGGCTCTCCGTATTGGAAAGCCACTTCAAAACCCAGTTTCCGAACATAGAACTGGCATGAAACGTTGATATCAGAGACGAAGAGTTGCGGCTCCGCGGAGAGGACGAACGGACGTCTGTTGTCCGATGCTGTCGATTTCGTCACGGTTTCGATCCCTTTGATCAGTGCGGGCCAATCCGCAAAGCCATGCTTTCGGGCAACAAGCTCCTGTGCGTCGCTGAGCTTGAAGTCGGCGTCCAATATCTCTCGATCGCTTTGATCCCGATATCTCGGCAGGATCCACCTGATCTGGGCCGCAACGGGATAGTACCGTTCGCGATGCCATCGCAGGTACGACTTGGCTTGTTTTCTGAGGTTTTCGATATTTGGCATGGGCGCGCGGCCTACGTTTGACTTTGTCGTACGTAGGCGGGCAATGCCCCTCCGGCCCGAAGCCGACGCGCCCTACAGCAGCACCAACATGCTAATGCAGCGGGCCGATTGCCACAAGGCAGGATTGTGAGATCGCTTTGGCGCGGTGAGACGCGTATTGCAAAGGGCGGGATTTCTCCCGCCCTTTCTTTAGAATTAGGCGCGTTCGCGACGCTGGCCGTTGCCACCGCGCGACGGACCGCCGCGACGGTTGCCGCTATTGCCTTCGCGACGCTCGCCGCCACCGTGAGCCTGCGCACCACGATCTTCGCCGTGCTTGCGGGCCGGGCGACCGTGCGCATTGCGGGCGCCACCGCCGGGATGATGCCGGTTCTCGCCGTTGGCATGGTTGCCATGCTGCGGGCGCTGCGGCTTGCGGGCCGGACGGAAGTCCGACGTTGCCGCCAGATCGTTGTCGGGGCCTGACGTCATCGGCGTAGCCTCGCCACGGCGCTGGCCGCGGAAGTCTTCATTGCGCTGGGTCTGGCGCTCCGGACGGGGACGACGCTCGCGGCGCTCCTCGTTGTTGGCGCGGACTTCGTCACCGGCTTCAGGGCGCGGGCGACGCTCCGGGCGGCCACCTGCACGATGGCCTTCGCCACGACGCTCGCCGCCACGGTTCTCACCACCACGGTTCTCACCACCGCGACCCTGGCCGCGATTGCCGCCATTGCCGTTGCCGCGACGGGGAGTCGCGTTCATGTTGGCAGGCGCGTCACCGCTTGCGACCGCGATGTTGATGTTCATCAGGCGTTCGATATCCCGCAGGAGGCGGGTTTCATCCGGTGCGCAGAAGGCGATCGCGATACCGTCGCGGCCGGCGCGGGCGGTACGGCCGATGCGGTGGACATAGGCGTCCGGTACTTCCGGCAGATCGTAGTTGTAGACGTGGCTGACAGCAGGGATGTCGATGCCGCGGGCCGCGACGTCGGTTGCGATCAGCGTCTTGACGTCGCCGTCACGGAAGGCCTTGAGGGCGCGCTCGCGCTGGCCCTGGCTCTTGTTGCCATGGATGGAGGTGACGGAATAGCCGACGTGGTCGAGGTGCTTCATCAGCTTCTCCGCGCCGTGCTTGGTGCGCAGGAAGACGATGGCGCGTCCGTCAGGGTTTTCGGTGAGCGACTTCTTCAGGAGGTCCGTCTTGTCATTCTTGCCGTTGACGAAGTGAACATACTGTTCGACCTTGTCGGCGGCCTTGCCCGGAGGCGTCACTTCGACGGTGACCGGGTCCGTCAGGTATTCGCCGGCGAGATCGGCGATCGACTTCGGCATGGTTGCCGAAAACAGCATCGTCTGGCGCTTCTTCGGCACCATCTTGGCGATCTTGCGCAGGTCGTGCACGAAGCCGAGGTCGAGCATCTGGTCGGCCTCGTCGAGAACGAGGTAGCGTACGGCGGTCAGGCCGATGGCTCGGCGGGCGACGAGGTCAAGTAGGCGGCCGGGCGTGGCAACGAGGATGTCGGTGCCCTTTTCAAGCTGCAGCTGCTGCTTGTTGATCGAGACGCCGCCGACAACGACGTTGATGCGCAGGTGCGATTTGCGCAGGAAGTTCTTCAGGTTCTGGGCGATCTGGTTCACCAGTTCGCGGGTCGGGGCGAGGATCAGCGTACGGGTTGTCCGGTTGTCCGGACGCCGCTCTTCAGGGATGATCTTTTCGATGATCGGCAGGCCGAAGGCGGCCGTCTTGCCGGTGCCGGTCTGGGCAAGGCCGATAAGGTCGCGGCCTTCGAGTAGAAGCGGGATCGCCTTTTCCTGAATGGGGGTCGGCGTTTCGATGCCGAGCTGGAAAAGTGTGGCGACGATCGGCTTGGAGATGCCAAGCGATTCAAAATTGGTCAAGTCATAACCTTTTTAGGGCGCGCCAAAAAAATCGGCCGGGTCGCAAAATGCGGCCCGGTGTCATTCTGGCGTCAAGAACCCCGCGTGAAGTGGGAACTTGTCTTGTTGGAAAAAGCTTTCCAGCGCTTCTGCCGCGTCTTGGGGTGCGGTCTATTCGAAATGCGCTTTTGCCCTTCTTCCTGCATCCTATTTACTGGCAGGGGCACGCTCACGCGGCGGCCGGAAGGTGAAAGCTGGCCTGCATTTGGTCTAGTTCAGGGGAAAAGTCAAGGGGACCTACTGATGGATCATCAGCAAAAGGGGGCGGTGACGCCCCCAGCCCAGTGCGGATATCAGTAGCAGACCCTTGTCCTGTAGGCTTCGCCCCAGCCGCTGCGACGCCATTCGATATGGCAGCGCGGCGCGTAGTAGGACCGCGAGTAATAGGGCCGGTAATAGCTCCGATAGTAAGGCCTATAGTACGGGCGGTAGTAGGGCCTGTACCCACCATAATATGTCCCGTATGCGTAATTGGGCCGATAATACGGTCTGTAATAGCCGCCGCCGTAGTAAGGTCCGGGGTAGTAGCCGCCGCCGTAATACGGGTAGGGGCGTGCAACTTGCGACAACAGGATGCCGCCGACGGCTCCAGCGGCGACGCCGCCCCAGAAGTCGCTGTTGGCGTTTGCAGGCGCTGCCGGGATGACGGGCGCACTCGCCAGGGTCAATGCCATGAAGCCCGCCGCCATGCTTTTATGAAGTACGGACATGATCGTCTCCTTTCGTAGACGAAGCCTATTCTCGAAGCCGTCAGGCGAAACCGTTCGGGTATACGGGCCAACTGAACGAGTTCCTCGTAGAAACGAGTGAAACTATACCACAGTTCCGAGATGTTTGCTTGCCCCGTCCGCATCGGCGGACGATGGCGATCGATGACCGGGTTTGGAAAGCTTGCGACCTATTCTCCGCCGCCGGGGAATCATGGTTAATGCGTTGTTAAAGAGGGTTCGTCTATTGTCGTTCGATGAACAAGCCACTCTTGACCGGGGAACAGTGTTGACGGCGGACGGGGACCTTCTCGAACTGGCCTGCCGCCGGATCGCGGATCTGGATTGCCCGGCCTACGTCAAGAACAGCGAGCTGCGCTATGTGGCAGTCAACGAGGCTTATGCGTCCTTCTTCGGAAAGGCGATCTCCGATTTCATCGGTCGCCGCAGCCGCGAACTTATCGAAACACCGGAAGAGGAGACTCGCGAGGACAAGGAGAGGCGCGCTCTCGTCTTCGCAAGCGAGGAAAGCGCTGTTTGTTTCGACGCTGGCGGCGTCGAGCACCGGCGTGCGCGGATCGAGAGCTTCTCGCCGTCCGAAGGCCGCGTTTATGTCCTAGGCATCTTCGAAAGGAAGGTTCCACGCAACAATGGCGACCCGTCGATCGCCATTCCGACACCATTGGCATCCGAGGTAGCACGCAGCCAGGCTCTGGCCGAGGACCTGCAAAGCATTCTCCGCGCTCTTCCTGTCGGCGTCATGATCCTCGACGACGCGCGTGACGTTCTCTACGCCAACGACGAGTTCTACGAGGTCTGGGATCTGCCGCGCGACGACCGATTCGACGGCTGGGCCTTCATCGACGTCATCCGTCGCAACCACCAGCTCGGACGGTACGGTGACAGGCTGACGCCGGAGCAGATTTTTGCCCGACGCGAGGCACATTTTGTCGCTGCGGAACAAGAGCAGCCGGTGGAGCTCGGCTGGGTCAATGGCAAGCGGGTTCTCTTCGAGGGGCGCCGGCTTTCCAACGGCCGCGTGCTGCTGTCCTATGCCGATGTCACTGCTGTCCGTCAGCGCGAGAAAGAAATCCATGAGACGCGGGCGGCTCTCGCGCGTCTCGGTGACTTGATGGATGACGCGACGCGAGCGATGTCGCAGGGTCTTTTGATTGTTCAGGACGGCACTATCCTACTCGCCAGCGACCCGCTCAGCGACATCCTTGCCATCCCGCCGGAATACCTTGCCGTTGGCCGGGGATGGATCGATCTCTTCCAATTCTGCGCCAAACGAGGAGATTTCCATGGTCAGGAGGACGAGATCCTTACCGGTTGGCGCGACAACATCGCCGCCAAGAAGCCGATCTCAACACCGTTCCATATCGCCGGAGAGCGGTGGGTCAACCTGGACGCTACCATCAGCGAGCGGCAGCATTGGATCGCACTGTTCACCGACGTCACCGAAGCGAAGCAGCGCGAGGCGGAACTCAAGCGTCTGCTGTCGCGTGCTGAGGCCGCCGATCGCGTCAAGTCGGAGTTCCTCGCCAACATGAGCCATGAAATCCGCACGCCGATGAACGGCGTTCTCGGCATGGCTGAATTGCTGGCGAAGACCGATCTCGATACCCGTCAGAAAACCTTTGTCGACATCATCGTCAAATCGGGCAATGCGCTGGTGACGATCATCAATGATATTCTCGACTTCTCGAAGATCGATGCGGGGCAGATGACCCTCCGGCGCACGACGTTCGATTTGGTCGAGGCGATCGAGGACGTCGCGACCCTCCTGTCGTCGCCGGCCGCGGAAAAAAACATCGAGCTGTTGGTTCGCGCGGCCCCCGATTTGCCTTCCGCAGTGATTGGCGATGCGGGCCGGTTCCGCCAGATCATCACCAATCTCGTCGGCAACGCAGTGAAATTCACCGAGCGCGGCCACGTTCTGGTGGACGTAGGCTTCACACCGGGCGCTGAAGACGAAATCATGGCGTGTGTTCGGATCGAGGATACCGGCATTGGTATTCGGCGCGATAAGCTGGAGTCCATTTTCGACAAGTTCTCGCAGATTGACTCATCCTCGACACGACGCCACGAAGGAACCGGACTTGGACTTGCGATCACCGCGGGGCTGGTCGACCTGTTCGGCGGCTATCTCGAAGTGGACAGTCAGCCGGGGGAGGGTTCGGTCTTTACGGTGAACCTGCCGTTCGTCGTTGCTGCGGCGCGACCGGTTGCCAAACCACTGCCTGTGAATGTCAGGGGCGCGCGCGTCCTCCTCGTCGACGACAACACTGTCAACCGCCAGATATTGACCGAGCAATTGGCTCTGTGGGGTTTCGATGGCGCGGCTGCCGAGGATGGTCCAGGGGCATTTGCCATCCTCGATATGGCGGATGAGCTTGGCATCGAGATCGATGCGATCGTGCTCGACTATCAGATCCCCGGTATGAACGGTGCTGAGATCGCGCGAAAGCTGCGTGCCGACAGCCGCTTCGAACGTCTGTCGATCATCTTTCTGACCTCGATGGACATTTCCGGTACAGAGAAAGAGTTCGCGGCCCTTAGCGGCCAAGCCTATCTGATGAAACCGGCGCGGGCCAATGTCCTGCGGAACACAATCGTCGACGTCGTTCGCGCAAGCAGAATGAAGAAGACCGCGACGGCGGCCGTTTCGCCTGCGAGTCAGGAGATCGCTACGTCCATGCCTCCTGTGGCGGAAGGAAGAACGCCGGCGGACTTCATCGACGTGCTGGTCGCGGAAGACAATGAAGTGAACCAGATTGTCTTCACGCAGATATTGCAGGAAACCGGCCTCAGCTTTCTTGTCGTAAGCAACGGCCGAGAGGCCGTCGAGGCCTGGGGCCGCCATAGGCCGCGGATTATCATGATGGATGTTTCGATGCCCGTGATGAACGGCCATGATGCGACGCGCGCGATACGCGAAAGAGAGCGCGGAAATGGCCATCGCGTGCCGATCATCGGGGTCACGGCGCATGCGCTGGACGCCGACCGCGAGCGTTGTATCGAGGCAGGCATGGATGACTACATGTCGAAGCCGATCAGCCCTGAGTTGCTCCAGGAGAAATTGGAATTGTGGCTGGGGAGGAACGAGCAAGAGGTAGGCTCGGCGGGCTACTCTAGGATTTGACGCCGCAGAGCATCTCGCGCTTTCCGGCGAAGCCGCTGCGGCGTTCCACCGTGAAGCCCGCCGCGATCAGGTTGCGCCGGACAAAGCCGGCGGCGGCATAGGTCGCAAAGGTTCCGTTGGTCTTTGTCTTTTCACAGACGAGGTTCATCAATTCCACGGACCACATGTCGGCATTGCGCGAGGGGGCGAAGCCGTCGAGGTACCAGGCATCAAAGCCTGCCTGGGCAGTTCCAACCCCTTCGAGAGCGCGACCGCAGACGACGCTGAGTGATGTTTGGTCATCCAGCCGCAAGGAGATCGTTGCCGTTGGTGTTTCCGGCCAAGCCGCGGCCAAGGCCAGCCGTTCGGCATCTATTTCGGCCCAATGCGAAAGCGCACGGTCGATTTCCACCCGCCGCATTGGGTAGAGCTCGAACGACATGAAGTGGAGCTGCTGCCCAGTGAGCCGGTGGAGTTTCCACTGCCGCCATGTCTCGGCAAAGTTCAGACCCGTGCCAAAACCGAGTTCGCCGATCAGGAAATGGCTTTGGTCCTGCCAACGTTGCGGCAGGCCGTTGCCGGCGAGGAAGACGTGTCCACACTCCAGCCGGCCGTCTGTCTGGCAATAAAAGTGGTCGCCAAAGGCCGGTGAATAGGGCATATCGCCGTCGCGCCACTCAAGCGGTTGATGGGCGCCAGCACTTAGTTCGGGATCCGTATCTGTCATGCCACAAGCCGATAGTCCGGCATCGTCTTCCGGTCAATCATCGACTGCGCTGCTGATCGTCGGCGGCGGGATTATCGGGCTATGGGCTGCGATTCATGCGGAACGCTTGGGCATTGATGCCATGCTCGTCGAAACTGGTCGGCTTGGCCAAGGCGCCAGTGGCGGCCTGCTCGGGGCGCTGATGCCGCATATGCCGGACAAATGGAATGCCAAGAAGCAGTTTCAGTTCGATTCCCTTGTTTCATTGGAAGCAGAGATCGCGGCGCTAGAACAGCAGACCGGCCTTTCCGCCGGCTACCGGCGCTCGGGGCGCCTCATTCCGCTGCCGAAGCCGCATCTGCGCGAAATCGCGCTTGGCCATTCCCGGGACGCGGAAGCGCGCTGGATAGCTGGGGAGCGGCATTTCCACTGGCATGTGCTCGACAGGCCTCCCCAGGAGACCTGGGTCGATGCAGCGGCTGGCGAAAGCGGATTTGTCTATGACACGCTTGCCGCCAGAGTTGCCCCACGCTCGCTCATCGCGGTCCTGGCGGCCGCGTTGCGCGATGCGCGGCATGTGCGGATCGTCGAACAGCTTGCGCTTGATGATCTCGATCTTGACCGCAACGTTGCGATGACTACCAGAGGTGAGATTGCTTTCGGCCATTGCATTGTCGCAGCCGGCCATCACTCCTTTCCGGTGCTGGAGCGCCATTCCCACGGTCTTGCGAAGCCACTTGGCCAGCCAGTCAAAGGGCAGGCGGCGTTGTTCAAAGTCGATGTGGATCCCTCCATGCCGACGATTTTTCGTGATGGATTGTATGTCGTTGCGCACGAGGGCGGTCACGTCGCGGTCGGCAGCACGAGCGAGAATCGCTTCGACGAGCCGTTCTCGACCGATGGACAGCTTGATGGGTTGCTTGAAGCAGCTGGACAACTGGTGCCGGCATTGCAAGGAGCGCCTGTGCTTGAACGGTGGGCCGGCTTGCGGCCCAAGGCGATCGATCGCGATCCGATGATCGGCGTACACCCCGACCACGGTAGTCTGATCGCACTAACTGGCGGCTTCAAGGTCAGCTTCGGCCTGGCGCACCGTCTTGCGGCGGCTGCCGTCCATTTCGCGGCCGGCATGCAGCCGCCCTTTGCGCTGCCTGAAAGCTTCCTGCTTGCCCATCACATTCATGTGGCTTCACGCTAAACGTGAATTAGCATTTCCTGCCTTTCGTTAATCTGTCACGCAAATCACCTATCAGCTAGCGCAATCGCCGCGCCGACGGAGGAGATTTGATGCGCTATGCCATTTGCTTTACGCCCGCTGCGAGCGACCCGCTCTCGCATGTGGCTGCAAATTGGTTGGGTCGGAACGTGTTTTCCGGCGAGATGGTTGAGCCAACCGCGATTCGCGGCCTGAGCATTCACGAAATCGCCTTCCATACGGCGATGCCGCGCCGCTATGGCTTTCAAGGTGTTCTGAAGGCCCCCTTCCGCCTGGCAGCAGATGTGACAGAGGCGCAACTTCTGCGTGATCTTATGCGCTTCTGCGGCACGCTGACGCCGTTTCATATCAATAGGCTGGAGGTGGCGCGGCTCGGTTCATTCTACAGTCTCGCTCCATCGCTGCCCTGCGAGCACGTCCACTATCTTGCCTCTTCCGTTGTCCAGCAGTTTGACCGCTTCCGCGCGCCGCTGAGTGAAGCGGAGATCGAGCGGACGGATCCGGGCGGTCTGTCGGCGGCGCAGTTCACCAATCTGCACCGCTGGGGAAGCCCCTATGTGATGGACGAGTTTCGGTTTCACATGCCGCTGACCGGCCCTGTCAGTCATTGCGATATCCCACGGGTCGAGCACGCGCTTCGCAACGTTTTCGAGCCAGTGCTTGTCGATCCCGTCAAGGTCGCCAACGTTGCCTTGATGATCGAAGAGGGGAATGGCGGACCGTTTCGGGTGCATTCGTTGCACCCGATGGGCAAAGTCAGCGCCCGGAGGGATCGTGTTCCGGCGCTTGCCTAAGGCTTTGTGCCGCAAAGGCAAAACTCTGTTGCGTACTTTCCGTCTCGACATTCCGTCTCCGGATGCTACCGTTTCGCCGACGTTCAGGAAGGTGATTTCATGGTATCCGAGACTTATCCGCGCAATCTCGTCGGCTATGGACGCAATACGCCCGATCCGAAGTGGCCGGGCGATGCGCGTGTGGCAGTCCAGTTTGTCATCAACTACGAGGAGGGCGGTGAAAGCTGCATTCTCGATGGCGATCCGGCCTCTGAAAATTTGTTGTCGGAAATCGTCGGCGCCGCCGCTTGGCCGAGCCAGCGCAACCTGAACATGGAATCGATCTATGAGTATGGCTCGCGCGCCGGTTTTTGGCGCCTGTGGCGGATGTTCACGGAACTCAAGATTCAGGCAACCGTCTATGGCGTAACACTTGCCATGGCCCGCAACCCGGAGGCGGTCGCGGCCATGAAGGAGGCTGGCTGGGAAATCGCCAGCCACGGGTACCGCTGGCTGGAATACAAGGATTTCCAGGAAGACGTCGAGCGCAAGCATATCCAGGAAGCCGTGCGCCTGCACACGGAGCTGACCGGCGAGCGCCCCTACGGCATGTATCAAGGCAAGCCCTCCGACAACACGCTGCGCCTCGTCATGGAGGAGGGCGGTTTTCTTTACTCCTCCGACTCTTATGCCGACGACCTGCCGTTCTGGGTGAAAGGTGCCGATGACGAGCCGTTCCTGATCATCCCTTATACGCTCGAGACCAATGACATGCGTTTCGCCACGCCCCAGGGCTTCAACTCGGGCGATCAGTTCTTCACCTACCTCAAGGATGCCTTCGATACGCTCTATGAAGAAGGCAAGGCCGGCAGCCCGAAGATGATGTCCGTCGGCCTGCATTGCCGCCTCGTTGGTCGTCCTGGCCGCGCTGCGGCGCTGAAGCGCTTCATGGAGTATGTGCTGAAGCACGATAAGGTGTGGATCCCCCGGCGTCTCGAGATCGCGCAACATTGGCATGCCCACCACAAGCCGGAGACGATCTGATGCTTTCGCGTGACGAGTTCGTATCGCGTTACGGCGGTGTTTTTGAACATTCGCCATTCATTGCCGAGCGTGCCTATGATGATGGCTTCGTCGGTGACGAATTGACGGTTGATCGTGTCCACACGGCGCTCGTTGCCATCTTCCGGGCGGCCAGCCCAGAGGAGCGGCTGGGAGTGCTGCGTGCCCATCCCGATCTTGCAGGACGCCTCGCAATCGCAGGTGAATTGACCGAGGACAGCAAGAAGGAGCAGGCGGGCGCCGGGCTCGACCGGCTGAATGCGCAGGAGCACGACCGTTTCACCGAGCTCAATGCCGCGTATGTTGAGAAGTTCGGCTTTCCGTTCATCATTGCGGTGAAGGGCTTGAACAAGGACGATATTCTGGCGGCGTTCGAAAAGCGCATCGGCAATACGAGCGACGAGGAATTTGAAACGGCCACCGCTCAAGTCGAGCGTATCGCGTTCCTGCGGCTGGAAACTATGCTACCGGGACGCTGACGCAAGATTCCTGGTGCTTTTCTCTTTTGCATCCGTGACTTATAGTCGCGTCATGAAACCTTCGGAAGTGCTGGAGAAGAACAGGCAGGCGATCCGCGAAGCCACGAAGCGCTTCAACGCGGCGAACCCGCGTGTCTTCGGTTCGGTCGCGCGCGGCGAAGATCGGGCTGATAGCGATCTGGATATTCTGGTGGACGCGCTACCCGGCAGTACATTGTTAACGTTAGGCGGCTTACAGGATGCCTTGGAACAGATGATGCTCGGCAAATCCATCCATCTGTTGACGCCCGGCGACTTTCCCGAAGCCGTGCGGATGCGTGTCCTTTCTGAAGCGAAGCCGATATGAGCGTGGAGCGAATTCCCTATCTGCTGGAGCGCATGCGGCAAGCCGCGACCGATGCCCAGCTCATGATCGATGGTGTCAACAAGGAAGAGTTCCTAGCGAGTGTTATCCTTCAGCGGGCAGTTGGAATGAGCCTCCTGATGGCTTCGGAGATCGCTTCGCAACTGATAAAGATCCATCCCGAGTTTACGCTGGAACACCCGGAGTTTCCTTGGGGTGCGATGCGCGGGATGCGCAGTCGTATTGCACACGGCTATTTCGACATCGACCTCGACAAGGTTTGGGCTACGGCGAAAGACGACGTTCCAGATCTGCTCAATAGGCTTGACCTCGTGCGCAATTGGCGCGCCGAAGGCGAATAACGACATGCCTCAATTCCTCGACATCCTTCCCCTGACCAAATCCGCCTTTGCGCCGTTCGGTGATGTGATCGAAGCCGATCCGGCGACGATGCGTTATATCAACAACGGCACGACGGAACGTTTCCATGCGCTCGCGGCCGCCGAAGCAGTCGGCGAGGGCGCGCGCGTCATCATCAATCTCTTTCGTGGTCAGCCGCGGGCGTTTCCGTATGAGATCGGCATGATGGAGCGGCATCCGTTCGGCAGTCAGAGCTTTTCGCCGATCTCGGGTCGGCCCTATCTCGTCGTCGCCTCTGAGGACGAGGGCGGAAGGCCCGGTCGTCCCCGCGTATTCCTCGCGCGTGGCGATCAGGGCGTGAACTATCGCCGCAACGTCTGGCACCATCCGTTGATGTCGCTTGGTGCTGCCAGCGATTTCCTCGTTGTCGACCGCGACGGCCCCGGCAATAATCTGGAAGAGTACGCTTTCGAAGCCCCTTACATCATCAGCGAGCCGAGCCTATGACCGGACTGACAACCCATGTTCTCGATACTGCGTCCGGCAAGCCAGCAGAGGGATTACGGATCGATCTCTTCCAGATGGATGGCGATTTTCGCCACCACATCAAGACCGTGCGGACCAATTCCGACGGCCGCGTCGACGGCGGCCCGATCCTGGTTGGCGATGGCTTCAAGGTCGGAACCTACGAATTGCACTTCCACGCCGGCGACTATTTGCGCGGGATGGGCGTCGCGTTGCCGCACCCGGCGTTTCTGGATCTCGTGCCCATCCGCTTCGGCATCGCCGACCTCAGCGCGCATTATCATGTGCCACTGCTAATCTCGCCCTACGGCTATTCCACCTATCGCGGCAGCTGACCATGCGGTTTGCGGCGATCGCGGACGCGGCACCACCTCGCTCTGGAGGCGAACGCCCGCCCGGGTTGGCCAGGCGCGCTTGTGACGGGCTGGTTGCCGTAGTAGCTCGTTCTTACTGACGGCCGAGCAGGATGGACGAGTTGACCTCGTTGATGTCGCGCTTGCCGCAGAGTGCCATGGTGATGTCCATCTCCTTGCGGAGGATGCCAAGCGCCAGCGTCACGCCTTCCTTGCCCATGGCGCCGAGGCCATAGAGGAAGGGGCGGCCGATATAGGTGCCCTTGGCGCCGAGGGCGATTGCCTTCAGCACGTCCTGGCCGGAGCGGATGCCGCCGTCCAAGTGGACCTCGATCTTGTGGCCGACGGCATCGACGATCGGCTCCAGCATGCTGATCGAAGAGGGGGCGCCGTCGAGCTGGCGACCACCGTGGTTGGAGACGATGATCGCGTCGGCACCGGTCTCGGCTGCAGCCTTGGCGTCCTCGACGTCACAGATGCCCTTGATGATCAGCGGACCGCCCCATTGTTCCTTGATCCAGGCAACGTCGGCCCAGGAGAGCTGCGGATCGAACTGCTCGGCCGTCCACGAGGCGAGCGAGGAAAGATCGGAGACGTTCTTCGCGTGGCCGACGATGTTGCCGAAGGTGCGGCGCTTCGTCTGCAGCATGTCCAGGCACCAGAAGGGGCGTGTTGCCATCTGCCAAATATGCTTTGGCGTAAACTTCGGCGGCGCGGAGAGGCCGTTTCGCAGGTCCTTGTGGCGCTGGCCGAGGATCTGCAGGTCGGCGGTCAGCACGAGGGCCGAGCACTTCGCCGCCTTGGCGCGGTTGATCAGGTTGAGCACGAAATCCTTGTCGCGCATCACGTAGAGCTGGAACCAGAAGGGTCTGGTCGTGACGGACGCGACATCCTCGATCGAGCAAATGCTCATCGTCGACAGGGTGAACGGAACGCCCGCGTCTTCCGCTGCACGAGCGGCCAACATCTCGCCGTCAGCATGTTGCATGCCTGTCAAACCTGTGGGCGCAAGGGCGACGGGCATCGACACCTTCTGGCCGATCATCGTCGTCTCCAGCGTGCGGTTCGTCATGTCGACAAGTACGCGTTGGCGCAGCTTGATCTTGGCAAAATCGCTCTCGTTCGCCTGGTACGTCGACTCCGTCCAAGCGCCGGAATCCGCATAGTCGAAAAACATCTTCGGGACGCGGCGCTGGGCGAGGGTTTTCAGGTCGGCGATCGTGAGAGGCGTGGCCATGGATAAGACTTTCACATCTGAATAACGCCATGGCCCTTAACATGATTTCCGCGGCTTTGTGTATCTCTTTCCTCGTCTATGGAACAAGAATCAAGCTGCCTGCGGCACGCCCCGCTTCGAGGAATTGCTGGGCTTCTGCTGCCTCCTCCAGCGCGTATTCGCGGGCGATCGTTGCGGTGATGCCTGATGCCAGCATTTTGACCACGATCTCGGCCGCCGTCAGGTAAGCCGAAGTGTCCGTGATGTAAGCCATGATGCTTGGATGCGTCAGCGATTTTCCGGGGCGAAGCGCGTCGACGGCGACAGGCGGGATCGGCCCACCCGCCTGTCCGATCGTCGCCACGACGCCGAACGGACGGACGGATGCTATGGATTTTGCAAGCATGCCGGCGCCGATGCCGTCATAGGCGACATCGGCGCCGCCATTGTCGGTGAGCGCCTCGACCGCGGCGACGAGATCGGCATCGCGACCGACGATCAGATGGTCCGTGCCGTAGCCGCGGGCGAGATCGGCCTTCTCCTCCGAGCTTACGGTTCCGATGACGGTGGCGCCGAGATGTTTTGCCCAACGCACGAGAATACTTCCAAGCCCGCCGGCGGCGGCGTGGATGAGGATGGTGGTTCCCGGCCCGACGCGATAGGTCTTCGTCAGCAGCATGTAGGCGGTCAACCCCTTCAGCATGGACGCGGCCACGACCTTTGAAGGCAGGTTATCGGGCAGGCGGACGGCGCGTGCCGCCGGCAGGAGGCGTGTTGCGGCATAGGCGCCGACGGGTGCACCGGCATAGGCAACGCGGTCGCCGGGCTTCAGGTCGGTGACTGCGCTGCCCACCGCTTCGATCGTGCCGGCGCCTTCGACGCCGAGGATAGCGGGATAGGCCGGCAAGGCGTAGAGCCCACGCCGGTGGTAGATATCTAGGAAGTTCATGCCGATTGCGTCGTGGCGGATGCAGATCTCGTCTGCAGCGGGCGTCTGGGGCGCCTGTTCCGAAACCTGCAGTTGTTCGATGCCGCCAGGGGCGAGAAGCGTAACGACCTTGTCCATGGGTACTCTCCGATTGCTGTTGTCGGCATTATCGCGCATGGTGTTGTGATCGAAAATTCCCTATTACCTCTCATTGATTGGGAAAAATTGAACAATGATCGATTGGGAAAGCCTTCGCTATTTTGGGGCGCTCGCTCGCGCCGGGACGTTGCTCGGGGCGGCTCGTGACCTTGGCGTGGAGCATGCAACCGTCGCCCGTCGGGTTGCCGGGCTTGAGGAGCAGATGGGTGTGAAGCTGGTCGACCGCCGAGGTCGCCGCATCGTGCTGACGCCGGAGGGCGAGCGGGTCGCCGGGATGGCAGAGCGAATGGGGCTGGAGGCGCAGGCCGTCGAGCGGCTGGGGCTTGCCGCAGGTGCGACGCTAGCTGGGGAGGTCCGGATCAGCGCGCCACCGACCCTTGCGGCGGCAATGCTGCCGGCAGGGCTGGTCGCCTTGCGGGTCCGGCATCCGGACATCGGCATCACCATCGTCGGCGAGACGCGCTACGCCTCGCTCGACAGGCGGGAGGCGGATATTGCGGTTCGCATGACGAAGCCGGAGCAAGGCAATTTCGTCATCAACAAGCTCGGAGATATCGGCTTCGGCTTCTATGCCACCGCTGATTATCTGGCCGCCACGTCGGAGGCGCAGAGAACCTTCATTGCCTATGACGAAACGATGGCGAGCGCACCGCAGTCGATCCGGCTTGCCGAGGCAACCGACGGGAGGAAGGTGGCGCTAAGGGCCACGACGCTGGAATTTCAGCTGGCGGCGGCGTGCGCCGGCGGTGGCATCGCCATGCTGCCGAATTTCATGCTCGCTGGTGTCGATGGTCTCATCGAGGCGATCCCGCAGCCGCAGCCTCTGACGCGGGAGCTGTGGCTGGTCGTGCACGCGGATATCCGCAACGTGCCGGTCATCCGGGTTGTGATGGACGCCTTGAAATCGATCGCGTGGTCAAGTTAGCAGCTGCGCGCATGTCGCGGGTAAAGGTGGTCAGTGGTGAGAGGCGGCCAGATGCGGCCGCCTTCAATGTCAATATTCCTGCCTGGTCGGCCTGAACAGGATCTCGTTGACGTCGACATCCTCCGGTTGGCTCATGGCGAATGCCACCATGCTCGCGAAAAAATCGGCCGGGATCGCCATTTCGTAGACCTTGCGGACGCGCTCGGCGACGTCAGGTTCGGTGATGCTGTCGGGCAGTTCGGTGGCAACGGCGCCCGGCGAGATGATCGTCGTGCGGATGTTGTAGGGCTTTACCTCCTGCCGCAATCCCTCCGAAATCACACGCACGCCATGCTTGGTCGCGGCATAAACGGCGCCACCCGGATTGACCTTGTGGCCGGCGACGGACGAGACGTTGATGATTTGACCGCTCCTCTGCTCCTTCATATAGGGCAGCGCCGCAGCAATGCCGTAGAGCACGCCCTTGAGGTTGACGTCGATCATCCGATCCCAATCCTCGACCTTGCCGCGCTCCAGCGGAGAGTGCGGCATCAGGCCGGCATTGTTGATGATGACATCGATGCGGCCATGCAGCCGAACGGCGTGGTCGACCAAGCGTCTGACCTGGTCGACCTTGGTTACGTCGGTCTCGACCACGGCATCCGAGGCGAGGCCGAGTTCACCAGCGATCGCATTCAGCCGGTCGAGACGCCGGGCGCCGAGAACGAGTTTGGCACCGTCCCTTGCCAGGCGCCGGGCCGCAGCTTCGCCAAGGCCACTGCTTGCGCCGGTGATCACGACGACCTTGTTCTTGATACCGTCAGTCATGGCAGATCCTTTCCCTTCGCTTCGACGCCGCTCAGCGGTCGACCCTTGCCTGGAGATGTGCCGGATAGCGGTCGCCCTCGACCTTGATGTCGGCGAGCGCGGTTTCGATGGCTGCAAGATCGTCACCCGTCAGCTGCACGGCTGCGGCGCCGATGTTCTCTTCCAGACGGTGCATCTTTGTCGTGCCCGGGATCGGAACGATCCAGGGCTTGCGAGCCAGCAGCCAGGCAAGCGCGATCTGTGCCGACGTCGCGCCCTTGTCGCGGGCGATCTCGCCGAGGCGATCGACGAGCGCCTGATTGGCCTTGCGAGCTTCGGCGGAAAAGCGCGGAACGACGTTGCGGAAGTCCTTGCTGTCGAAGGTGGTCGCCTCGTTGATCGCGCCGGTCAGGAAGCCCTTGCCGAGCGGGCTGAAAGGAACGAAGCCGATGCCTAGCTCCTCGAGCGTCGGGAGGATGTCCTGTTCCGGCTCGCGCCACCACAGCGAATATTCGCTCTGCAGGGCGGCGACCGGCTGCACCGCATGCGCGCGGCGGATCGTTCTGGCGCCCGCTTCGGAAAGGCCGAAATGCTTGACCTTGCCTTCGCTGATGAGATCCTTGACCGTGCCGGCGACGTCCTCGATCGGCACGTCAGGATCGACGCGGTGCTGGTAGAAGAGGTCGATCACGTCGGTATTGAGGCGCTTCAGTGCCGCGTCGGCAACCTCCCTGATATGGGCGGGACGGCTGTTCATGCCGCTCTGGCCGCCATCGGGCCCGAAGTTGAAGCCGAACTTGGTGGCGATCACGACCTTGTCGCGGAACGGCGCAAGCGCCTCGCCAAGCAGGGTTTCGTTCTTGTAGGGGCCGTAGGCTTCCGCGGTGTCGAAGAAGGTAACGCCGCGTTCGAAGGCGGCGCGGATCAATTTGATCGCGTCTGCGGTGTCGGTTGCCGGGCCGTAGCCGTAGCTCAAGCCCATGCATCCGAGGCCGAGGGCGGATACTTCGAGGCCGCTTTTTCCGAGTGTGCGCTTTTGCATGGAGTTTCCTTTCCTAGCCCTGGTATTGTTCATCGCTGACCTTTTCCATCCAGTCGACCACCTTGCCGTCGAGGGCTTCGGCGATCGCGATGTGGGTCACGGCAGTTGTTGCGGATGCACCGTGCCAGTGCTTCTCGCCCGGTTCGAACCAGATGATGTCGCCTGCACGGATGTCTTCGACAGGTCCGCCGTCACGCTGTGCGCGACCGGCGCCGGAGAGGACGATCAGCGTCTGGCCGAGCGGATGGGTGTGCCAGGCAGTGCGCGCGCCGGGCTCGAAGGTCACTGTTGCGCCGCTGACGCGCGCCGGTGCCGTCCCCTCGAATCGTGCATCGATGCGGACCGTTCCGGTGAAATAATCCGCCGGTCCCTTGGCGGATGGATCGGAGCCGTTTCGCTTGATTTTCATCTTTCGTCCTTTCGTGAGCTCAGGAGCGTGCCGCTCGGCTGACGTTCGGAAGAAGATCTAGTGCGGATGCTTTCCTGCGATTAGATGGTATAAACGGCATAAGCTTATGAGTGAGATTCATGAATGACGCGACAATCGATCAATGACCTCATCGCCTTTCTGGCCGTGGCCCGGGAGAGAAGCTTCACGAAGGCCGCGGCCAAGCTCGGGGTGTCGCAATCGGCGCTCAGCCATACGATCCGTGGCCTCGAAACACGCCTCGGTCTTCGGCTGCTGACGCGCACGACGCGCAGCGTGTCGCCGACCGAGGCAGGTGAGCGACTGCTGGGATCGATCGGGCCGCGTTTCGACGAGATCGAGAGTGAACTGGCGGCACTCAGCGAATTTCGCGAGAAGCCGGCGGGTACGATCCGCATCACGGCGGGCGAGCACGCCGCCGACTCCGTGCTCTGGCCGGCGCTGGAGAAGCTGCTGCCTGATTATCCAGATGTCAATGTCGAGATCATCGTCGACTATGGGCTGACCGATATTGTCGCCGAGCGTTACGATGCTGGCGTTCGGCTGGGCGAGCAGGTCGCGAAGGACATGATCGCCGTGCGCATCGGGCCTGATATGCGGATGGCTGTTGTCGGAGCGCCTGCCTATTTCGAGCGGCGGCCGAAGCCGCAGACGCCTGCCGATCTCACCGACCATAACTGCATCAACCTTCGCCTGCCGACCTATGGCGGGGTATACGCCTGGGAGTTCGAGAAGGACGAACGCGAAGTGAAGGTGCGCGTTGAAGGGCAATTGGTGTTCAACAACGCGCAGCTACGGCTGAATGCAGCGCTTTCGGGGCTTGGTCTGGCGTACGTGCCTGAGGCGCTGGTGCAACAGCCTCTGTCCGATAGGCGGCTCATTCGCGTGCTTGATGACTGGTGCACGCCTTTCCCCGGATATCATCTCTATTATCCGAGCCGCCGGCAGACGTCTCCAGCCTTCGCCCTGCTGGTCAATGCGCTTCGCTATCGAGGGTGAGACGCGCGGAATCCGCCCCCTGGTACGGCCAGATGCCAACCCCGACGGGCAAATCTCAGATCGCGCTCTTGGCCGCAACACCAGCCACGTACGTTTCCACGATCGCGCGGTCGTCGCCCATGGTTTGCAGCAGGAAGAGTTCCTCCGGCAGCGTCTTCACGACTTCCATCTTCAGCGCCATGGCGGGCGTCGCGGCGGCGTTGAGGACGACGATATCGGCGTCGGAGCCAACATCGAGCGTGCCGATCCGGTCGGCAAGCGACAGCGACCGGGCGTTGCCAAGCGTCATGTGGTAGTAACTTTCCAGCGGGTTGAGGCGTTCGCCGAGCAGCTGCTGGATCTTGTAGGCCTCGTCCATGGTGCGCAGCATCGAATAGCTGGAGCCGCCGCCGATATCGGTGGCGACGCCGATGCGCACCGGCTTGTCGCGGCGTGCGAGCGCCTTCAACGGGAAGAGACCGGAGCCGAGGAAGAGGTTCGATGTCGGGCAGTGCACCGCGACCGACCCTGCTTCGCTCATCGCATCGGCCTCGCGATCCGAGAGGTGAATGCAGTGGCCGAAGAGCGTCTTGTCGCCGAGCAAGCCGTAGCGGGCATAGATATCGGTGTAGTCTATGGCCTCGGGATAGAGCTCGCAGGTGAACTTGATCTCGTCGTGGTTCTCGGAGAGATGCGTCTGGATGTGCAGGTCAGGAAACTCGCGGGCGAGCGCCTGGGTGGCTTCCATCTGCGCCCGCGTCGACGTGATGGCGAAGCGCGGGGTGATGGCGACGTGGTTGCGGCCTTTGCCGTGCCATTCGGCGATGATCTGGCGGGTCTCGTCGTAGCCCATCTGTGGGGTGTCGAGCAGACCCTGCGGGGCATTGCGATCCATCATCACCTTGCCGCCGACCATGCGCATGTTACGCTTCAGCGCTTCGGCGAAGAAGGCGTCGGCGGAGGTCTTGTGGACCGAGCAGTAGGCAACGGCTGTCGTCGTGCCGTGGCGCACGAGTTCGTCGTAGAAATGCCCGGCGATCCGCCGAGCATGCGTGCTTTCGACGAAGCGGCATTCTTCAGGGAAGGTGTAGGTGTTTAGCCATTCCAGCAGGTTTGCCGCGTAGGAGGCGATCACCTGCATCTGCGGGAAATGCAGGTGCATGTCGATGAAGCCGGGCGTGATCAGGTGGGGGCGATGATCGATGGTCGCCACGTCGGCCGGGGCTTGCGCGCTGACCTGGTCATAGGTGCCGCAGGCAACGATCAGGCCATCCTTGATCAGCAGGGCGCCATCGCTTTCGTAGAGATAGCTACCGCTATCGCCAAGATCTTGAGGTGCGCGCAGGAAGGAGAGGAGGCGGCCGCGAAGAAGGGTGTGTGTCATGGCTTTCTACCTCTCGAATGCATCAGGGCGCCGGCTGGGCGGCGATGGCCGCCGGTGTGGCGGCGCAGCCGTACATGGTCTTGTCTCCGAATGCCAGAACTGCGTTGAGTGGGTAGTGACGGTCAGACATCCCGTCCGAGCAAGCCCCCTTGGTTAGTGTCAGCCTGAGGGGAGCAGGTCCGCCGGCGATTGTCCAGGTGGCGCTATCCTTCTCGATTGCCGGGCCGGAGTTGGCGCTCTTGATGTCCTCCACACCCGGGCGGCTGACGGTGATGCCGTCGGCGCGTATCTTGATCGCCCAGAAGGGCTCAGTGCCGAGGGCGTTGAGGTCGCCGTCAAAATCCCCTGTGGCTGCTGCCGGACTGCCCTTCGCCGTAGTCGCGTCTGCGCCGCTCTGGCCGCAAGCGGTCAGGGTGGAGGCGAGGAGCATGACGCGAAGGGCGGCTGACATCATTCCTGCTTGCCTTCGACTGCGCTTTCAAACCAGGCGACCAACAGCTTGCGTTCGTCCGGGGTGATGTCGGTCACGTTGCCGGGTGGCATGGCGTGGCTGCGGCCTGCCTGTATATAGATCTCGCGCGCATGAGCGGCAATTTCCGCATCGGTTTCCAGAACGACATCCTTCGGCGGTCGCGCCAGCCCCTCATAGACAGGCTCGGCGGCATGGCACATGGAACAGCGCGTGCCGACAAGCTGCTTGACTGCGGGGAAATGCGCGTCGCCGGCGAATTGCTGGAACGCGGAAGCGACGGCCTGGGCGTCTTTCTCGCCTGTCAGCACCTTCGGCACCGTCGACAGCCACATGATCAGGATGAAAAGGATGACGGTCACGATCCAGGTCCAGGTCGGACGGCCCTTGCGGGCATGCGTCGTGTTGAACCAGTGGCGGATGGTCACGCCCATCAGGAAAACAAGAGCTGCTATTACCCAGTTATAGGCGGTGCCGAAAGCCAGCGGATAATGGTTCGACAGCATGAAGAAGATGACAGGCAGCGTCAGATAGTTGTTATGAAGCGAACGCTGCTTGGCGATCGCGCCATACTTCGCATCGGGCGTGCGCCCCGCGATCAGGTCGGCGACGACGATCTTCTGGTTCGGGATGATGATCATGAAGACGTTGGCCGACATGATCGTCGCCGTGAAGGCGCCGAGATGCAGGAAGGCGGCGCGGCCGGTGAAGAGCTGCGTATAGCCCCAGCCCATGAAGACGATCACGGCGTAGAGCACCGCCATCAGGCCCCAGGTGTTCTTGCCGAGCGGCGATTTGCACAAGAGATCGTAGACGATCCAGCCGACGGCGAGCGAGGCAAGCGAGATCAGGATCGCCACAGGCGCGCTGATGTCGAGCACATGGCGGTCGATGAGGAAGAGGTCGGCACCGCCATAGTAGACGATGCAGAGCATCAGGAAGCCGGAGAGCCAGGTGAAATAGCTCTCGTACTTGAACCAGGTCAGGTGTTCCGGCATCTGCGCCGGGGCCACGAGATACTTCTGGATGTGGTAGAAGCCGCCACCGTGCACCTGCCACTCCTCGCCATAGGCTCCGGGCGGAAGGTGCGGCCGTTTTACCAACCCGAGGTCGAGCGCAATAAAATAAAAGGACGAGCCGATCCAGGCAATCGCGGTAATGACGTGGAACCAGCGGGCCGCAAAGGCCAGCCATTCCCACGCGATGGCATATTCATACATTGAGTTCCCCTGTACTTCCCTCGACTCATCACATTGCAGAAAGTGGCGTCCCGAGGAAAGGGGATAAGCGTCGGTTGAGCATCAACAGTAAGCGGGCCAGCATCCCTCGCAGTAACGAACTTGTGAAAATGCCCCGTTCGGACCAGGTACACACGCAAAGCTCGCGGCGTTCGAAGCTCCGACTGCTTGCTCGGCGTTCAGGGGGTCTCCCGCCATTCTCGCCGTGCTCGGTTGCGCCTAGAGACCCAAACAGCACTCGGCACCCGTCGCTTTCAGCGGCTTGAGGCAGGCATCGGGCCGCTGTCCTGCTCCCGGATCGGGGCGAAGGGCCAAGCTTGATCGGCATTGTAATATGCAAACCATATCAAGGCCCTTGGATTGGCCGCTGAGATGGCAAGCCGATCGGGCTCTTTCGCCCCCAAAGCCTTTTTCGGGAACAGGTGTTCCCGCGCTCCGAGCAGGAGCGCGTCAAAAAGAATAGGTGGCAAGCCAAGATGTCGACGCTTTTGCATCGGATGCTCTCCTGATGGTCGTGATCGGGTCGATCACGAAGCGTGCTTGCGGGCCGCCGTTCGCAAGCACGCGGAATGGTAAAGCGCGGTTCAAAGTGCGTGTGTCGACGCCGCTTTGCAGCATGGAAAGTGGCTTGAAATGTCACGGTTCGATTACAATTTCAGTTTTGAGGCCGTCGGAATGAGGTGAGAATCACGCCATTCCGACGGCGCATTCATCGACGGAGATGATGCCAATGCGCAGCATTCTTGTGTGTGTGATGATTGCATTTGCATCCTGTGCCTACGCGCACGATGCGCCGTCGGGTTGGAGCTATGAGCCCTTTTGTTGCAATGGCGACAGCGAGAACGGGGACTGTCAGATGATTCCTCCCAAGAGCGTCGCGATCACACCGCACGGATATCGGGTCACGCTGCTACCGGGTGATCATAGGCTTGTTACACACGCACATGTCTTCCTTCTTCCCATGGGCAAGGCAATGCGTTCCGGTGATGGCGACTATCACCTTTGTCTGTTCCCGAACGAGGACACGCCACGCTGCTTCTACGCGCCTCAGATGGGTTATTAGCTGCCGCTGGTCCCGACGACGTTCATTTCAGCAAGAATCCAGTTTCGGAAGGCCTTGATCTTAGGGACGTTGCGGCGGTTCTCCGGATAAGCCAGCCAGTAGCCGCGGCCATCGGTGCATTGAAGCTCGAATGGACGGATCAGCTTCCCGCTCGCAAGTTCCTCCGGATAGAAGTCAGGTGTAAGGATCGCAACGCCCTGGCCGGCCACCGCGGCCGCGGCCTCATAGGCCTGGGCGCCATAAAAGCTCGTGCTTCTCTTCTCGAAGCTGGGAATCGGTACGCCCGCAGCTTCGAGCCATTGGTGCCACCAAGGATCGGTGGGATCGAAAATCCGAAGCTTTAAGAGGTCGGCGGGCTCGTGAATCCCGCCGATACTTTCCGCAAGTGCCGGACTCAGCATAGGGGTGAAATAGACGTCCATCAGTTTGTCCGCCCGCAGCCCCGGCCATTCTCCCCTGCCTGAGCGGATGCCGACATCGACTGCTTCGCGGCCGAAATCGACCAGCGAATCCGTGGTGCTGAGCCGCACGGCGATATTCGGATTGGCGAGCTGAAAATTGCCAAGCTTGCGCGCAAGCCATTGGGACGCGAACGTCGCCAGGCAGGTGATCTGTAGGGTTACCTCTGTTTCCCCACGCGCCTCGGCCATGGCGAGTTGCAGCATTTCGAAAGCTTCGGTCACCTGCGGGGCCAGCCGTTCTCCGGTCTCGGTCAGGCTGATGTGGCGTGGACGACGCAGGAACAGCGGCTCGCCGACATTCTCCTCCAGTAGTTTTACCTGGTAGCTAACGGCGGTCTGCGTCATGCCGAGTTCTTCGCCTGCACGCGTAAAGCTGCCGAGCCGCGCCACGGCCTCGAAGACCCGCAGGGCGTTCAAAGGAAACTGCTTTGACAGCTTCATGGATAAGTTCTCTTTATGCGTTCCAACGATTGTTCGATTGGAATTGCAGCATTTATTGGCGCAATCTGCAACCCAACGGATCAGATTGTTGAGGTGATGTTATGGATTGCGTCGTTATCGAGCACAAGAGTCATGCGAGGGTTTCCGAGACTTCCAATTGGCTCTCAGGCCTTGGCCGCAGACTGCTGCGGCGGTTTTCGGAATGGGACCGGCAGGACCTCGAAGGCATGCCTGATCGCGTCAAGCGCGACCTCGGTTTCCTGGACGGGCGGGAGCCGCGTTTCGACAGGGAGTTCTGGCAGTAGGCGTCAACTGAGAAAAGGCAGCGCTTGAGTGCTTCCTTTTCTCAGGCCTGCTTCATTCGCTCGACGGCCATCAGCACGCGCTCGGGTGTTGCTGGCGCGTCGAGCCGAGGGCAAACCTTATAGTTCGCAACACTGGCGACAGCCATCGAGAGTGCTTCCAGCACCGAAATCGCCAGCATGAACGGTGGTTCGCCGACTGCCTTTGAGCGGCCGATGGTGGCTTCCGTATTTTCCGACCATTCCGCCAGCCGGACGTTGAAGCTCTTCGGGCGATCGGAGGCGAGAGGAATCTTGTAAGTCGAGGGCGCATGTGTCCGCAGCCTGCCTTTTTCGTCCCACCACAATTCTTCGGTCGTCAGCCAGCCCATGCCCTGCACGAAAGCACCTTCGACCTGGCCGATATCGATCGCCGGGTTCAGCGAGCGCCCGACATCGTGCAGGATATCGGTGCGTTCAATCATGTATTCGCCGGTCAGCGTATCGATCGACACTTCCGAGCAGGCGGCGCCGTAGGAGTAGTAGTAGAACGGAGTGCCTCGGCCGGCCGCGCGATCCCAATGGATCTTGGGCGTCTTGTAGAAGCCCGCGGCGGAAAGCTGGACGCGAGCAAAATATGCCTGCTTGATGAGGTCAGGGAAGGCGAATTCCTTGTCGCCGACTCGTACACGGTTCGGCAGGAAGACGACATCCTTTGGCGGCACCGCCCATTTCTCGGCGGCAAAGGCGACCAGCCGTTCCTTGATCTGGCGGGCGGCATCGTAAGCCGCCATGCCGTTCAGATCCGATCCGGACGACGCCGCCGTGGCCGAGGTATTCGGCACCTTGCCTGTGGTCGTGGCTGTGATCTTCACCCGCTCGATGTCGACCTGGAAGCTGTCGGCCAGCACCTGCGCCACCTTCGTGTAGAGACCCTGGCCCATCTCCGTGCCGCCATGGTTCAGGTGGATCGAGCCATCCTGATAGACATGCACAAGAGCGCCGGCCTGGTTGAAGGCCGTCAAGGTGAAGGAAATGCCGAACTTCACTGGCGTCAGCGCGATGCCCTTGCGGATGAAGCGGCTGTTGCGGTTGAACTCGATGATTGCGTTGCGGCGCGCCTGATAGTCGGCGCTTTCCTCCAGCTCATCGACGATGCGGCCGATGATGTTGTCTTCGACCTCCTGGTGATAGGGGGTGAGCGTGCGACCCGAACCGGGCTGTCCGTAGAAGTTGAGTTTGCGGATTTCGAGCGGATCCTTGCCGACGGCGTAGGCAATTTCTTCGATGAAGCGTTCAGCACCGAGCATGCCTTGGGGGCCGCCGAAGCCGCGGAAGGCGGTGTTCGAGACGGTGTGCGTTTTCAGCGGCTTCGATGCCAGGTGAACATGCGGGTAGAAGTAGCTGGAATCCGCATGAAACAGCGCGCGGTCGGTCACCGGCCCGGAGAGGTCGGACGAGAAGCCGCAGCGGGCGGCGTAGGTGGCATCGACGGCGTGGATCCGCCCATCGTCGTCGAAGCCCAGTTCATAATCGACGAGAAAATCGTGGCGCTTGCCGGTAGCAGCCATATCCTCGTCGCGGTCGGGCCGGAACTTGATGGCACGCTTCAGCTTCTTGGCGGCGATTGCAGCAAGGGCTGCAAACTGGTTGCCCTGCGTTTCCTTGCCGCCGAAGCCGCCACCCATGCGGCGAACGTTCACCGTCACCGCATTCGATGGGATATCGAGGACGTGGCCGACGATGTGTTGGATCTCACTCGGATGCTGGGTTGACGACCAGACCGTAACCTCGTCGTCCTCGCCGGGAATCGCCATGGCGACATGGCTTTCGAGATAGAAATGCTCCTGGCCGCCGATCCGCATTTGGCCCTTCAGGCGCCGCGCCGCGTTTTCCATTTCCGTTTTCGCATCGCCGCGCTGCAGGGTCATCGGTGTGATGACGAGCGGGCTGCCGTTGGCAAGCGCGCCGTCGATATCGCTCCAATGCGGCAGCTCGCGGTATTCGATCTTCGCCTTGCGGGCGGCTCGCCGGGCAATCTCGCGCGTCTCGGCAATGACGGCAAAAATCGGTTGGTTGTGGAATTCGACCTTTTGTTCCGCGAGTAACGGTTCATCGTGGCTACCGTTTGAACTGACGTCGTTGACGCCCGGGACGTCCTTGCCGGTGAACACCCAGATGACGCCTCGTGTGGCCTCGACCTCAGAGAGGTCCATGCTGACGATCTCGGCGTGGGCTCGGTCTGACAGGCCCAAGGCGCCGTGCAGCAGGTCGACAGGCTCAGGCAGGTCATCGATGTAATCGGCAGAGCCGGTGACATGCTTGTGTGCGGAATCGTGGCGCTGCGCGTCGTGCATGGCGCCGTTGATGATGAATTTGGGGTCGCCGAAGGTCGACTTGTCCATCATGCCACCTCTTCGAAGCGGTGGAGTTCAGCCGGCGTTCCTGATGTTTCCAGGAAAAAGCGCATCAGCAGGTTCTTCGCCGTCAGTTGGCGATATTCGGCCGTTGCGCGCCAGTCGGTCAGTGGCTGGAAGTCGGCATCGAACTCGGCCCGCACCGCCTCGATCGTCTGTTCGTTCCAAGGTTTGCCCATCAGCGCGTTCTCGACGTGGCGCGCGCGCTTCGGCGTTGCCGCCATGCCACCAAAGGCAATCCGGATGTCGTTGACGTCGCCTTCGCCGTCCAGCGTCAGATAGAATGCGCCGAGAACCGCGGTGATGTCCTCATCGCGGCGCTTGGTGATCTTGTAGACGGCAAATCGCGTGTCCTCGGCGGGATAGGGTACGAAGATGCTCTCGACGAATTCGCCGGGACGCCGATCCTGCTTGCCGTAAGCGATGAAGAAGTCCTCGAGCCGCAGCATCCGCGGACCCGCAACAGAGCGCAGCGTCACCGTGGCGCCTAGGGCGATCAAGGGTGGCGGCGTATCGCCGATCGGCGAACCGTTCGCGATATTGCCGCCGATCGTGCCCATGTTGCGGACCTGATCGCCGCCGATACGGTCGATGAGACGGCCAAGTGTGGGCACCTTCTTGGCAATGATCTCGAAGGCGCGGCTGTAGGTGACGCCTGCGCCGATGGTAAAACCGCCATCGCCCGCGGTGATCGACTGCAGATCGGTCAGATGGTTGATGAAGACAACCGGATCCAAGGCACGCATCTGCTTGGTCACCCAGAGCCCGACATCGGTAGAGCCGGCAACAATGGTGGCGTTTGGTTCCTCGGCCAGAACGCGCGCCAGCGCGTCCAGCGAGGCCGGGACGACCAGCCGGCCCTCTGCCGTGGTGATCGAAATGGTCTGGCTGGTCCGCATCGCCCAGAGGCGCGAAATGATCTCGGAGCGGGTCTTCTCGAGCGGGTCGAAGAGCGCGCTCGGGCGGGTGTG
The DNA here is from genome assembly GCF_014193305.1 of Rhizobium sp. BK181. NCBI lineage: Bacteria > Pseudomonadati > Pseudomonadota > Alphaproteobacteria > Hyphomicrobiales > Rhizobiaceae > Rhizobium > Rhizobium sp. BK181. Next base: position 78,672 of record NZ_JACHZA010000002.1, read on the forward strand.
GCTCACCTGCTCGGCGGCTTTCACGATCGGCTCGTAACCGGTGCAACGACAGAGATTGCCTTGCAGTGCCTTTTCGATGTCGGCCCGGCTCGGCTTGTCGTTGGAAAGCCAGAGACCATACATCGACATGATGAAGCCTGGCGTGCAGAACCCGCACTGCGAACCGTGGCAATCGACCATTGCCTGCTGTACCGGATGAAGCGTGCCATCCTTGGCGGCCAGATGCTCGACCGTGACGACATGGGTGGCGTTCAGCGATCCCATGAAGCGGATGCAGGCATTGACGGACTCGTAGTGCAGCTTGCCGTCGATCAGCCGTCCGACGAGGACGGTGCAGGCGCCACAATCGCCTTCCGCGCATCCTTCTTTCGTGCCCATCAGCCGGCGCTTCAACCGAAGATAGTCAAGAAGAGTCTCGGTCGGTCGGACAGCGCTGAGCGAGACGTCCTCGCCATTCAGGATGAAGCGGATGCTGTCGTTCATGTCGTTCCCTGGTTTTTATCTTTATTTTGAATGGTTATGCCGCGGTCCAGCCACCGTCAATCGAGATGTGGGTGCCGGTTACCTGCCGGGCTTCGTCGCTTGCGAGATAGAGAGCCAGCGCGCCAATCTCTTCCGCCTTGACGAATTCATGCGTCGGCTGGGCCTTGAGGATCACGTCAGTCTTGACCTGCTCCTCGGTGATGCCGCGTGCCTTCGCCGTATCCGGTATCTGCTTCTCGACGAGAGGCGTCAGCACGTAGCCCGGGCAGATTGCGTTCACGGTCACGCCAAACTCGGCAAGCTCCAGCGCCGCCGTCTTCGTCAGGCCCAATATACCATGCTTTGCCGCGACATAGGCGGATTTGAATGGCGACGCGACCAGGCCATGCGCAGAGGCGATGTTGATGATGCGGCCCTGCTTTTTTGTCTTCATCAGCGGAATAGCGGCCCGCATTGTATGAAACGAACTCGACAGGTTGATCGCAATAATCTGGTCCCACTTTTCGATCGGGAAATCCTCGATCTTCTCGACATGCTGAATCCCGGCATTGTTAACCAGCACATCGACGCTGCCGAAGGTCTTGGCGCCTGTTTCGATCAGATCCGTGATTTCAACCGGCTTCGTCATGTCTGCCGGATGGTGGATAACCTTCGCCTCCGAGGTCGATTCAAGTTTCTCGATTATCGCCTTGATTTCCTCAGGCTTTCCGAAGCCGTTGATGACGATATTGTCGCCCTTGCTAGCGAAGGCTGTCGCGATCGCAAGGCCGATGCCGCTGGTGGATCCGGTGACGACGACTGTTCTGGCCATTCTCTTCTCCTCAAGCCATTTTGCGACGCAATAGAGATGAGGTTATGCGCAAAGCATCGTTGCTGGCAATTGCGCTGATGCCAAATCTCTTGTGTCGAAGAGAGGCGGGGTTCTTTCCTCGCCCGCCCTCCTGTCCTATTGATTTCTCCCGACAATCGCGATCAGCGGGGGGGACAAGCATGAGCGGATATGTTCTGGCAATCGATCAGGGGACGACATCGACCCGGGCGATCGTCTTCGACGGCGACATGCAGATCGCCGGTGCGGGCCAGAAAGAGTTCCGCCAGATCTATCCTCAGTCCGGCTGGGTGGAGCACGATCCGGAGGAAATCTGGGATTCTGTCGTCTCGACGATCAAGATGGCAATCCGCGAAGCTAGGATCGAGGCAACGGACATCCAGGCGCTCGGTATTACAAACCAGCGCGAAACGGTCGTTGTCTGGGAGCGTGAGAGCGGCAAGCCGATCCACAACGCGATCGTCTGGCAGGATCGCCGCACGGCAAGCTATTGCGACAAGCTGAAGCGGCAAGATCTTGAAAGGACCTTCACCAGGAAGACCGGCCTTCTCCTTGATCCATATTTCTCCGGCACCAAGCTTTCGTGGCTGCTCGCCAACGTCAAGGGTGCGCGGGCACGTGCCGCCAAGGGAGAATTGTGCTTCGGCACGGTCGATACCTTTCTGATCTGGCGGCTGACGGGCGGCAAGGTGTTCGCGACCGATGCGACGAACGCCTCCCGCACACTGATGTACAACATTGCCGACAACAGCTGGGACAAGGATCTCCTTGATATCCTGCGGGTTCCGGCGGCGATGCTACCCGAGGTGAAGGACTGTGCAGACGATTTCGGTACAACCGAGAAGCGGATACTTGGAGCGGAGATCCCGATCCTTGGTGTCGCCGGCGACCAGCATGCCGCGACCATCGGGCAGGCCTGCTTCGAGCCCGGCATGATGAAGTCGACCTACGGCACCGGTTGCTTTGCGCTGCTCAACACTGGCAGCGACATTGTTCGCTCGAAGAACCGGTTGCTGACGACGATCGCCTACCGGCTGAACGGCGAGACGACCTACGCGCTCGAAGGCTCGATCTTTATTGCGGGCGCGGCCGTGCAGTGGCTTCGTGACGGGCTTGGCATCATCGATACGGCCTCGCGCACTGGCGAGCTCGCCGACGCCGCGGATCCGACGCAGGACGTCTATCTGGTTCCCGCGTTCACCGGTCTCGGTGCACCGCATTGGGATGCAAACGCCCGCGGCGCGATGTTTGGTCTAACGCGCAACAGCGGCCCGAAGGAGTTCGCACGCGCCGCACTCGAAGCGGTTTGCTACCAGTCGCGCGACCTGCTCGATGCCATGCACAAGGATTGGAAGGGCGGTGTGGACAACACCGTTCTTCGCGTCGATGGCGGCATGGTCGCGTCCGACTGGACGATGCAACGGCTCGCCGACATTCTCGACGCGCCGGTCGACCGGCCCGTTATCCTCGAAACCACGGCGCTCGGCGCCGCCTGGCTTGCCGGCAGCAAGGCAGGCGTCTGGCCGGATCGCGGAGGCTTTGCCAAGAGTTGGCAACGCAACCACCGCTTCGAGCCGGCTATGGACGAGAAGACGCGCGCGGCAAAGCTCAAGGGCTGGCGTAGTGCGGTCAAGCGCACGATCGCCGATGTGTGACGAGCGCGATCGTTTCCGGAGCAGGCAGGCGGGCGTCTATTCCCGTATTTCTCCGGTCGCTCGGCTGATGCGATGTTCCAGAAATGTCAGACGGTTTTCCCTGATGGCCTGCAGAGCCGACATGTCGCTGCCCGCTATTTTCAGGTGAGGCAAATGCTCTCTGTAGACGAGCTCGAATATTGCGGCGCGCGTGTCCGGATCGACGGGGTTCGCCTCGTAGACAGGTAGGTCTGCGTGGATTGAAGGGTGGCCAGTGGCCCGGTCGATACGCGTGAAGTAGACCGGCTTGTTCTCGATCCGCGTGGTCGTTACCGCCATGTCGGCGCAGATTTCCAGAGCCTGCAGGACGGTGAACCTCTCCTGCCTTGCGGGCAGGACGAAGCGATGCACGATATCCATCGACCGGCCGCTGTCGCTCAAGTTGGCGATGATGGCGAGATCGCCCAGGCGAACCATGATTGTCTGCGTCTCGTGAACGGTTATCAGGTCGAAGTCCTCGCGATAGCGGTCGTCGTCAATCGCCAGAATGACGACCGAACCGAGGACCTCCGGCGAGAGGTGTGCTCCGGTGTAGGGAGAGCGGGCGAGGCAATGGATGTGATGGAGCGTCGTCCAGTCGGTATCCTTGTCCTGCATGACGGCCTGTACCCGCTGATCCGGGTTGATTGGGATGGCGCCGTCCTTGATCAGGAACTTCAGGAAGACCCAGGAAAGCCAGGTAAACAGCAGGCGTTGGCCGTTCTCGTCGAGACGCCGCTGGAGCTTCGCATAGCCCCCTTGTGTCAGTTGTCGCACTGGCTGCTCGAGCTTCTTTCCAAGCAACGAATTGCAATCCTTGCAGCAGGGCATCGTATGGCCGCCGTACTGTCTGGCCTTGTAATCATGCGGGAGAGTGATTTCCTTGTCATAAAGGTCGTACTTCCGCAGGATCCATTTGGGCAGGACGTGTTCCCGATTGGCCACTTTGCCGTTGAGAGGTTCACAGCAGATCAGGCACCGTGTCCTTTCGCTGACGAGATCGATAAAGGTGTCGGTATCGATGTAGACCTTGGGGTCATTCAAATACGGTGAGGGCACCATGTCCTTGTCTCCCGTCGGGTCGATGCGCACAATATGCACCGAGTTTCCCGCCGCGTCGCCCTAAACTGTGGCGCGTTCGGACCCGCTGTTCAGCCACTGAGGAGTTGGTAAGATTAGGTGACTGTGGGGCTACGGAATGTCGAGGGCACGCAGGCGGCGCTGGGATGGGCCGGGTCGCATACCAGTGTCGTCGATCGCCTGACGGGAAAGCCGGCGGGGCAGGGACTCGGCTTCAACGGTGCGCAGCTTTTGGCAAAGGAGATCTCCCTGGTGACCAATTCCCTGCGCTGCGGCGTGGCGGTTTCGATCGAACGTGCTGTCTAGCCACGATCAAGCGGGAACAGCCTGCCGCTGCCGCCGCGTGGGTGGCGTATAGAGCCAGGCGGCGCCGCTGCGATCGGCGATTGCCCGGATCGCAAGGGAGAGACCAATCGCAAAGACGACCACTAGCGGCGCGGTGATGTAGCCACTTGCAGCACTGCTTCCAACGATCGTGGCGACCATCGCGACTACAAGCGAGACGATCATGACGTGGGTCACGTAAACGGGAAGCGTGTTCCGTCCGAAGTAGGAGAAGGCGTGGCGCACTGGCTGCAGGCGCGACATCAGCGCAGCTGTTCCGCACAGCCATGCCAGGCCGGCGATGGAGGAGGCCAACGCCCAACTGCCTTTCTCAATGGCCTGCAGGCGCCAGCGCAGCCCGTAGAGCGCGGTGAAGATGAGTAAACCCGCGCAAGCGGTCAGCAGTGGCCGCTCCGTGATCGCGTCGACCACGGATTTTCCGTACCAGCAGCCGAAGAGAAAGAAGACGAAATACTGCAGCACGTTGCGATGGGTGAAGAGATCGATCGGCAGGTGCTCGCCGAAGGTCAGGATCGATAGCGACGCCGCGAGAGCCATTGCGGTCGGGCGGTGGACAGAGGAGAGAAGCTTCGTCGCGATCATGAAGATAGCGAGCGCCCAGATGAACCATATGCCGGTGTTCGGTGCCCACCACATTTCAAGCAATTGATAGGGATCGCTTCCTTCCGTCGGCACCAGGACATTGGTCTGGATGTAACGGAAGAACAGCCAGCGGGCGGTACTCCAGATCGCGAAGAGATAGACGAGCAGCCAGATCTTCCGACGCAGGAAATCGCCCCATGGCGCGCGCATGGCGGAGGCTGCCAGAAAGCCGGAGACCGTGAAAAACAACGGCATCCGGATGGGCGTCATGATGCTGCTCAGGCGGGCATAAAGGTCGGGCGCGATGTTGTGGAAGTCGTGATAGAGGAGGGTATGGTAGATCACCACGAGAATGATGGACATACCCTTGGCGATATCCAGCCAATCGATGCGGGGTTTCTGCTGCAATAGCCGCTCTCCGATTTGTGCAATGCAGCGAGATAGATAGGTCAAATGCGTCAAAAACGAGGGGTGGGAAAAAAATTGCACTGCGAGCGTGTATTGTACGGCTTTAAGTGCCGCCGCCTTTCGCCCGCATCAGCGACGCAGCCACGGCGTGGCGGTACTCCAGAAGATCACGTCGGCACCTAGATAATCGTCGGCGAAGGCGGTGAACTCCTCTTTGGTGAACGGCTTCTTCGTCTTCGGATTCTTGTAGGTCAAAGTCGGTTCCTGCACAGCGAGGCCGACGAAGGCTAGCTTGCCCTTGTATTTGTTGAAGAACGGATAAGAGTTCTTCATCTGGCCCTTGCGGTACGGAACGATATCCGGACCGCCGAGACCGACGTCATTCCTTGCCGCGAACTCGAAAAGCCGTCCCATATAGTTGTGGTCGTTTTCCCATTCGCAGGGCCAGAAATTGACGTACTGGACGACTTTGCTCTTGTTGAAGGCCTTACGGGCGAAGGCGAGATTTTCCATCTCGGCCTGGAAGTAGGCGTCGCAGCTGTAGCCATCCGGTTCGTGCTTCGGATCGAGATCGATTGCCGTCTCCGGCAGATTGACGCCGTAGACCTCGCCGTCGAACCTTGCGGCAAGGGCGGCCAGCAGCTCGTGATAGCGTTCGCGCACAGCGGGGTTCCATTGCTGTGCCACCCAGCCCGATCCAACGGGCTTGCTATCGCCGGGATTGTCGAACTGCGCGGTTATGCCGCCGCCATACGCCTTGTCGACCATCAGGTAGTCAGGGACGTTTCTCGCTTTCGGTTCGAAGAAGCGATCCTGGATTTGGATGAAGAGCTTCTTGTTCAGACGCTTGATGATGGCAAGATCGGCCTCGATGGCAGAAAAATCATATTGCCCCTTCGCCGTCTCGAGCTGGCGCCAGTTGTAGACGATCTGCACGCCGCCGATGTCCGGCCGGCTGATGAATTTGCTCGCCCCTTCAAGATCGCCAGAGCTGGTGTAGATGAAATTTTCCGGCGCAGATGCCGCACTTGTCGTGTTGTGCATGCAAAACAGAAGGGCGCAGGCGGCAAGCAGGCTGAGGGGGGTCTTCATTCTAGTCTCGACATTTCTCTGGGGGTCGCTGGATGGCCGTGAGAGGTTCAGCAATCCCGAGCAAAATGGGCGGCTTGATGGCGCAGGCGTGGCGATACTTGGCGGGAGGCTCATGTCCACAGCTGGATCGCTTATATTGGCCCATGCCAGCATGAGCGGACGTCTGGAATCCGCGCGCCGACACTGCCATAAATGAGGTTCATCGAGGGAGGTATCGTCATGCAGAGGAATGCGCCGGACTTCAGCCTTGCGGGTAAGGTGACTTTGGTGACGGGAGCAAGCCGCGGCATCGGTCGAGCTTGTGCCGCTGCATGTGCTGCAGCAGGCTCCGATATTGTTTTGGGGGTGCGGGATGTCGCAGCCTCGGCGGCCCTTGTTGCCGAACTGGAAAGTGTGGGACGAAAGGTTCTCCCCGTTAGACTGGAGATTCCCAACAAGGCCCATATCGGAGAAGCCGTCGACGCAGCACTTGCTACGTTCGGCCGGATCGACGTCCTCGTCAACAACGTCGGCGTGGCTCCGGGCAATCTCGCGGAACTCGTTGAAGAGAAAGACCTTGACGAGATACTTGACGTCAACATCAAGGGCACCTTTCTGATGACGCAGGCCGTTGGTCGTCACATGATCGAGCGCAATGGGGGGCGCATCATCAATATCAGCTCACAGGCGGGTACCGTGGCGCTGCGCGGCGAGGCAATCTATTGCATGAGCAAGGCGGCCATCAATCACCTCACGCGCTGCCTTGCAGCCGAATGGGCACGCTATAACGTCACCGTAAATACCGTGTCGCCGACGTTCATACACACGGACGGTACAGCACCGTTCTTGTCCGACACCGACAATCGCAAGGCGACGCTCGATCACATTCCGCTCGGCCGGATCGGTGAAACCGATGATGTGGTGGGCGCCGTCGTCTTCCTTGCATCACCGGCGGCAAGCCTGATCACCGGGGCGAACCTGCTGGTGGATGGTGGATGGTCCGTCGCCTGAGATCGAGGCGCTCCCGCTGACCATGCCCCAACAGCCGACGCAGGTCGCCATCCCAATAGCGAGTAGCCTTTGACAAGGACAGGAACCTGAACCTTGGGGCAATCCCCAGCAAGTAAGGCACCTAGAGGCTGGCTGCTCGCCGGATCAAAGCAAGAACCGGACCGGTGACGGGTTGAGATAGCCATCAGCAAGAGGTATGTGCTGCCGACCGCAAGCGGCTTTCGCAAACAACAAGGTGCATCCTGGCATGACTCCAGATTTCCTCGTCACTCATTCCGGTGGCTTCCATGCCGATGAAGTGCTGTCGAGCGTCATCCTGACCCGGCTCTTCCCGCAGGCCCGTGTGATCCGGAGCAGAGCCCCGGAGTGGATCAAACCGGCCCCCGATCGGATCATCTATGACGTCGGCGGCGCGTATGATGCCTCGCAGGGCATCTTCGACCACCATCAGCGTGGCGCACCTTTGCGCGACGATGGGCAGCCCTATAGCTCGTTCGGCCTGATTTGGAAGCATTACGGTCGCGACTACCTTGTTGCCACGGACATTCCCGAAGCTCACGTCGAGGCATTGCATGCCTCGTTCGATCTCGCCTTCGTGCTGCCGATCGACCTGACGGACAACGGCGCCCTCAGCCCGTCGGGGCCGTTGGCCGGGCTGACGCTGCCGGCTTTGCTCGAAACTTTGAAGCCGGTGTTCGACGACACTGATCCGAATGCCGATGATCGGAGATTTCAGGACGCCGTCGCGATTGCCCGCAGTTTCGTCGAGGCAAGGATCGCCCAAAGCGGTGCCAAATTGCGGGCGGAGACACTTGTCCTTGAGGCCATCGAGCGCGCGGGGCGGGGGCGCGTTCTCGAGCTTCCGATGGGAATGCCTTTCCGCCCTGCGATCGTCAAGGCGGGCGCCGATCATCTTCTGCTTGTCGTTCACCCGCGAGAAAAGGACTGGTGCGTTACCGGGATTCGTCGTGGGGACGAGGGGTTCGAGCTTCGCGCGGATCTGCCGGCCGCCTGGGCCGGCCTGACCAATCACGACCTCGAAGCTGTCTGCGGCGTCGAGGGCGCAACCTTCTGTCACAACGGCCGCTTCGTGGCGGCTGCCCGGACTCGCGAGGCCGCATTGGCGATGGCCGAGTTGGCCGTGCAAGAGGCCCTTGCCGTCGGAGCCGCTAGCTGAGACAGGCCTGAAAAGGGCTCGCTCTGACAGATGTCTGCCACAACGGCCGCGCAGCGCGTGGCCGGTTGTTTCTCTTGTGCTGCGCTGGCCTCCTTCAGTCGCCGCACGTTTAGCCATCTCCTTCTCCAAGCTGTATTTTTTTGCTGCGTCCTGTCGGATGTCGCGCTACTCCTTCGTCATTCGGGAAGAGGAGTAAGAGATGCTTTATGCAATCCTTTGTTATGCCAATGAAGAAACCGTGTTCTCCTGGACCAAGGAGGAAGAGGACGCCGTGATGGCGAAGCTCTACGCCGTCCAGGCACCCCTTGCCGAACGCGGCAAGCTTGGTCCGGTCGGCCGGCTGATGCCGACGACGGCGGCGACCACCGTGCGCAAGGGCAAAGAGGAACCGCTCGTTCTCGACGGTCCCTTCGCGGAAACGAAGGAAGCGCTCCTCGGCTTTTACGTGGTTGATTTCGACACTCTCGAGGAGGCCGTCGCCTTCTCCAAGGAGCTTTCCGCAGTCAATCCGGGTTCGACCTCTTACGAAATTCGGCCGTTCTACGTGTTCCGGCCGGGAGATTCTTCGACATGACAGACATTGCCTGGATCGACGTGACGCTTGCTTCGGCCCGGCCGAAGGCGCTTGGCGCGCTGCTCAGATACTTCCGCGACCTCGATATTGCGGAGGAGGCCTTTCAGGAGGCCTGCCTGCGCGCCATCCGCACCTGGCCGGACAAGGGGCCGCCGCGCGATCCGACGGCATGGCTGATCTTCGTCGGCCGCAACAGCGGTATCGACGCGGTGCGCAAGCGCTCGAAGACGCAGGCGCTTCCGGATGAGGAACTGATCTCGGACACCAGTGACGCTGAAAGCGATATCGCCGAACGGCTTGATGATTCCAACTATCGTGACGATATCCTGCGACTGCTGTTCATCTGCTGCCATCCGGATCTGCCGGCTACGCAACAGATCGCACTGGCGCTCCGCATCGTCTCCGGACTTACCGTGCAGCAGATCGCCCGTGCCTTCCTCGTTGGCGAAAGCGCCATGGAGCAACGGATCACGCGGGCCAAGGCGCGCGTTGCCAAGGCCGGTGTGCCCTTCGAGACGCCGGATGCGCAAGAGCGCGCCGAGCGACTCTCGATCGTCAGCACGATGATCTACCTCATCTTCAACGAGGGCTACAGCCAAGCCGATCCGAAGCACGAGGCCTGCGCCTTCAGCGACGAGGCGATCCGGCTTGCACGGCTTCTGCTGCGCATTTTCCCCAGCGAGCCGGAGCTGATGGGTCTGTTGGCGCTGATGCTGCTGCAGATCTCACGGCGCCAGGCCCGCTTCAACGGTGAAAACGACATCGTGTTGCTCGAGGATCAGGATCGTTCGCTATGGAACCGCGAGCTCATCAACGAAGCCCTGGCGTTGCTCGACAAGGCGATCCGTCATCGCCAGCCCGGGCCCTACCAGCTGCAAGCGGCCATTGCCGCGCTGCATTCGCGCGCCAAGCGTGCCGAAGATACGGATTGGGAGGAAATCGAGCTGCTCTACCGGGCGCTTGAGCGTGTTCAGCCGTCGCCCGTGATTACGCTCAACCGCGCCGTTGCCGTCTCCAAGCTTAAAGGGCCAGAGGAGGCGTTGGCCCTTGTCGAAACGCTTGGCGAAAAGCTCGATGGTTATTTCTACTATCACGGTTTGCGTGGCGGCCTGCTGAAGCAACTCGGCCGCGCCCGTGAGGCGCACGAGGCATTTGATCGCGCCATCGCGCTGGCTCACTCGGCAGCCGAGGCCGCCCACATCCGCCAGCAGATAGACAGCCTCGTTCATTCCGCCGCTCAGCCGATCGCGAAATAATTTTCAAAAAGATCCTGTCCGGTTGTCGGAACCAGAAAACCTCCCACGTCCTTGTAACAACCTGATCGAAAACAGGTTTCGTTCAACAGGAGAATGCTGAAATGACCGAGGAAGCTCAACACGAACTGGTTCTCGTGCGTGAATTCGATGCCCCGCGCGAGAAAATTTTCAAAGCCTGGACCGATCCTGTTCTGATGAAGGAATGGTTTGTGCCACGTCCCTGGAGCATTGCTGACGCGCAGATCGATGCACGACCGGGCGGCTCGAACCTCATCGTCATGCGCAGCCCCGAGGGCCAGGAGTTCCCCAACCGCGGCGTCTATCTCGAAATCGTCGAAAACGAGAAAATCGTCTTTACCGACGCCTTTACCAGTTCCTGGGTACCGTCCGAAAAGCCGTTCTTCGTCGGCATCATCCTGTTGGAGGACCTGGGCAACGGGCGGACGAAATACACCGCCAAGGCGAGACACTGGACTGCAGCCGACAAGGAGCAGCACGAGCAGATGGGCTTCCATGAGGGCTGGGGCAAATGCGCCGATCAGCTTGCTGAGCTGCTTCCGAGAATCTGAAATCGGAATCGAAACAGGGGGATCGAGGTATGTCTGCAATTGTTGATTCAAGCACCCAGCTTCCGCGCTGGCAGACCGTCACCGGCACAGTCATGAGCGGCCTGATCGTTGCCTTCCTGGTTTTGGACGGCGCGATCAAGCTGGTGCCGATCGCGCCGGTCACGGAGACGATGACTGCGCTTGGCTATTCGGGAGATCCGATGCTTGCCCGCGGCCTCGGGATCGTGACGCTTCTATGCGCGCTGCTTTACGCCATTCCACGAACGTCGGTGCTAGGCGCGATCCTGCTCACCGGTTTGCTCGGCGGCGCAATCGCCACACATCTGCGTGTTGGGAGCCCGATCTTCTCGCACCTGCTGTTCGGCGTCTATCTCGGGCTGATTGCCTGGGGCGGCCTGTATCTCAGGTGCGAGGCCGTTCGAAAAATGATTCCGTTCAAGCTCTGAAGTCATTGATTTCAGGATAGAATTTCGCCGCGATGCCAAGTTGCGGCGATGCTGCTTATCGATATTCTCGAACGATCGGTTCCAGAATTTGTATTTGCGCTGAGGCTGCTCCATCCTTATCTCCATCTGTAGATTCAACGGGATGCGAGCCATGGAACTAGGCCTCTACACCTTTGCCGACGTGAACCCGACTCCGAGCCGAAGCAAGGGTGAGGAAGGCGCAGAACGACTGAAGCATCTGCTCGAGGAGATCGAGCTCGCCGATCAGGTCGGGCTCGATGTCTTCGGCTTGGGCGAGCATCACCGGCCGGACTATGCGGCTTCGGCGCCCGCAGTCGCTTTGGCTGCCGCTGCCGTGAAAACCAAGCGCATTCGGCTGACCAGCGCCGTGACCGTGTTGAGCTCGGACGATCCGGTTCGGGTCTTCCAGCAGTTTGCGACACTCGATCTGCTGTCGAACGGTCGCGCCGAGATCATGGCCGGGCGAGGTTCGTTCATCGAGTCCTTCCCGCTCTTTGGCTACAATCTGGAGGATTACGATCAGCTGTTCGAGGAAAAGCTCGACTTGCTGATGGCGCTCCGCGATCAGGAAGCCGTCACCTGGTCAGGCGAACTGCGTGCGCCGATCAATGGGCGTGGTGTCTATCCTCGCCCACTGCAGGACCCGCTGCCTTTGTGGGTCGCGGTCGGCGGCACGCCGCAATCGGTTGCTCGCGCCGGCGCCATGGGCTTGCCGGTAGCGTTGGCGATCATCGGAGGCGAGCCACGCCGTTTCGCGCCGTTGTTCGATCTCTACCGCGAGGCCGCTCGACGGGCAGGGCAGGAGGCATCGAAGCTCAAGACCAGCATCAACGTCCATGGCTTCATCGCGGACACAACGGATGCCGCCGCCGATCAGTTCTATGGTCCGCAGGCCGAGGTCATGAACCGGATCGGCCGCGAGCGCGGGTGGGGGCCAACGAACCGGGCGCACTTCGACATGTCGCGCGGGCCGAACGGCGCGCTCTTCGTGGGCGAGCCGGAACTGGTGGCCGAGAAGATCATCGCGCATCATCGGCTGTTCAACAACGACCGCTTTCTGCTGCAGATGGCGATCGGCCTGATGCCTCACGATCAGATCATGCGCGGCATCGAACTGTACGGCACGAAAGTCGCGCCGATCGTCAGAAAGGCATTGACTGAAAGCGACGAAGAGGCGAAAGCCACGGCCTGAAATTGGAGCATGATGCCGTAAAGGATGAGTTGGATTCCGAGCGTCGTCGTGCTCTCATCCTGATCGAGTGCCGGTCGACCGGCCGCAGAAGGCCGGATAGTCATTCATGATCATCGAAAGCGAAGACGAACTCCTCAAGCTGAAGGAAATCGGCCGGATCTGCGCCAATGCCTTGCAGGTGATGAGCACTTCGCTCGAACCGGGCATTACGACGCTGGAGCTTGATCAGATCGGCCGCAAGGTGCTTGAGGACGCCGGCGCGCGTTCGGCGCCCGAACTTTGCTACCAGTTTCCCGGTGCAACCTGCATCAGCGTCAACGAGGAAATCGCCCACGGCATTCCGGGTCCGCGCGTTATTCGACCGGGAGACTTGGTCAACATCGACGTATCTGCCGAGAAGGACGGGTTCTTTTCCGACACCGGCGCGTCGTTCAGCCTGCTGCCACACAAGTCGAAGATCGAAAAGCTCTGCCGTGACGGCAAGAGGGCGCTGTGGGTTGGCCTCAATCAGGTGAAACCGGGCGAACCGCTCGCCAAGATCGGCCAGGCGGTCGGTGCCTTTGCGCTGAAAAATCGCTATACGCTCGTCGCCAATCTGGCGAGCCACGGGATCGGCCGTTCGCTGCACGAAGAGCCGGCTGAGCTCTCGACCTGGCCGGATCCGTCCGAGAAGCGGATGATTACGGAAGGCCTTGTCTTCACGGTCGAGCCGTTCCTCTCGCTTGGCGCGACATGGGCGGAGGGAGGCGACGACGCCTGGACACTCTACGCTGACCCGGAGGCTCCGACCGTGCAATACGAGCACACGGTCGTCGCCACGCGAAATGGTCCACTGATCCTGACGCTGCCGGAGGGCGGCGCCTGAGGCTTCATTCGCCCGAACGTCCGCCGGTAAGAATTTCGCCGGCAGCGCGCTCCAGAATGCCGGCAATGCGTTTGGCCTCGTCCTTCGACCAGGGATAGCGCAGCCGGAGCGCCGATTTGAGCAGCATACGGGCTGCTGCGACCTCGCTCTTGTCTTCAGGGAAGGCGTCATCGTCCCGATCGCCGTTGCGGCTTTCCGGGTCGAAGATCTTGCGCACATGCGCCATCTTCGCGCCGATCTTCTCGAGCTTTCCAAGCGTCATGTCGATCATCGACTGGTTTTCTTCGACAAGCCTGCGGCCGCTTTCCGTGATGCGGTAGAGCTTCTTGGTGCCTTCGCTCTCCACGTCGGCAAGGCCGGTTTCTTCCAGGTAGGTCAACGCAGGATAGATCACGCCGGGGCTTGGAACATAGAAGCCGCCCGAGCGCTCTTCCAGGAGCTTGATCAACTCGTAGCCGTGGCGGGGCTGCTCCACCAGCAGTGCCAGGATCACCAGTTGCAGATCGCCTGACGCAAACTTCCTTCCCATGCGAAAACCGCCGCCACCCATCATTCCGCCTCTAAAACCTCTCATAGGTCACTCCTTTGATGTATCGTTCACTATGTCGTAAAACATATATCTTACGATAATTGCTTTCAAGAGCTCGGAGATGATTTCGTACGATTGATCGTTTGATCAGAAATTCTTGATTGTCGGCGCCATGCTGCGGCGCGATAAGCATGCCATGTTGGCACGCAATGAAAACCTTCCCGAAAACCTCTTTCGAACCGGACTGGCAGGGGCGATCGCCATGGCTGCCGCGATGGGCTTCGGCCGTTTTTCCTACACCCCGATCCTGCCGAGCATGATCAGCGGCGTGCCGCTGTCCGCTGCCGATGCCGGCTTCATCGCTTCGGCGAATTTCGTCGGCTATCTCGTCGGCGCGGTTCTCGCCGCCTATGGCTGGGCGACAGGACGCGAGCGCAAGGTCGCGCTTCTTGCGCTTGTGGCAACGGCGTTGCTGCTTGCCGCCATGGCGATGACGACATCGGTCATGGGTTTTGCAGTCATTCGCTTCCTCGCCGGTGTTGCGAGTGCCTTTGCTCTTGTCTTTAGCTCGCAGATCGTGCTCAGCCACGGAGCAATGGCCGGAAACGACCATGTCCAGGCGGCGCATTTCGGCGGTCCGGGCGCCGGCATCGCGCTCTCGTCGGTGATGGTGTTGCTGGTCGGACTGCTGTTTAGCGGAAGCGCAGACGCTTGGCGGGCATCCTGGATCGGCGGCGCGATCTATTCGGCGGTCAGCCTGGTGGCAGTCTGGTGGCTATTGCCGACAGGCCCGGCGGCGGCCGCGCAGACCGGCAAGGAGCCGAAGATCGCCTGGAGCCTGCCGATGATACTCGTGACGGCGTCTTATGGGCTCTTTGGGTTCGGATATGTGATCACCGGCACGTTTCTGGTTACGATCGCCCGCATGGATGCTGCCGGACCGATCATTGAATTTCTTTGCTGGTTCATCGCCGGACTGACTGCTTCGGCGGCGCTTTTCGCCTGGAAGCCCTTCGTCCGCCCGCTCGGGTTGGGGTGGGTCTACGTGGCTGCGCTCCTCATCGAGGCAGTTGGTGTGCTCGCGACCGTTCTCTTGCCGCATTCGGTGGCGCCGCTGATCGGTGGTGCGCTGTTTGGTGCAACTTTCCTCGCGATCACTGCTTATGGCCTGCAGATCGGCCGCAAGCTATCCCCGGCGAGCCCGCGCAGGATCCTTGCGACGATGACAGCCGCATTTGGCGTCGGGCAGATTGTCGGCCCCATTGTCGCAGGCTGGATGGCGGAGCGGACCGGAAGTTTCACGACGCCGACATATGCCGCCGCGGGGGCTTTGCTGGTGTGCGCAATGCTGGTGATACCGGTCGTCAAGAAGCTGTCATAGCGCGTTACAAGTGCGTAACAATGGGGAGAGGCCATTGCCGCTCTTCGCGAACTGCCGTAGTTTTCGCCGCAATTGGTCTGTTTAGAGACTCCGAAGACTCCAGTTCAGGAAAGCAAGCTCTCCCGTGTTCGTATCGTATTTCCCCAAGCCCAGGCTCTTCTTTATCTCAGCTGTTGCTTGGGCGCTTCTTGCCGTTCTCTTTTGGTATTTCGTGGGATCCGGCCTCGGCGCCATCGTTGGCTTGCCGCCGCTGGCGGCGGGCGAGGAATCTCCGATCGGTGTCTCGGTCTTCTGGTCGGCGCCGTTCCTTTGGTTCTACATCTACTACACGGTGGCCGTCGCGCTCTTTGCCGCTTTCTGGTTTACCTACAGCCCGCATCGCTGGCAGATGTGGTCGGTGCTGGGTTCGGCGCTGATCATCTTCAACACGTATTTTTCGGTTCAGGTCAGCGTCGCGATCAACGCATGGTACGGGCCGTTCTATGACCTGATCCAGCAGGCGCTCGCGAAGACGGCACCTGTCACCGCGTCGCAGCTCTATCTCGGCATGCTTGGCTTTGCCGGCATTGCCTTCGTGGCGATCACCGTTGGCGTGCTCAATCTGTTCTTTGTCAGCCACTGGATCTTCCGCTGGCGCACGGCGATGAACGAATACTACATGGCGCATTGGCCGAAGCTCCGGCACATCGAAGGCGCTTCGCAGCGCGTTCAGGAAGACACGATGCGCTTCTCCTCAACGGTGGAAAGCCTTGGCGTCAGCCTGGTCAGCTCGGTCATGACGCTGATTGCCTTCCTGCCGGTGCTGTTCAAGATTGGCACCAACATCACGGAACTGCCGCTGATCGGCGAAGTGCCGCACGCGCTGGTCTGGGCCGCACTGTTCTGGTCGATCTTCGGGACGGTTTTCCTTGGTCTGGTCGGTATCAAGCTGCCTGGCCTGGAGTTCCGAAATCAGCGCGTGGAAGCGTCCTACCGCAAGGAGCTTGTCTACGGCGAAGACCATGCTGACCGCGCGACGCCGCCGACCGTGGCTGAGCTTTTCGCCAACGTCCGCCGCAACTATTTCCGGCTCTATTTCCACTACATGTATTTCAACGTCGCCCGCATTTTCTACCTGCAGGCCGACAATCTGTTCAGCCTGATCGTGCTGGTGCCATCGATCGTCGCCGGCAAGCTGACGCTCGGCCTGATGACGCAGATCAACAATGTCTTTGATCAGGTTCGCGGATCCTTCCAGTATCTGGTCAATTCGTGGACGACGATCGTCGAACTGTTGTCGATCTACAAGCGCTTGCGCACCTTCGAGTCGGCGATCGAAGGCGAGCCGTTGCCTGATATCGACCAGCGCTATCTGGAGCGCGAGGCGGGCATCATCCACGCCGACGGCTAGTGCCGCCGGCTGGAGAGGCCGACCCTTGGCCATCGCCATGTTCTGGCGATGGCTTTCACGGCGACTTTGAGCGGCGGTTAGTCACTTGCCCGACGAGTCGAACTGAGACCTTCTGCGTGCGATGGGTTTCGCCTACGCGAACCGCATCGCGGTTCTGGCCCGGGCTTTTGCGGCGACTTCCTCGCGATCACGAGGAGGTTGGGACGTTTCCAGTGAATTGAGCAGTTCTTGGGCGCATTTCGTGATCGAATTGACTGCGCGCTCGAACGCGGCCTCGTTGCGTTTCGATGGCTTGGTCGTTCCGCTCAATTTCCGCACAAACTGAAGCGCCGCATCATGGATCTCTTCATCTGTGGCAGGCGGATCGAAATTGAACAGGGGTTTGATGTTCCGGCACATGATCTGCTCCTGGTCTGCTTCTCGCTGCCACTGAGAAGAGTGGCGTCGCTAAAAAGTAGTCGCGCCGGCGCTAATTGCAAACGCACCAGAGACGAGCAACCGTGCACCGCAGGGCAGCAGGAGCAGGTCGCACTTCGGTACTGGTGGATACGACCCAGCGAAAACACGCGTTCAATTGGCGCGATGTTGCCCACCCTGGGCAAAGGCGAGCGAACGGCAACGCTCGCCTAAAGACCCGAGGTTTGCGTCTGCTCCTTCAGCTTGCCGCGCGCCTCGATGATCGGGATCGCCTCGGAATAGCTGACACAGGAGACGTCCGGACGGTGGCAGACATCGCTGACAAGTCGGTCGAGCGCGCGCCAGTAGGCGCCGCCGTTCATCTCGACGAAATGGAAACCGAGCTGCAGCGGAATGCGGTTGCCGGTGTATTGTTTGTCGAAGGCTTCCTTGAAGGCGGCGTAGGAGCGGTCTTCGAATGCCTTCGAGTCGGCCTTGTCCTCGGTGCCATTGGAGTGGCGGACGAAGAGATTGTAGTCCATGCCGATGATCGGCTTCTCGCGGGGGCCCTCAGGAATGAGAGGTAGGCCGAAGCGGACGATGCCGGCTTCTTCGACCGGCATGGCGGGACCCTTGGTCACGAGGCTTGCGTCATAGGTGAAGCCGGCCTTCTTCTCCGCAGCGATCATGTCGGCGCCCGGCGTTGCCGAGAGGTAAGGGGCGCGGAAGCCGTGGATGCCATGATCGACCAGATCTTGCCAGCCTTTCGGCTCTTCGAGGTCGACGCTTTTCCAGGCGTTCCGCAGCGTGGCGTGGAAAGTTGCGAACTCCTTACGCCAGTCGGCTTCGCTCCACTGCCGCCCGTCGAAATGGCCACAGGCATGGCTCGAAATATCGTGGCCCTCAAGATGGGCATGCCAGATATTGCCCAGCCGCTCGCGGATCTCGTCGTCGCTCTGGGCAAAGCCGACGTTGGATTTGCCCATTTTCTGATGCGGCGCCTGATAGGCTTTCTTAGCGGCCTGGTTCATCAGGAAGGTGCAGGAGAGGAAATAGGTGAAATGCGCACCGTTCTTTGCCGCCATTTCACGGCTCTTCTGCCAGAGGGCGTTATCGTGCGCGCCGTCAAACGAGATGATCACCAGCTGCTTTGGCTGATCGCCGGCACTCGCCACGCTTGGGACAAACAAGGAAAGGGCGAGGGAGGCTTTAAAAAGGGAGCGAAACATGGGCACCGCGACAATTTGTTTGCGGCTTTCCTGTTACAGAAATGCGGCGAAGCTGCGGTGGTGCTGGCGTTTTTCTGTCAGCCCAGCTAAGTCTCGGAAAACGCACAGGAGATCGTCATGGCATTGCTCATCGTCGGCATCATTATTTTCCTCGGGCTTCATCTTATCCGTGTGATCGCCCCCGGCCTTCGTCAGTCCATGATCGACAGGCTCGGCGAGAACGGTTGGAAGGGCGTCTATTCAGTCCTCAGTATCCTATCGCTCATCCTGTTGATCTACGGCTTCGGTCACGCCCGTCAGGTGACCGGCGTGCTCTACACCCCACCGGTCTGGATGGCGCATATCGCCGTTACGCTGATGCTGATCGCCCTTATCTGTCTAGTTGCCTCGCTGCTGCCGGCGGGGCGTATCGCGGTGAAGACGAAGCATCCGATGGTCCTGTCGGTGAAGATCTGGGCCTTCGCGCATCTCCTGGCCAACGGTGAGACCTCATCAGTGTTGCTGTTTGCGGCCTTTCTTGCATGGGGCGTCATCCTGCGCATTGCGCTGAAAAGGCGCGAACGCGCTGGCGAACTCACCCTTCGTCCCTTCGTCTCGGGGAAGTACGATCTCTATGCTGCGATCATCGGTGTGGTTGTCTGGGCGCTCATCACGTTCAAGCTGCACGAGCTGTTGATCGGTGTAGCCCCGATCGCTATGTGACGAATCTTTTCAATCCCCCTTACAACTGCTGAAAAATGGGGTAGAAGGCCCCACAATGTGCGTGCAACCCGCATGCCGAAGCATATCCGCGGCCGGAGACGAGAATGGCATTCAACGACGACAGCTTCATTCGTGAAGTCAATGAGGAACTGCGTTCCGACCAGGTGAAGGGCGCATGGCGCCGGTTTGGTCGTTACCTGATTGCGCTCGCCGTCCTGATCGTGCTCGGTACCATCGGCTACAAGGTCTACGAATACTGGGACGATAACCAGTCCTCCGGCACGGGTGACAAGTTCATCGCCGCGATGAAGCTTGCCGACGAGAACAAGAACGACGAGGCGCTGGCCGCGCTCGAGACGTTGGAAAAGGAAGGACATGGTGCCTATCCGATCCTTGCCCGCCTGCGTGCCGCAAGCGTTCTGGCCCAGAAGGGCGACACGGCTGGCGCCGTTGCTGCCTTCGATTTGATCGGCAAGGACAACGCTGCTCCGGCAGCCGTACGCGATGCCGCCAAGATGCGCGCCGGATGGCTGCTGATTGAAAGCGGCACCTACGACCAGGTTTCCGCACATGTCGAGGAAATGGCTGTTCCCGGTAATGCCTTCCGTCACTCCGCCCGCGAAGCGCTCGGCCTTGCCGCCTACAAGGCTGGCAACATGGCGCAGGCTCGCCAATGGTACCAGGCAATTGCCGACGATGCGCAGAGCCCGCGCAATGTTGCCAATCGTGCCCAGATGATGCTTGATAACATCACCGCATCCGGCAAGGCGCCCGCCGCACAGGGCTGAATGTAAGGAATTTCAATGAGCTTCACGGTCGCCATTGTCGGTCGCCCGAATGTCGGCAAGTCGACGCTTTTCAACCGGTTGGTTGGAAAGAAGCTGGCGCTTGTCGATGACACGCCGGGCGTTACCCGCGACCGCCGCCCGGGCGAAGCACGGCTCGTCGACCTGCGTTTCACCATCGTTGATACGGCTGGTCTTGAAGAGGCCCATGAAGAGAGCCTGCAGGGTCGCATGCGCGCCCAGACGGAAGCTGCGATCGACGAGGCGGACCTTTCTTTGTTCGTGGTCGATGCCAAGACCGGGCTGACGCCTGTCGACACGGCGCTTGCCGAAATGTTGCGCCGCCGTGGCAAGCCCGTGGTTCTCGTGGCCAACAAGTCGGAAGCCCGTGGCTCGGACGCCGGGTTTTACGACGCCTATTCGCTCGGTCTTGGTGAACCGACTCCGATCTCGGCCGAACACGGGCAGGGCATGCTCGACCTTAGGGATGCGATCGTTGCCGCCCTTGGTGAAGACCGCGCATTTCCGCCTAAGGAAGATGTCGCCGTCACCGACGTCGATATCCCTCAGCCGACCGATGAGGAAGGCGAGGAAGAGGAAGAACCGGTATATGACGACACGAAGCCGCTGCGCGTGGCGATCGTCGGTCGCCCGAACGCCGGTAAGTCGACGCTGATCAATCGCTTCCTCGGTGAAGACCGACTGCTGACGGGGCCGGAAGCCGGCATCACGCGCGATTCCATCTCCGTTGAATGGGACTGGCGCGGCCGCACCATCAAGATGTTCGATACGGCAGGCATGCGCCGCAAGGCGAAGGTGATCGAGAAGCTCGAAAAGCTCTCGGTGGCCGATACGCTACGTGCCATCCGTTTTGCTGAGCTCGTCGTCATCGTCTTCGATGCGACGATCCCGTTCGAGAAGCAGGATCTGCACATCGTCGATCTCGTGCTCCGTGAGGGCCGTGCTGCCGTGCTCGCCTTCAACAAGTGGGACATGATCGAGGAGCCGCAGGCTGTTCTCGCGGACCTGCGCGAGAAGACCGACCGCTTGCTGCCGCAGGCGCGCGGGATTCGTGCCGTGCCGATCTCCGGCCAGACCGGCCGTGGTCTCGACAAGCTGATGCAGTCTATCATCGATACGGATAAGGTCTGGAACAAGCGCATCTCGACTGCCCGCCTCAATCGCTGGCTGGAGCAGCAGCAGGTTCAGCATCCGCCACCAGCAGTCTCCGGTCGCCGAATCAAGCTCAAGTATATGACGCAGGTGAAGGCCCGTCCGCCGGCGTTCATGATCTCCTGCACACGCTCCGACGCGCTGCCGGAATCGTACACCCGCTATTTGATCAACGGTCTGCGCAACGATTTCGACATGCCGAGCGTGCCGATCCGGATTCACTATCGTTCTCCGGACAATCCGTACGAGTCGAAGAAAAAGCGGTCCTGATAGGTCCGCTGCTCCTTATTTTGAGTGACGCGTCAGCGTGTCGCGCAATACGATCACGTCTGCCGCCAACCGTTTCAAGTCAGCAAATTCCCGGCCCGATGCATCGAGGATGCAGCCGGGAATGGATGCTGCGCGTCTTTTGAGTTCGCGACCCTCCTTCGTCAACCGGATGATGACTACACGCTCGTCGTCCTTGCCGCGCTCGCGTTTGACGTAGCCGGCCGTTTCCAAACGCTTCAGGAGAGGGGTGAGGGTGCTCGATTCAAGGTGAAGCTTCTCGCTGATGTCGCCGACTGTCTGGTTGTCTTCTTTCCATAGGGTGACCATTGCCAGGTACTGCGGGTATGTGAGGTCCAGCGCATCAAGCAGTGGCTTGTAGACCCGATTCATCGCGTGATTTGCGGTGTAGAGGGCGAAGCACATAAAATCATCTAGGTTCAGATCGTCGCTCATATCCAATTCTCCGAAAGCGCGACAACATATATCGCGCAATAAACAATCGCAACCAATCTTTCTGCATGAGAGCTATGCCTATTTATATCGTGCGATAAATAATCGTGCAATATATAGATGATGTGCCAACGACGAACCGCAACCGAAAAGGACAGGACAATGTCGACCGCAAAGACCGCACTCTCCGCAGCAGCCATCCTCGCAGCAACCACTTTGGGTGCCGCTGCCGATCCGGTATTGGAAGCGACAACCCAGAAGTTCATCGATGCGCTCGCTGGCTCCAAGCCGATCTATGCGCTGTCTCCTTCCGACGCCCGCAATGTCCTTGCCGGGGCGCAGAAGGGTGACGTCAAGAAGCTTGCCGCCAAGGAAGAGAACCTGACGATCAAGGCCGGACCGACCGGCAGCATCAAGCTGCGCGTCGTTCGTCCAGAAGGCGTGAAGG
Source organism: Rhizobium sp. BK181 (assembly GCF_014193305.1). Classification (NCBI taxonomy): domain Bacteria; kingdom Pseudomonadati; phylum Pseudomonadota; class Alphaproteobacteria; order Hyphomicrobiales; family Rhizobiaceae; genus Rhizobium; species Rhizobium sp. BK181. Next base: position 101,007 of record NZ_JACHZA010000002.1, read on the forward strand.
GCAAGCTTCCTGTCGTCATGTATTTCCACGGCGGCGGCTGGGTGCTTGGAGATGCCGATACGCATGACCGTCTCGTTCGCGAGATCGCCAATGGCGCCAAGGCCACTGTTGTCTTTGTCGACTATGAGCGCTCGCCGGAGGCTCGCTATCCGATCGCGATCGAGCAGGCCTACGCCGCAACGAAATACGTCACCGAACACCAGAAGGAATTCAATGTCGACGCCACCCGCCTGGCGGTGGCCGGCGACAGCGTCGGCGGCAACATGACCGCGGTGGTCACCCTGCTTGCCAAGGAGCGCGGCGGTCCTGCAATCGCTCAGCAGGTCATGTTCTATCCCGTGACCGATGCTAACTTCGAGACCGGCTCCTACAATCAGTTCGCCAACGGTCCTTGGCTAACGAAGGAAGCGATGAAGTGGTTCTGGAATGCGTATCTCCCCGATGAAGCCAAGCGCAGGGAGCCGACTGCTTCCCCACTCCAGGCTTCACTCGATCAGCTGAACGGGTTGCCTCCGGCATTGATCATCACTGACGAGAATGACGTGCTGCGAGACGAAGGCGAAGCCTATGGCCGCAAATTAAGTCAGGCGGGCGTGAAGGTGACCTCGATCCGCTACAACGGCACGATCCACGACTTCGTGCTTCTGAACGCCATTGCCGAGACGCCCGCTGTGCGCAGCGCAATCTCCGTTGCCAGCCAGACGCTCCGCGACGCGCTCAGCAAATAACCGGTTCAGGTTCCTGACGAGACGGGCCCGGCGGCATCGCCGGGCTTTTTCGTTCTTGGCAGCGACTTGGCAGCAAATTGCCAGGCCTTCTTCCACTTCGGCGTAATGACGCCGTTGGCGGCGCGGATGTTGTTGATGAACTGTGTCGTCGCCGCTTCCCAGGAATATTGAAGCGCGAGTTCGCGTGCCTTCTCGCGCGACGCAGAAAGCGCCGTTAGGCATGCCGTTTTCAGGTCGTCGTCGAGTGCTCCGACGTCGTTGTCGTCCGCGATGATGTCGAGCGGGCCGGTGACAGGGTAGGCGGCGACGGGAACGCCTGACGCGAGGGCCTCGAGGATCGTATTTCCGAACGTATCCGTCAGCGAGGGGAAGACGAAGACATCCGCCTGGGCGTAGGCCTTTGCCAGGTCCTCGCCGACCTTCAGACCGGTGAAGTGGACATCCGGATAGCGCTTCTCGAGTTCGGCGCGAGCCGGTCCGTCACCGACAACGACTTTCGATCCGGGCAGGGCGAGGTCGAGGAAGGCCGGCAGGTTCTTTTCCAAGGCAACGCGGCCGACTGTCATGAAGATCGGGCGGGCAAGGCCAAACGGCGCGTCGTCCAGCGGCATGGGGCGGAAATGATCCGCATCGATGCCGCGGCTCCATGGCATGAGGTTTCGAATGCCCTTGTCGGAGAGCTCGCGCGCGAGGCTTGGGGTTGCGACCATGCAACCGGCGCCGGAATTGTGGAACCAACGGACGAACGCATAAAGCCAGCTCTTCGGTATGGGCAGACGGGCTGAAACATATTCCGGAAAGCGGGTGTGGTAACTGGTCGAAAAGGGCATGCGGTTCTTCAGGCACCAGCGCCGCGCCGTCAGCCCCAAAGGACCCTCCGTTGCGATATGAACGTAGGAGGGCATGTGTTTTCTGATCTCGCGCGCGACGCGGCGGTAGCTGGCGATCGAAAGACGAATTTCGGGGTAGGTGGGGCAGGGCACGCTGTGAAAGCCCTGCGGCGTCACCATTGCCACATCAATGCCCATTTTCGCCAGTTCGCGATTGGTGTTCTCGATCGAACGGACGACGCCGTTGACCTGCGGATGCCAGGCATCGCTGACAATGACCAGCCGTTCCGCCACCCCCAGCCGAGATGCGTCCCGGCCTTCGTTGCCCCCAACATCCGACATATGTTGCAGCACGCCCCAATTCCATCCAAGCCGCGCCCGCGGGGGCGCCGACCAAACTCCCGGCAGACCCGGGGACTCGATTCCCGCGCTTCACATTCTGGCGACCGTCGATGATGGAAATATTACAGTTGCGCTACACCGATCGTCCGGTGTTGCTCAGGCGTGGTTGATACCAAGTTTTTCCCAGGCAACGAGGGCCCCATGTTCGCTGACGACGCGTGCGGCAACCTTTGCAGCAAATGCGGCGGCGACGGGCGCGTCCTTGGTCTCGAGGTAGCGGGCGAGAAATGCGCCGTTGAAGCTGTCGCCAGCGCTGGTCGTGTCGACGACCTGCTCGACCTTCTCAGCCGGGACGAATCTCTCCACGCCGTCGAAGCTCAACGTTGCTCCTTCTGCGCCGTTCTTGACCACCACGTCCGTCGCGCCGAGGGTGCGATAGCGCTGGATCGTTGCTGCAATCGAAACGTCGCCGAAGTGCGTTGCCTCGTCATCAAAACTCGGCAGCACCAGGGAAGAGGCACGCGCACCTTCGCTAATCGTCGCATGCATCACGTCATAGCCCGACCAGAGCCGCGGGCGGATATTGGGATCGAAGGCCACGATCTTGCCGGCGGCCTTGGCGCGGCGGAGTTCGGCGAGCAGGGTGTCGGCGTCGTTGCGAGACAGGATCGCAAGTGTGATGCCGGAGAAGTAGACAACGTCGCTGGCCTCGATCGCCTCGCGAAGGAGTTCCGCGTCGGCTGCGAGCTGGCGGGCGGCGGAGTTGTCGCGCCAGTAACTAAAGGAGCGCTCGCCATCCTTGAGGCTGATCATGTAGAGACCCGGCGCCTTGCCCTTGATGCGCCTGATAAATTCCGTGCCGATGCCAGCCTGCTTGTAGAAGGCGATCATCTCATCGGACATGGCTTCGTCGCCGAGCGCGGTAAAATACTCGACCGACCAATCCGCCGGCAGGCAGGCGCGGGCGTACCAGGCTGTATTCAGCGTGTCGCCGGCAAAGCCCTTGCGCAGCAAGCCGGCGCCTGCATGCGAAAGCTCTACCATGCATTCACCGATCGATAGAAAACGCCCGCTCACAGAAAGCCTCCCTGAATTTTCCCGCTTTCGCTGATACGCGTAGAGGCTGTTCCTGACAAGCCACGAGCGGCATGTGGCTGCGACTCTAGGCCGGATTGTTGACCCTATCTGCAGCGCGCATAGTGGCACTCGCGCAGTTACGGGGACACACGCTTGCAGACGATCTCAGGCCCTCTGATTGGTATTTCGCTGGTTGCGGCGCTATCGCTTTCAACCGGTCTCGCTTCCGCACACGGAGGCGGAGGCAAGCGAAAGTGGGATTGTCAGACACTCGCCTTGCAGGAACGAAACACGGTGGGCGGTAAGCTGCCTAGCAAGGACATCAAGCACCGCGAAAAGCTAAAGCGCAAAATGCAGAAGCTGGGATGTTCGACTGATTTCGGCTGAAGGTTGTTTTTTGTCCCGCCCGCTTTAGTGTTGGCATCATCGAACGAAGGTAGGAGATAGACGGCTGATGTCGGTTGCGGGCAAAACAGCGGACTGGTGGCGAGGTGCGGTTATCTATCAGGTCTATCCACGATCCTTTCAGGATACGAACGGAGATGGCCTCGGAGACCTGAAGGGCATTACCCGGAGATTGCCCCATATCGCCAGCCTCGGCGTAGACGCCATCTGGCTGTCGCCATTCTTCAAGTCACCGATGGCCGATATGGGCTATGACGTTTCCGACTATTGCGATGTCGATCCGATCTTCGGAACGCTCGATGATTTCGACGAGATGATGGCGGCGGCTCACCGGCTCGGCATCAAGATCATCATCGACCAAGTGATATCGCACACGTCCGATGTTCATCCCTGGTTCGTCGAAAGCCGCTCAAGCCGAAGCAATCCCAAGGCCGACTGGTATGTCTGGGCAGATCCGAAGCCAGATGGCACGGCACCCAACAACTGGCTCTCGATCTTCGGCGGGCCTGGATGGGAATGGGATGGCGTACGCCGGCAATATTACCAGCACAACTTCCTGACCTCGCAGCCGGATCTGAACTTCCACAATCCACAGGTTCAGGATGCCGTGCTCGCCACCGTGAAGTTCTGGCTCGACCGTGGCGTCGATGGCTTCCGCCTTGATACAGTGAACTACTACTTCTGCGATAAGCTTCTTCGCGACAATCCCCCGCATGCGCCCGACGAGAGCGATGCCGGCCTTGATGCGCCTGACACAAACCCCTACGGCATGCAGAACCACCTCTATGACAAGACGCAGCCGGAGAATATCGGCTTCCTCCAGCGTTTCCGAGCCTTGCTCGACCGCTACGAGGCGCGCGCGACAGTTGGCGAGGTCGGCGACGGTGCGCGCTCGTTGAAGACGGTGGCTGCCTATACCGCCGGCGGCGACAAGCTGAACATGTGCTACACCTTCGACCTGCTCGGACCGGAGTTTACCGCTACCCATATCCGCAGTTGCGTCGATGCCTTCCAGAAGTCGGTTGCCGATGGCTGGGTCTGCTGGGCCTTCTCGAACCATGACGTCAACCGTCATGTGAGCCGCTTCGCAAAGACCCCGGAGGAGCGGCCAGTCGTTGCCAAGCTCGCCATGTCGGTGCTGGCGACGCTGCGCGGCTCGATCTGCCTCTATCAAGGCGAGGAACTTGGTCTTCCGGAGGCCGAGTTGGCCTTCGAGGATTTACGTGATCCCTACGGTATCCGCTTCTGGCCGGCCTTCAAGGGACGCGACGGATGCCGCACGCCGATGCCCTGGGAGGCTGCGAAGGCGCACGCAGCCTTTACCACAGCCGAAAAGTCCTGGCTGCCGGTGCCTTATGAGCAGGCGGCACTGTCCGTCGATACCCAGGAGAGCGATCCGCATTCCGTTCTGAACCACTACCGGCAGACGCTCGAATTCCGGAAAGGCCATCCGGCATTGCTTGATGGCGCAATGGAATTCATTGGAACCAATCAGGATCTTCTCGCCTTCACGCGCACCAAGGGAAGCGAGACGCTGCTCTTTGTCTTCAACCTGACGCGCAAGCCAGCACAGTTCATTCCGCCGGCGGGAATGGTGATAGGAGAACGGTTGGCTATGCCGGGCTTTGCGGCGGGAGCGGCAACCGGCCCAATCAAGCTTGTCGCGCTCGACGCGTTCTGTGCGCGGGTGGCTGGCTAGACGTCAGCCGATCAGTGCAAACTTGTCGACATCGACCATTCCGCGATCCGAGATCTTCAGGTGCGGAATGACCGGGAGCGGCAGGAAGGCCACCTGCAGGAAGGGTTCCTCAAGCGTCGTGCCGAGCGCGTAGGCGGCCTTGCGTAGATGGTGGAGCGTGTCGCGCACCGTCTCGTAGGGCTCGAGGCTCATCAGGCCGGCAATGGGCAGGGCGATCTCGCCGGTGACCTTGCCATCCTCCACAACCACGAAGCCGCCGTTGATTTCGCCGAGGCGATTGGCGGCGAGCGCCATGTCGTCCTCGCTGACGCCGACGACGCAGATGTTGTGGCTGTCATGGCCGACGGTGGAGGCAATCGCACCCTTCTTCAGGCCGAAGCCCTGGACGAAGCCGTTGGCATGGTTGCCGTTCTTGCCGTGCCTTTCGATCACGGCGACCTTGATGATGTCGTTGCCGAGATCGACGTCGGTCTGGTTGCCTTTCACCGGTAGCCGGTAGCGGCGGTGTTCGGTGATGATCTTGCCGGGAGTGACACCGATGACAGGCGTTTCGCCATCGGCCACAGGAACGCCGAAGTGGGCGGCGTTCACGGGCCGGGCCTTGACGCTGTCGAGGCCGACCGGCTCCACCGGCTTGCGCGTGCCGAAGAGCTCTGTGGTCACCTGACGACCGGCAGCAAAGACGAGATCGGCGCGGCAGTTTTCGAGGCTGTCTATGACAACGAGGTCTGCGCGCCAGCCGGGGGCGACGAGGCCGCGATCGCGCAGGCCGAAGGCGCGGGCGGCCGAGATGGACGCGGCGCGGTAGACGGCAAGCGGCTCCACGCCGCTCTTGATCGCGGTACGGATCATGTAATCGAGATGCCCTTGTTCGGCGATATCGAGTGGGTTGCGATCATCGGTGCAAAGCGCGAGGTAGGGTGACAGGCGTTCCGTGATGATGGGCATCAGGGCTGCGAGATCTTTCGACACGGAGCCCTCGCGCACGAGGATGTGCATGCCCTTGCGAATCTTTTCCAGCGCTTCGGCAGCGGTCGTACATTCGTGCTCGGTGCGGATACCGGCGGCGAGGTAGCCGTTGAGGTCGTTGCCCGAGAGCAGGGGCGCGTGACCATCGATGTGCTGGCCCTGAAAGGCATCGAGCTTCGCCATGCAGATCGGATCCTTGTGGATCACGCCGGGGAAATTCATGAACTCGGCGAGACCGATCGCCTTCGGGTGGTGACGGAAGGGAAGGAGGCGCTCGATCGGAAGGTCAGCGCCCGATGTCTCCAGATGCGTCGCAGGCACGCAGGAGGAGAGCTGGACACGGATGTCCATGATCGTTTCGAGGGATGAATCGAGGAAATACTGAATGCCTTCGGTGCCGAGAACATTGGCGATCTCGTGCGGGTCGCAGATGACTGTCGTTACGCCATAGGGCAGGACGCAGCGGTCGAATTCGTGTGGCGTCACCAGCGACGACTCGATGTGGAGATGCGTATCGATGAAGCCCGGCACCACGATCTTGCCCGAGATATCGATCTCAGTTTCGCCATCGTAGTTGCCACACGTGCCGACGATACGATCCTGGGCGATCGCGACATCCGATGTCACCAGTTCGCCGGTCACGAGGTCGAAGAAGCGTCCGCCTTTCAGAACGATGTCGGCGGGCAGGCGGCCCGTTCCCTGGTCGATAAGGCGTTCAAGCTTGGCAGTCATGGCATCCTCGTGCTGGCGTTTCACCAGTTATAGCCCATGTGTCTAACAAAGCGAGATCGGCTTTGGCGGCCGGTCCACAAACGAAAACCGGGCGCCCCAGAGGGACGCCCGGCGACCGAAATCGGGAGATCGAAGGCTTATTCGGCCGGAACGATCTTGCCAGCTTCCCACTTGTAGAGCGCGAAGCTCTGCGAGGTCAGGTCGCCGGTTTCGCCGTAGGTCAGCTTGCCGATTGCCGTCGGGATCGCTTCGCCGCCCTTCAGCGCCTTGGCGACTGCTTCCGAATCTTCAGCGCTACCGGCCTTCTCGATACCCGCCTTCAGGACTTCGACTGCGGCGTAGGCGTTGAGCGTGAAGGCTTCGGCCGGGATGCCCTTGGCCTTAAGTGCGTCCGCAGCTGCCTGCGAGTCCGGGCTCTTCGTTGCGTCCATGGCATTGGTGAAGACCGTGCCGCCGGCTGCTTCGGTGCCGATGTTCCAGAACTCGCTGTTCGAGAGGCCGTCGCCGCCGATGATGACGGCCTTGACGGAGAGGTCATGCAGCTGACGGGCCAGCAGGCCGCCTTCCGGGTGATAGCCGCCGAAATAGACAACATCGACGTTCTCGGCCTTCAGACGGGTGGTCAGAGCGCTGAAGTCCTTGTCGCCAGGGCTCAGCGAGTCGTCGAGCACTTCCTTGATACCACCGGCGTTCAGGGTTGCCTTGAACGAGTCTGCCAGACCCTTACCGTAAGCGCCCTTGTCGTTGATGATCGCGACGCGCTTGTCCTTGAAGTTCTTCAGAACGTAATTGGCGGCGACTTCAGCCTGCTGGTCGTCGCGACCGCAGGTGCGCAGAACGTTGGCGAGACCACGCTTGGTGAGATCGGGAGCCGTTGCCGTCGGGGTCACCATCAGCACGCCGTTTTCGGCGAGAACGTCAGAAGCCGGGATGGCGACGCCCGAGGTGACCGGGCCAACGACGAAGCGGATGCCGTCGCCGACGAGCTGGTTTGCGGCGGAAACGCCCTGCTTCGGTTCGCCGGCATCGTCGGCGTATTTGAGGATGACTTTTTCGCCGAGGATGCCGCCCTTCTTGTTGATCTCGTCAACAGCAGCCTGCGCGCCATTCTTCACCTGGTCGCCATAGGCGGCAACCGGACCGGTCAGCGGCGCGATGAGGCCAATGGTGATATCTGCATGGGCGAGCGGCGCAAAGGCAAGCGAGGCGACAAGGGCCGCCGACAAAGTCTTCAGACTCATTTTCTTTCTCCTTGGGTGGGTTTTCAAACCCGCGATTAAGTACCGCAGCAGTGTGCCCAGATCGTACAACAGCCCTTGCGGGTTGCGCCAAGAGACGATGAGCAGCCGCACGGCCGAAGCATCCGCCTGCCATGTTTGGCTTCGGCGAGTGCACAGCAAGTTTCTTAGGAATTTACCGCGGATTTCGCAAGAAGATAAAGAAATGGGGCCCGTTTTTGCCTGATCTGGCAAAAACGGGCCCCAAAGCGCATCGATCAGATGTTGTTTTGAAGAATTTCGCGGAGCTTTCCGAAGAGTTCGTCGATGTGGTGCTTTTCGATGATCAGTGGCGGCGAGAGCGCGATGATGTCACCGGTGGTGCGGATCAACAGGCCCTTCTCATAGGCCTTCAGGAAGGCGGTGAAGGCGCGCTTGGTGGGCTCGCCGGCGATCGGATCAAGTTCGATGGCGCCGATCAGGCCGGTGTTCCGGATGTCGATGACATTCGGGCAATCCTTCAAGGAGTGCAGTCCGTCGGCCCAGTAGTCCGCGAGCTCCGCGGCGCGGGTCAGCAGCCCTTCTTCCTTGTAGGTGTCGAGCGTGCCGAGAGCTGCCGCGCAGGCGATCGGGTTGCCGGAATAAGTGTAGCCGTGGAAGAACTCGATCATGTGTTCTGGACCACTCATGAACGCGTCATGGATCTCCGACGTCACGAAAACCGCGCCCATCGGGATGACGCCGTTAGTCAGGCCCTTTGCGGTGGTGATCATGTCAGGCTTGACGTCGTAGTATTGGGCGGCGAACGGGGCACCGAGGCGGCCGAAGCCGGTGATGACTTCGTCGAAGATCAACAGGATGCCGTGCTTGGTGCAGATTTCGCGAAGCTTCTGCAGGTAGCCCTTCGGCGGGATCAGGACGCCGGTCGAGCCGGCGATCGGTTCGACGATGACGGCAGCGATCGTCGACGCATCGTGCAGGGTGACGATGCGCTCGAGTTCCGTCGCGAGGTCGCCGCCATGCTCCGGCTGGCCGCGGGTAAAGGCGTTCTTGCCCGGCTGATGCGTGTGGGGCAGGTGATCGACACCGGTCAGCAGGGTACCGAACATCTTGCGGTTGGAAACGATGCCGCCGACGGAGATGCCGCCGAAGTTGACGCCGTGATAGCCGCGCTCGCGGCCGATGAGACGGAACCGGGAACCGTTACCCTTCACCCGATGGTAGGCGAGGGCGACCTTAAGAGCCGTTTCGACTGATTCAGATCCCGAATTGGTGTAGAGAACGTGATCCATCCCTTCGGGCGCAATGTCGACGAGGCGGTTCGCCAGCTCGAAGGCCTTCGGATGACCGAGCTGGAAGGCCGGCGCGTAATCGAGTTCGCCAGCCTGTTCGCGGATCGCCTCGGTGATCTTCGGCCGGCAGTGGCCGGCATTGACGCACCAGAGGCCTGCGGTGCCGTCGAGCACCTGGCGGCCGTCGTGGGTCTGGTAGTACATGTCCTTCGCGCCGACAAAGAGACGCGGCTCCTTCTTGAACTGTCGGTTCGCGGTGAAGGGCATCCAAAAGGCCCGGAGGTCGTTTGGCGTGGTATTGAGGCGGTTGGACATGCTGTTCTCCATGGCCGTTTCGGAGGCCGTTCCCGTTATTGGCTGAGGCGGTTTTTTTACTGCCCGGTCAAATTATCAGCGCTTGTCCGGGCGTCAAGCGGCTGCCGTTGCCGGCGGGCGCTCGCGCCGGCTGGCGCGGTGCAAAAAAATAGACCGGCATTGCTGCCGGTCTAAGAGTATGAACACGTACTGAAATAAGGTGCCGCACTATTCCGGATGCATCCCTCGGCAGTGGGGCTTATAGGCTGACGTTATGTCAGCGCGTCCTTACGCCGCAGACTTTGCGCGGCTTTGAACAGCATAGATGTCGGTGAGGGCTTCGAGGATCTTGAGGACCGGCTCGGAATTGCTTGAATAGTAGATCGTCTGTGCGTCGCGTCGCGTCTTGACCAGCTTCTGGGCGCGCAGCTTGGATAGGTGCTGCGACAGCGCGGACTGGCTCAAACCGACTTCTTGTGCTAGCGCGCCGACGGGGATCTCGCCCTTGACCAGGTTGCAGAGAATCAGAAGTCTCTTGGGGTTTGCCATTGCCGACAAAAGGGCAGCTGCAACGTTTGCATTGGCGGTTAAATCGATTGTGTCCATATTTTCTTCCTGGTGTGAAACTAATTTCAAAAACGCGTGTTCCCGCTCAATGCCGGACGGCGAAAACTATCAATACCGCTTCAAGATTGTATATAGCTAAATTTCAGGTATTGCGTATTTCATGTTAGATATATGTGAATAAATATCATCGACCCCCTGTGCGACGGTCTCGAACTCGCAGCGCAGAAGCAAATCACCCGAAATGAGATCGAAACCGGCGCAATCCACTCCACAAATGCGCCAATCGCCGTTGCCAGCCTTGAGGCCCGCTGCGGCTGTCGCTGCCAGATCTGGGCGCTCAGCTAGCAATTTTTGCACTATCGTGTCTGACTGAGCTGCCACGGCTTCATTGCCGGGGGATCGAATCGTCAGGTCCTCGCCTTCCAAGACATAGGCGCGACCAAAGCCGCCATTGAGGCTGGCCGACTGCGGCATGAGCCGGAAAAAACGGAAATCCGGAAAATCGATGTAGAGCTTGGCCTTGGCATGGCGATTGAGGAAGCGGCTGCGGATGCGCGCGTGGATCTCGCTGTCGCGCTCGACCGGTTCGGCTAGGCATTGGGTCGTCAGGCGGGCATAGGCGAGCGGATCGCCCTTGCCGGGCTCGCCTGTCAGAAGCGACGCGCGGCGGTCGGCGTCAAGCGCACGAGTATGCGTCGACAGGCCTGAGACGAGAATGACGGGTACGCCCTCAATGTCCGTGCCGAGGAGAACCCGGCTGGCAAAGGGAAAGCCGGTCCCGGGATCGAGAACGGCAATTGCGGCATAACGGGCGGAGCGGAGAAGCGCGCGAGCGAGCTTGCGGGCTTCTCCGTCCGTTTCCCTGAGAACGGAAGCTTGATCTTTCATGTCCACTTTCTTGGCGGAAGCGGACGCACGGATCAAGCCTGTTCTTTGCGCCGATGCTGCGTGAGGCCTTCGACGATATCCTGCGCCGAGATGGTCCCAATGATCGCGCCGTTTTCCACGACGCCAATACTGCCGGGCTGGCGCGACAGCGCATCAAGGATGTCGATGAGCGGCGTTTCCGCACGCGCCGTGCCGCTGACGCTTGCACCGGCGGCCGCGTGGCCGAGACCGCGTTGCATCACGTCCTGCGCCGTCAGCATGCTGATCGGGTTCATGTGCTGGACGAAATCGGCGACGTACTGGTCCGCGGGGTTCTTCACGATCTCCTGCGGGGTGCCGCACTGGATGATGCGCCCGCCTTCCATGATGGCGATACGGTTGCCGATACGGAATGCTTCGTCGAGATCGTGGCTCACGAACAGAATGGTCTTCTTCAGCCGCCGCTGGAATTCGAGCAGCTCGTCCTGCAGGCGTGTGCGGATCAGCGGATCGAGCGCCGAGAACGGCTCATCCATCAGCAGGATAGGCGCACCGGTGGCAAAGGCGCGGGCAAGGCCGACGCGCTGTTGCATGCCGCCGGACAGCTCATTGACCTTGCGGTCAGCCCATTTGGTCAGGTTGACGAGTTCGAGTTGCTCGCCGACGCGCTTCTTGCGTTCGGCGTCCGGCATACCCGCGAGTTCAAGGCCAAAGCCGACGTTTTCCGCGACCGTTCGCCATGGCAGCAGCGCGAACTGCTGGAAGACCATGGAAACGGTGTGCATGCGCAGGTCACGCAGACCTTTGGCCGTCGTTTTGTAAGGGCTGCAGGGGCCATTCGGCGTTGCGACCGACACCTCGCCGCGCACGACGGGCGCCAACCCGTTCACGGCGCGCAACAGGGTCGACTTGCCTGAACCGGAAAGGCCCATCAGGACGAGAATTTCGCCTTCCTGGACGCTCAGGGAGGCGTCTGCCACGCCGAGCACGAGTCCGGTTGCGGCGCTGATCTCGTCACGGTTTTTGCCCTGGTCCGCGAGGGCGAGGGCACTCTCCGGCTTGTCGCCGAAGACGATGCTGACGTTGTCGAAACGGACCGCGGTCATGCGCTTTCTCCTTCACCCGTCGCGCGGAACATGCGGTCGAGAATAATTGCGAGGATGACGATACAGAGGCCCGCCTGGAAGCCCATGGCGACGTTGACCGTATTGAGCGCGCGCACGACAGGCTTTCCGAGACCGTCGGCGCCAACCAGAGCGGCGATGACCACCATCGAGAGGGAGAGCATAATTGTCTGCGTGAGGCCGGCCATGATCTGCGGCATGGCAAAGGGAAGCTCGACTTTACGCAGTACCTGCATCGGTGTCGCGCCAAATGATTCTGCGGCTTCAACCAAAGAGGGCGGCGTCGATATGATGCCGAGGCGGGTCAGGCGGATCGGAGCGGGGATCGCAAAAATCACGGTTGCGATCAGGCCCGGAACCATCCCAAGGCCGAAAAGGATGAGCGCAGGGATCAGATAGACGAAGGTCGGGATGGTTTGCATGAGGTCGAGGACCGGCCGCATGATCGAAAACACCCATGCGCGCCGCGCACCGGCGATACCGAGCGGAATGCCGACGGCCATGCTGACGAACGTCGACGCCAGGACGAGTGCCAGCGTTTCCGTCGTTTCCTTCCAATAGCCCTGGTTCATGATCAGCAGCAAGCCGAGCAGGGTGAAGACCGCGACGCCGATGGAGCGGCGTAGCCAGTATGCAATGCCGACGATCGCGGCCAGCACGATCAGGGGATGCGGGGCCTGCAAGATAAAAAGCAACGCATTGATAACGTGCGATAAAACGAAAGCAAGCTGGTTAAAGAACCACTCGCCGCTCGACGTCAACCAATCGACGGTCGTTTTGGCGAAGGGGCCAATAGGAATTTTATAGTCGGTGATCCAATTCAAGGAGCGCGCCTATCCGAAAGAGCAAAGATCGAGGTGAAACAAGAAGGGGCGGCGAGGGCCGCCCCGTCATCAGTTTCAGAGGCCGAGGCCTGACTTGACGGCGGCAAGGGCGTCCTTGCCATCCTTCGTCGTGACGCCTGCCAGCCACGGATCAACTGCGTTCGGATTTGCCTTCAGCCATTCGGTCGCGGCAACCTGCGGATCCTCACCGTCGTTGAGGATCTTGCCCATGATCTGGTTTTCCATTTCCAGATTGAACTTCAGGTTCGAGATGAGCTTGCCGACGTTCGGGCATTCGGTGGTGTAGCCGGCACGGGTATTGGTGTAGACCGTCGCACCGCCGAAGTTCGGGCCGAAGGTGCTGTCACCACCGGTAAGGTAGGTCATCTTGAAGTTTTCGTTCATGGGGTGGGGCGCCCAACCCAGGAACACGACCGGCTTGCCGTCCTTGTCGGCACGGGCGACCTGCGCGAGCATGCCCTGTTCGGAGGACTCGACGAGTTCAAGCCCGCCCATTCCCATCTCGTTCTTCTCGATCAGCGTCATGACGAGGCGGTTGCCGTCGTTGCCGGGCTCGATCCCGTAGATCTTGCCGTCAAGCTCGTCCTTGTGCTTGCCGATATCGCTGAAATCCTTGATGCCGAGTTCAGCGCCCTTGGCGTTGGTAGCGAGCGTGTACTTGGCGCCTTCGAGATTGACGCCGAGGGAATCGACGGTCTTCTCATCGAGGTAGGGTTGGACGTCCTTCTTCTGGGCCGGCATCCAGTTGCCAAGGAACACGTCGATGTCCTTGTTCTTGAGCGACTGATAAGTAACCGGAACCGAGAGAACCTTAATGTCGGGCTCGTAGCCTAGGTTCTTCAGAATGACCGCTGTGGTGGCGGTGGTAGCGGTGATATCCGTCCAGCCGACGTCTGAAAGACGGACGGCGGAGCAGCTATCGGGGTCCGCGGCAAATGCTGCTGTCGCAACAGAGAGAGCGGCAACCGCGGTGGCGGTAGTCAGTTTGAATGCGCTTGTCGTTTTCATTTTAGACTCCCAGTCTTACGTTCCCAAGCCAATCACCAATAGCCGAGTTTTACAAGCGACCTGAGTGCGTTTGCGCCGCATTGGAGTACCCGATTGCGACGTAGGGCATTTTTTCGCGGAGTGCCGGGATTTCAAGGGTTTTGGCGATTTTCCGGCGTGAATTTCTTGTGATTATCAAAATGGGGGACTTTTCTTCGCAGTTTCGAGCTTCCAAGAAGCGAAAGACGGAGAAAACGATGGCAAAACTCTATTTCAACTACTCGACCATGAACGCCGGCAAGTCGACGATGCTGCTGCAGGCCTCCTACAATTACGAGGAGCGCGGCATGCGCGTCGTTCTGCTGATCGCGGCCTTCGACGAGCGCGCCGGAAAGGGAATTATCGGCTCCCGGATCGGGCTACAGGCGAGCGCGATTGCCTTCGAACCGGACGCGGACCTGCAGGCTTTGATCGGCGAGCTCGGCAAAGAAGGGGAGCCAATCGCTTGCGTCTTCGTCGACGAGGCTCACTTCATGACGCGCGAGCATGTCTGGCAGCTTGCGCGCATCGTCGACCGGATGAACATCCCAGTCATGGTCTACGGCCTGCGGACCGATTTCCAGGGAAAGCTGTTTCCGGCATCGGAAGAACTGCTCGCGATTGCCGACGAGATGCGTGAGGTCAGGACGATCTGCCATTGCGGGCGCAAGGCGACGATGGTGGTGCGCCTCGATGCGGACGGAAAGGTGCTGCGCGAAGGCGCACAGATTGACGTCGGTGGCAACGAAAAATACGTGTCGCTCTGCCGGCGTCATTGGGATGACGCCATGAACGGGGAGTGGCAAGCGGAGGCAGTATAGGCACTCCTCAAATCGATTCCGGATTGGCGGCTTATGCGCTAGTTTCGCGGAAACCGATTCATGGAGGCGTCCCGGTGCGCAAGCCTTTCTCCTTTGACACTCAGCTGGAAGCCGCGCGAGCGCTCGTGGAACAGTTGCGTCTTGAGGCTAGAGTCTGCGTCGATTTCATTAACGAGTTCGCCCGCCAAGGGGCGGCAGTCGACGACGAGCGCTTCCTTGTCGAGAACGGCCGCTTCCAGGCATTTGTGGCAAACGGCACGAGCCTGACCAATCTGCTTGCGGAGCTCGTATCCGTTCTCGACACGCTGACGATCAAGGTTTCGGCGGACCTCGACAGCTTCCGTGGCCTTACCGCCGGCGAGAAATTCATCGGACGCTTTTCGCGCCAGCGGATGTGGCGTCGTCATAGCGCGCGGGTGCGCGCTGCCCCTGTCGTGGAGCGGCTGCGTGACCTGCTGGTGAAGTCCGATGCCACCGCTGATGTTATCGCGAGCTACCGCACAATCGCGATCGACTTTCACAAGCTGGGAGAGCATGGCCTAATCGGCATCGTCGAACAGCGCCGTCGGCTGGTGGACAAGATTGATATCGCGCGCCTTCGTATCCGGGAATTGAATGCCAAGGCGCTGACAACGCAGGGCAGGATTGGCCTCTACGGCAGCAAAGCCGAATGGGAGCGCATGGAAGAGGAGCGCCGCGCGCTGAAGGCGGAGGCCGAGCGCGTTGCTGACGAAGAGCGCGGCATGCGTGAGGATAGCCAGCGCCGCGAGCGCTTCATCAATCTCTTCCAGGTTTTCGTCGATGCACTCAATACCCAGGTTGGTCGGTGCAATGCGCTGACGCGCAAGGTCGTCATCGACACCGAAGAAAGGCTGTTGATTTATCAGGCACAGGTCGACACCGATATTCCGGGATCGAAGGTCCAGATTTCAGCCGAACTTTTTCCCGCCATTGCCGGGCCGATCGAACTGTTCGAACGCAATATGCTGGTGCCGCAGGAGCTGGAACATCGCAAGCGGACCGCGGATGCTGCCTTTGCGAGCAAGTTCGAGGCGTTCCGGCCGGATCAGGAAGACAGCTCCGGAGGCCCGGTCATCGATACGACGAAAATCTCCAAGCGGCTGCGCTTGCGCTTTCCGTTCTAGCTCGCGCCGAAGAAACAATAATATCAGCACGATATTGTCCTTGCCTGAGCGAGCGCATATGTCAGTGCGCAGACAATGTTGGTCCACCACGGCAAGGAGAAAACGATGCTCGACCGGATCGCCGGTTTTTTCAGGCTGATCGGCCGTACCATCGGACGCTGGGTGCGACTCCTGTTCGCCTGGGCTTTCTGGCCATTTATCGCCGCACGCGGCTGGTACGTTCAACGGACATGGATGATCCGGTTGCCGATCCTGGGCCTGATCGGGCTGCTTGCGGTTCTCTATTGCTACTTCATCTGGCAGACGCAGGTCTGGTCCGGCTTCAATCCGTCCTTCGTGAATGAGTACCGGCTTTCCGAACGCAAGGTCGCCGCTGGACAGGAATTGCCAGCAACGGACGGCGCGGCGAAGACCTGCCAGCGCTCGGCCATTGTCGATGTCGCGGCCGATCTAACGGACTTCAACGTCAATCAGAATGCATGGATCTCCTCCATGCTCCTTTACCGTCTTGGCTTCTTCGGTGTCGATTGGGACCACACGCCTTTTCTCGACAACAAGGCGTCGTTCCAGCGCGGCGTGAACCAGGCGGTGCGCCGCACTTCAGCAGAGCTCGTCGACTCGCTCGGTCGGGTGCGTGGTACCTCGGGTATCAACAATGATCTGCAAGACGCCCGCGGTAAGCTGCAGTTCGATGAATACAGCTGGTATTTCGGACTGAATCCGTTCGGGCCGAAGACGCCGACGCCGAGCTACTACCGTTCGGCGATTGAAAGCTTGCGCAAGTTCAACACCGATTTGGCCGCCTGTAACGCGGTCTTCGATGGCCGTGCAGACAACCTCATTCAGTTCATTGATCGCATCGCCAACGATCTCGGCAGCACGTCCGATGTGCTTGCGGACCGCTCTCAGAACCACCATCGCGGTTGGTTCGATACCCGCGCGGACGATCGGTTCTGGTTTGCTTATGGGCAGCTCTATGCCTACTACGCGATCCTTGCGGCGGCGCAGTCCGATTTTTCGCAGGTGGTCGCGGAACGCAACCTGAGCGCCATCTTCGGCGCAACAATGCGGCAGTTCCAAGCGGCGTTGCAGATCCAGCCGGCGATCATTTCCAACGGCCGGGAAGACGGCTGGATCATGCCGAGCCATCTGGCGACGATGGGCTTCTACATTCTCCGCGTGCGCTCGAACCTCGTCGAGACGCGTTCCGTGCTCGATCGATGAAGCAGCGTGTTTAATTGATCAGTTTCATGCGGATCGCCTTGGCGACAAGCTGCGCTCGGTTCACGCAGTCGAGCTTTTTGATGGCGCTCGTCATGTAGGCGTTGACTGTGTGGTCGGACAGCGAAAGGATTTGTCCGATCTCGATCGATGTCTTTCCCTGTGCCGTCCAGCGGACGACCTCGCGTTCGCGGGCAGACAAAGGCGTGTGTTCGGCAAGCTTCGACTGCTTCGTGCGGTTATAGGCGTCGAGCAGATGGAGCGTCACCATCGTCAATTCGTTGAGTTCCGTTTGGGCAAGTAGCGGGCGGTCGCCGCCGAGCCAGAACAGGACACGCTCGCCGTCGCCTGCATAGGCAGGAACCGCGACTCCCGTCGGGATGCCGAAATTGCGCAACAGTTCGCTCAACTCATTCGGGAAAATGGCGGCCGAGGAATTGTCGAAAAGGCTCCACGAGCGCGGCAGCGCGGAATCGCCGATTCCTCCAGAAAGCATGGGAAAGCGCATAATTCGAGCGCGGTCGAACTGGTTGAAGTATTGAGATGGTATGGACGTTTCGATGAGTAGAGTTCTGAGAAGGACGCTCTCGGGCGTGGGCGCATGCATCAGCGTTATGTGCCGAAAACCGAAGGCACGTGCCACTTTGACTAGAACTTCTGCGTATTCGGCCCTGGTACAGGCAGCTGAAATCTCCGCGACGAGGGACATCTGCCGTTCCGAGGTAGTCATGTAAGACATCAATGCGTCCCTGCTTACCTTCAAGTTGCCGCGATAAAATATGCAAACTGATATATTTGCTAGTACGAAACGGCCTGGCGCGCAGTGATTAATTTCGATGTATTAATTTAACCACAGAATATCGATCTGCGGTTGTGTTTGAGCTTGCTTGGACCGCAACTCAGGGCGACGAACCTGCGATCGCGAAAGCGCAGAGGTCCGCCGCGTGACATAAAATTGGAGGCGCTCAGGGACGCGGCCCCGAATCATATTACAATTAAACCTAGTCTGTCGTTTTGCTCTTTTTAGTCAGTTGCTCGAGAAAGCCGAGCAGTACCGCCGAGACGACGAAGGCGAGATGCATCGCCGTCAGCCACATGATCTTACCGTCGGTATATTGTTCAGCGTTGAGGAAGACCTGCAGCAGGTGGATCGATGAAATGGCTACGATCGACGAAGCTACCTTGATCTTGAGGCTGCCTGCGTCGAGCTTGCCGATGAATGAGACATCGGTGTCACTTTCGTCGAAGCGGCTGACGAAGTTCTCGTAGCCGGAGATCATCACCATGACGATCAGGCTGGCGACCAGCGCGGCGTCGATCAGCCCGAGCATGGCGAGGATCATTTCACCCTCATCGAGCACGAATACGCCGCCCGCGACCTTCAGGAATTTATAGCCGAATGAGACGGCATAAACAGCCAGCGCCAGGGACAGGCCGAGGTAGAAGGCCACGAGTATCCAGCGGCTTGAAAGAATGATGCGCTCGACAATGAGTTCGAGTGATTTCATGGCTTGTCCTCGTGACGTACGGAATCGATGCCTAGAGATAGCGGCTTGGATGAGCCTTGGGCAACCTGCGGACTATCCACAGTCGGCATATTTCGCTATCCCGTTGTAACAAATGGGGCGCCGATCGAGCGCGGAAAACTGGGGAACGGGGATGGCAGCATATAAGTCCGACATCGAGATTGCGCGCGCCGCTGAAAAGAAGCCGATCTTCGAAATCGGTTCAAAGCTTGGAATCCCTCAGGCGCAACTCGCGCCGTATGGCCACGATAAAGCCAAGCTCAGCGCCGAGTTCATCGCGGAGCAAGCTGATAAGCCCGATGGCAGGCTGATCCTTGTGACTGCAATCAATCCAACACCCGCGGGTGAGGGCAAGACGACGACGACAGTCGGTCTTGGCGACGGATTGAACCGGATCGGCAAGAAGGCAATCGTCTGTATCCGCGAGGCCTCGCTCGGGCCGTGCTTCGGCGTGAAGGGCGGAGCTGCCGGCGGCGGCTATGCACAAGTCATTCCGATGGAAGACATCAACCTGCATTTTACCGGCGACTTCCATGCGATCACATCGGCCCACAATCTGCTCGCCGCGATGATCGACAATCATATCTATTGGGGCAACGAGCAGGATATCGACCTAAGGCGCGTCACATGGCGACGCGTGATGGACATGAACGACCGGGCGCTACGCGAGATGGTCTCTTCGCTTGGTGGTGTCGCCAACGGCTTTCCCCGGCAGAACGGTTTCGACATCACCGTCGCTTCCGAGGTGATGGCGATCCTCTGCCTTGCCCGCGATCTCAAAGATCTGGAAGAGCGTCTCGGCAACATCATCGTCGGCTACCGGCGCGACAAAACGGCCGTCTATGCGCGTGATTTGAAAGCGGATGGCGCGATGGCAGTTCTTCTGAAGGACGCCATGCAGCCCAATCTCGTCCAGACGCTGGAAAACAATCCGGCTTTCGTGCACGGCGGTCCCTTCGCCAATATCGCCCACGGTTGCAATTCGGTGATCGCCACGAAGACGGCGTTGAAGCTTGGCGACTATGTCGTGACCGAGGCGGGCTTCGGCGCGGATCTCGGGGCTGAGAAGTTCTTTGACATCAAATGCCGCAAGGCGGGCCTCAAGCCGGATGCCGCCGTCATCGTTGCGACTGTGCGCGCGCTCAAGATGAATGGCGGTGTGAAGAAGGATGATCTTGGAGCCGAGAACGTCGCCGCGCTGAAGAAGGGCTGCTCCAATCTCGGCCGCCATGTCGCCAATGTTCGCAAGTTCGGCGTTCCCGTCGTTGTCGCCATCAATCACTTCGTCTCGGACACCGACGCGGAAATCATTGCGGTGAAAGAGTATGTCTCGCGGCTGGGAGCAGAGGCGATCCTCTGCCGGCACTGGGCGGAGGGCTCCGCCGGCATCGAAGAGCTCGCCTACAAAGTGGTCGAGCTCGCGGAATCGGGACAGTCGCGATTTGAGCCGCTCTACCCCGACGATGTTTCGCTGTTCGAGAAGATCGAGATCGTGGCTTCGAAGATTTATCATGCGGGGGAGGTGACCGCGGACAAGGCGGTGAGGGATCAACTCGTAGCCTGGGAGGAACAGGGCTACGGGCATCTGCCGGTCTGCATGGCGAAGACGCAGTACTCGTTTTCGACCGATCCGAACCTTCGGGGCGCGCCGGAAGGGCATATCGTCCCGGTTCGCGAGGTGCGTCTTGCGGCGGGCGCTGGTTTTGTTGTCGCCATTACCGGCGAGATCATGACCATGCCCGGCCTGCCGAGGTCACCGTCGGCGGAGCGGATCTATCTCAACGATCAGGGCTACATCGAGGGACTGTTCTAGGGCCGCGATCTTTCGAAACTGAATCAAGTCGCTGACGGCTTGATTCAGAAGCCTCGCGCAAGCCGCTGAAAATTAATGGCAATATCGATAACCGCCCTTGCGCTCCAGCACATCGAGATGGAAGTGGGTTTCGTGCGCAGCGTCGCTTTCCGGGTCGAGGACCGTGGTAAAGAAGAGGCAACCCGCGGCGCTCACCGTGCGCTGGAACGCACCGATCAATGTGGAATCCTCGCGTCGCGGTTGGACCGCGATGTCCTTCCCTTTTTCAAAGCTGAAGCTAGCAACGTCAATCGCATTGCCACGAGCGTGCTCAGACACCTTGCCGGTTTCGGCGCCATTGCGCAGGCGGCAGATATAGGAGGAAGCCTGATTGATCGCTAGGATGTTTCCCTGATCAGGCGCGGCAATGCGGGCGGCTGGAATGACGCTTTCTTTCATCCAGCGAGCAAGGGCCAGCGCGACCGGACAGCGGAAGACGGCGTCAGGCTTTATCTTAATGCCGGGCAGCACCTCGGACACCTTGATTGGTTTGTCGATCCCGCAGCCGTTGCCATCGTCGATACGCGATATGTCCTTGAAGACGACGCCAAGGCTCTGCAACTCCCTCACGCATTCTGAATGTTCGGCTTCACTCTCTGCTGCAATCGTCAGATGCTGTTCTTCCAGCGTTTGCTGTGACGGAAGCTTCGGCCCCTGCTTTTCCGGGATGGCAGAGGAGTTCGGAGAATCCTCTTTGACCGGCGGCGTTTCGGGCTTGCCGCTTTCGGGTTTCTGTTCGGGTATCGGGGGAGGTGCCGGTGCGGACGTTGTCGTATTTGATTTACCGGGGCGAGTTGCCGGGAGAGGGCCGTTTTCCGGCAGGCGTGCACTGGTCAGGAACCCTATGCAGCTCAGTGCCGCTAAAATCACAACGATGTTCTTCACGCATCCACCCGTTGTACGTTGCCCCGGGACAGAACGCATGGATGCGGATTTCGTTGCAATTTCGCAACGTTGATGTCTATGCTCAAAAAGATGATTTATTAAATCAAGATAACGGTGATCCGATATATTGACAATTTGAGTCATGTTTTTTATGCGGCAAAAAGAAGGCGAAAATCTTCGTCTGAAAGCCTAGCCAGCCCATCGAAACGCGGACGCGTCACGACCAGCCAGCCCGGTGACATTTCTCTCAAGGGGTTGACTTCATGATCGTCCGGCACTCGCGCTCGGTTCTACTTGCCTGCACGGCACTTGCCATTGTTACGCCTTCCGCCATCGCCTTTGCACAAAGTGCGCCCTCGACTGCCCAGACAGCCGAAGAGCAGAAGGCGGCGCCAGAGGGGGATACTTTCCTCTCTCCCATTATCGTGAAGGGCAGCCGACAGGCGGCCAACGATCCCTACAACAAGCCGGGACCTTCCAGCACCGTCACGGCGGACCAGATCAACCTGCAGGCCGGCCAGGGTACCGACGATCTGCTGCGCAGTGTTCCGGGGACGTCGACGGCCAACAATCCGCAGAACCCCGGCGTTGCCGTCAACATTCGCGGTTTCGAAGGCTCCGGCCGCGTGAACATGTCGATCGACGGCGTTCGCCAGAATTTCCGCTTCACCGGCCATGAGGCGCAGGGCTTCACCTATGTGGACCCGGCGTTCCTGGCGGGCATCGACGTGACCCGCGGCGCAGTCACCGGCATCGGTGGCGGGGCACTGGCCGGTACGGTCAATTTCCGCACCTACGACATCGATGACCTGATTCTAGGTGATAAGAACTACGGCGGCATCGTCTCGGCGACGGTCGGAACCAACGAACTCGGTTGGTCCGAGTCGGCCATCGGCGCTTACCGGTTCAACGATGTCTTTGCTGTTCTCGGCGGCATCAGCAAGAGTGATCCGGGCAACTATGAGAACGGCGACGGCGTTACCGTCCCCTATACCGAGCAGGACCTGCTTTCCGGCATGCTGAAGGCAGAGATTACGCCGAACGCCGAAAACACGATCAAGCTCGGCGGCATCAGCTATGACAACGACTTCCTCGCGAATTCCTATTTCCAAAACGTCAAGAACAAGACGTTTGCCGCGAGCTACGCCTATACGCCTGGCGACAACGAGCTCATCGATTTCAAGACGAACTTCTACTACAACCGCCTTGAGATGCAGTATGACACGAACGCCACGGGCGGTGGTACGGCCGCCGGTCGCCGCATTACCGACACGGGCATCGGCTTCGACGTCTCCAACACGTCCAAATTCGACATTGGCGACGTTGCCGTTTCCACCAACTACGGTGTCGAATACTTCCACGACAAATACGATGTGATCAACAGCCGGACGCAGCCTTCGGGTGGCGTCAACGGTGATGGCAAGAGCGGCATCCTCGGCGTCTTCGACACGACGACGTTCACCTACGGCATGGCGGACCTGACGCTTGGCCTGCGCTATGACCATTTCGATCTCGACGGCTCGGGCTCGGTCGTTGCCAGCAACCCCCTCGGAATGCCGGCCGGTCCTTACACCGTCGATAAGTCCGATGGGCGCCTGAACCCAAGCGTCACCTTCGCGCTGAATCCTACTGAATGGTTCCAGCCTTATGTGACATATGCCGAGACGCAGCGCGCACCGACGATTAGCGAAACCTTCGCCGGCGGATCGCATCCAGGCGCTACGGGGCAGGCCTTCTTCCCGAATCCCTTCCTTGAGCCGGAAACCTCCAAGGGCTGGGAAATCGGCGCCAACATCAAGGTGGATGGCATTCTCGATGCCGGCGACAGTTTCCGGTTCAAGGCCAACTACTTCAACGACCGCATCGACAACTACATCACCGGTGCGTTTGCGGGCGGCGGCAGGCAGACCTTCTTCGTCAACAATCCCGGCACGTCGAAGGTGGACGGTATAGAAATCCAGGCGGCCTATGATGCCGGCTTCGTCTTCGGGGAGCTTGCCTACACCCATACAAACACCGACCTGCCTCCGCAGATCAACGGCTTCGGCGTGCAAAGCTTCCTGCCGGAAAACATCTTCAGTGCCACGCTCGGCGGTCGCTTCCTTGAAGATCAACGCCTGACAGTCGGTACACGCCTATTCGCTGCCGGACAGGCAGACATTGGACAAATCAATGCAACGAATGGCGGACGGCCGCGATTCATGAGCGGCTATGGCGTTGTCGATCTCTTCGCCAACTATCAATGGGAGAACGGCCTGGAGTTGACGGCAAGCGTGACCAACGTCTTTGACAAGACCTACACTCCGGCCTCGAGCACAATCCAGACGACGACGATCGATACGGGTCGCGGCCGGACATTCATGGTGACTGCGAAGGCCAGGTTCTAAACCAAAGCTTAGTCAAACGAAGGGCGGCCATTGTGCCGCCCTTTTCATTCCCAGATTCGGCCCTTGCGCTCGGTTCGATCTCACGCTAACAATTTCGCCCATGAACACGTCCTTGAACATTGCAGTTTGGTGGTGGGCTCGCTGAGGCGGCCTCGACCAATCGTGTCCAAAGACGACGAGTGAGCCGCCCGGAAAACGCCAGGCGGCTTTTTTGTTTTTAAGGCTGCCTGTCATCCGGGCCCGATAACGGAGTGGAACAATGGTAACGATCCTTCGGGATGACGGAGCGGAAATCTACGAGACACGAGGTGGCATCACCGTCACCCGGCAGCGGCGGGCGATCCCCTATGGCGATGCGGTTTCGTCCTATGTCGACAAACTCGACGAGCGCCGCGGCGCTGTCTTCTCGTCGAACTATGAATATCCGGGCCGCTACACCCGTTGGGACACTGCCATCGTCGATCCACCGCTCGGCATTTCCTGCCATGGCCGCGAGGTCTGGATCGAAGCCTACAACGAGCGCGGTGAGGTGATCCTCTCCTTGATTGCCGAGCGCCTGAAGACGATTTCAGACCTGGTGCTCGGTGGCTCCACGACCCGCCGCCTCGACCTGACGGTGAAGGCGCCGGAGCGCGCGTTTACCGAGGAAGAGCGCTCGAAGATTCCGACTGTCTTCACCGTGCTGCGCGCCATCACCGACCTCTTTTATTCGCAGGCGGATGCCAGCCTCGGGTTCTACGGTGCCTTTGGCTACGATCTCGCCTTCCAGTTCGATGCGATCAACCTGAAGCTGACTCGCCCGTCCGACCAGCGCGACATGGTGCTCTATCTCCCGGACGAAATTCTCGTCGTCGACAACTACTCGGCCAAGGCCTGGATCGACCGTTACGATTTTGAAAAGGACGGGCTGTCGACAGAGGGCAAGGCCGGCGACATTCCGGCCGAGCCGTTCCAGCGCACCGACGCCATTCCGCCGAAGAGCGATCATCGCCCGGGGGAATATGCCGACCTCGTTGTCAAGGCGAAGGAGAGCTTCCGCAAGGGTGACCTTTTCGAGGTGGTGCCTGGGCAGAAGTTCATGGAGAGGTGCGACAGCAAGCCGTCCGACATTTCCAAGCGGCTGAAGGCGATCAATCCGTCGCCCTATTCCTTCTTCATTAATCTCGGCAATCAGGAATATCTGGTCGGTGCGTCGCCTGAAATGTTCGTACGCGTCTCGGGCCGCCGCATCGAGACCTGCCCCATTTCAGGCACGATCAAGCGGGGCGACGATCCGATCGCCGACAGCGAGCAGATCCTTAAGCTGCTGAACTCCAAGAAGGATGAATCCGAACTGACGATGTGCTCGGACGTCGACCGCAACGACAAGAGCCGCGTTTGCGAGCCGGGTTCGGTGAAGGTCATCGGTCGCCGCCAGATCGAGATGTATTCGCGATTGATCCACACCGTCGATCATATCGAGGGCCGACTGCGCGACGACATGGATGCCTTCGACGGCTTCCTCAGCCACGCCTGGGCCGTGACTGTCACCGGCGCGCCGAAGCTCTGGGCGATGCGCTTCATCGAGAGCCACGAAAAGAGCCCGCGCGCCTGGTATGGCGGTGCCATCGGCATGGTCGGCTTCAACGGTGACATGAACACCGGCCTGACGCTGCGTACCGTCAGGATCAAGGACGGGATCGCGGAAGTGCGGGCAGGGGCGACCTTGCTCAACGATTCCGATCCGAACGAAGAAGAAGCCGAAACCGAACTGAAGGCCTCCGCCATGCTTTCCGCCATCCGCGATGCCAAGGCCGGCAATTCTAGCAAGGTTAGCCGCGACGTTGCTGCCGTCGGCAAGGGCGTCAAGATCCTGCTCGTTGATCACGAAGACAGCTTCGTCCATACGCTTGCCAACTACTTCCGGCAGACGGGCGCCACCGTTTCTACGGTGCGCACGCCAGTGCCGGAGGAAATCTTCGACCGGCTGGATCCCGATCTCGTCGTGCTGTCGCCCGGGCCGGGCAATCCGAAGGATTTCGATTGCAAGGCGACGATCAAGAAGGCGCGGGCGCGCAACCTACCGATCTTCGGTGTCTGCCTTGGCCTGCAGGCACTGGCGGAAGCATATGGGGGCGAGCTCAGGCATCTGGCGCTGCCGATGCATGGCAAGCCGTCGCGCATCCGGGTGCTGGAGCCGGGAATCGTGTTTTCTGGTCTCGGCAAGGAGGTGACAGTCGGGCGCTACCACTCCATCTTTGCCGATCCTTCGACGCTGCCGCGCGACTTCATCATCACGGCGGAAAGCGAAGACGGCACGATCATGGGGATCGAGCACGAGAAGGAGCCGATCGCCGCGGTGCAGTTCCACCCGGAATCGATCATGACGCTCGGCGGCGACGCCGGCATGCGGATGATCGAGAATGTGGTGGCGCATCTGTCGCGCAAGGCAAAGACCAAGGCGGCGTGACCGCGACAGCACTCGGGATTTTCTGAGTTGGTAGTTCCTGAATTGGGCGATGTGCTTTCCTCCGGTCGAGGAGAGCACGTTCGCTGTCGACGCTCCCAGAAGGTCGGTGCCCATGGCGTTAAGCGGTTGACTTCTGGCGTCAAATCAGAACATTTCAAGAACGATAAATGAGGAATATCATCGTGGCTGCTGAGAAGTTTATCGTCCTCCCGTACCGCAAGAACCGCGGCAACCTTGTGCCAGGTGAGATGCGCCAGGCATCGAACGCGCTCAGTGCGGAGAAGATTGCGACCTCGATGGCCTCGCGCTTCGTCGGTGTTGCGGCTTATGCCGTAATGGTCGACGAGGAGACTGGCGATATGTCGTCGCCGCGGCTGCTTGCCCGGCATGGTGAGATTGCCGACCTCAATTCCTGATCACAGCGCAATGGAAACTTCGCTCTATCTGCCGGTCAAAGCCTTCCTGGAAGCGGCGGGCTATGTCGTGAAAGGCGAAATCGGCGGATGCGATCTCGTCGGCCTGAGCGAGGGAGAACCGCCCGTCGTCGTGGTGTGTGAGTTGAAGCTGAGTTTCAACCTCGAACTTGTGCTACAGGCGGTCGACCGAGCAGCGGTAAGCGATGAAGTGTGGATCGCCGCTCGCGTTTCCGCCAAGGGACGGGGGCGCGAGGCTGACAAGCGCTATCGCGATCTCTGCCGTCGGCTGGGGATCGGTATGCTCGGTGTCTCCGATGCCGGCGAGGTCAACGTCATCGTCAGCTCGGTCTCGCCGATGCCGCGCACCAACCCGAAGCGTCGGTCGCGGCTTGTTAGAGAGCATCAGCGTCGGCGCGGTGATCCGGTGACCGGCGGCGGTACCCGGGTGCCGCAGATGACCGCTTACCGGCAGCAGGCGCTGATCTGCGCCGCTGCACTCCAGCAGGGACTGGCGCGGCCGCGCGAAATCAAGGCGCTGGCGCCCAATGCCGGCAAGATCCTGCTCGGCAATGTTTATGGCTGGTTCGAAAAACAGGGGAAAGGCGTCTATGCGCTGACGCCCGAAGGCGCGGCGGCACTGCTGCGCTGGCCGCAATCGATCGAGATTGCCGCTGCTGGCAGCGATACGTCGGATGCGGCCAATCAAGATCTGCCCGCGCCGGTCAATCCTGGCGCTTGATAACCCTCAGGTTCAGCTCCCAGCGCTGTTCGAAGCCGAGTGCCTTGTAGAGGCCGATGGCGCCGGTATTGATGGAATTGACATGCAGGTAGGCGGTCGCGCCTGTCGAGGCGATGTGACCGGCAACATAACGGAACAGCAGCTTGCCAAGGCCGCGGCCCTGATAATCAGGGTGGGTGCAGAGGCCGCTCAGTTCGGTAAAGCCGCTCTGTCTCAGGCGCTGGCCGGCCATGGCGATCAGGCGGCCATCCTCCTTCACACCCCAGAAGGTTCCGAGTTTCTGCGCACCTGAGGTGAAGGGGCCGGGTTTCGTCAGTTGGGCAAGTGCCAGCATCTCCCCGGCGTCCGCCTCGGTCAGCGGAGCGACACGGAGATCGGTCACCGGATCGTGCGGTGCCTTGGCGATCATCTGGATCAGCGTCGCTTCGCCAACGAGGTCGAAGCCATCCGGAATGGCGACCGGTCCAGGCTCTGCCAGGGCCATCGCTTCACCGGCGCCTGGTAGGCGAGCCAGTGCTTCAAGGCGCTCCGGGCTGTTGTCGGCGGCGGCCGCGAAGGGGACGATCGATGGTGGGTAGCGGCGGGCGAGCAAGCCGCCTTCGGCAAGGCCCGCGTGTTTGGTATTCAGCGCGTTCCAGATCGGGCGGTCGAGGATATGCGTCATTCTCAGGTCTCCTTCGGCGGCGCGCGGCGGATCAGTGATGCCGTGGCCAGGCCGTCTTCCATTGTGGCGAGTTGATCGAGTAGCGGGCCGTCGAGGCTGCCGCAGAGATCTGCGACGGCGGCGGCGATGCGCGGCCAGACTTCGGCGCGCGAGAAATCGACGAGCTCTTTTCCCTTCTCCGTCAGCGATACCAGGCGGCGGCGCTGATCGTCCGGGGCCGGTTGCATGTCCACGAAGCCGAGCTTCAGCAGTTGGCCGATGGTTCGCGTGGCGCCGGGCTGGGTGATGCCGACCGATTGAGCCAGTTCGCCGATCGTCAGCGGTCCGGCGCCGTCGATTGCCGCCAGGAACGGGTACTGCCCCGCTTGGATGCCGAGTCCAGCTTCTTCGATGAACTGCTGTGTGTCAGCCTGCAGGCGCTCGCCGATACGGCGCAGGCGGCTGCCGAGCGTCAGGAATCCTGATGTTCTCACGATGTCTTCGACCACGCGGCGCTCCATTTCTATTCGCAGATATATAACAAGTTCTGTAATTTCAATACGGATTTCGTGCCTGCCCTTTGACAAATCGCTCGGCTTCGACCATATCAACCGCATTGGCCGCCTGCGCGATTTTCGCGCGGGCGGTTTTGCGTTTGAATGGGCCATGTGCTGCAATTCATTCGCATCCGCAGAGGGATAAGATGATGAACGAACAAGGCAATCTGACAGTCCGGCGGCTGGCGCTCTGGGGGATCCCGATGTCGCTCGGCGTCATGGGTCTGAAGATGGTTGCATGGTGGGTGACCGGTTCGGTGGCGCTGCTGTCGGACGGACTCGAATCGACGGTGAACGTCGTCGCCGCCTTCATCGCATTCTTCGTCATCCGCTATGCGCAAAAACCGGCCGACCACGATCACCCGTTCGGACATCACAAGGCGGAATATCTCTCGGCGGTCACCGAGGGCGTGCTGATTGTCGTCGCGGCGCTGTTGATCGTCAACGAGGCGATCGGGCATCTTTCCGATCCGCGGATGCTGGATGCGCCCGTGCTCGGCCTTGCCATCAACTTTGTCGCCGGTGTGATTAATGCGGTTTGGGCGCAGTTGCTGATCCGGACCGGGCGCAAGTATCGCTCGGCAGCGCTGACAGCGGACGGCCAGCACATCATGTCCGACGTCGTCACGTCCGTCGGAGTCCTCATCGGTCTGCTGCTGGCGCTAGCCACCGGTTACGCGATCTTCGACCCCGTGCTCGCGATCCTGGTCGCCATCAACATTCTCTATCAGGGCTGGAAGGTCATCTCGCATTCGATTGGCGGATTGATGGATCAGGCCGTCACACTCGAAGAGGAAGAGGCGATCAAGCAGGCCATTGCCACCCACGCCGCAGGCTCAATCGGGGTTCACGACCTGAAGACCCGGCGCGCGGGCGCCGTCACCTTCGTCGATTTCCATCTTGTCGTGCCCGCCGCCATGTCTGTAAGGCAGGCGCACGATATCTGCGATCGCCTTGAAGATGCCATCCGTACCGTGCATCCGGGCTCCAGCATCGCCATTCACGTGGAACCCGAGGGCGAAAAGGCCCACGGCATTCGCGTCAAAGTCATCAAGGAGGCTTGAATGCCCACAACAGACGTATCCAACCTGTCCATGCTGGGCAGCCAAACGGAATCACCCAAGTCACCCGAGGAAGCGGTGCTGGAGAAGGTGCCCGCGAGCCACGTCGGCACCGACTATGTCGTCCGCTTCACGGCGCCGGAGTTCACGTCGCTTTGCCCGATGACTGGTCAGCCGGATTTCGCCCATATCGTCATCGACTACATCCCGAACGAATGGTTGGTGGAATCGAAGTCGCTGAAGCTTTTTCTGCATGCGTTCCGCAACCATGGTGCCTTCCACGAGGATTGCTCGATCTACATCGCCAAGCGGCTGGTCGAGTTGCTCGATCCGAAGTGGCTGAGGATAGGCGCCTACTGGTATCCGCGCGGGGGCATTCCGATCGACGTCTTCTGGCAGACCGGCAAGCCGCCGGAGGGCGTGTGGCTGCCGGATCAGGGCGTTGCGACTTACCGCGGCCGCGGCTAGGAGCTTTTGCGGTGTGGGCGTTGACTAGGCGGAAGCTGTCGCTGCGGGCTCAGCATCGGACACGAAGCTCGCTCGGTCGATCTGCAGCGGGCGCTTTTCGCCGCCGAGCCAGCCTCTGACAAGATTTCTCGCCTTGATGCTTTCAAGCCAGAGCCGCAGCAGGTTCTTGCGCAGCCTGCCTTGCGGCGTGAAAGCTCGGTCTATGGATTTGCGCACAAACGCCGACCTGTCGGCGCTACCGTCGAGGAATTGCATCTGGACGACGGGTGCCGGCTCGATCTGGTAGGCCTTCAGCCATGCCCGATGCCAGAAATAAGCGTCGATGAGGGCGTAGTTCTTGGTATCTTCCAGCATTTTCGCAGCCGCACGCGGACCGATGATGTAGCCGGCGGTGCCGACGCGGTTCTGAAACACCCGCGTCGCGCGATGGATGCCATCAGTCCAAACGGGTGACCTTGCGAGGATATGTGGGCGAGGCGCGAATTCCAGATCGTAGACCCGGTCCCAGTTGTCGCCGCGGCCTTTGATGCTCCTGATCGCGTCGTTAAAGTTCTCGGATAATACCGCGTCGTCTTCGAGGATCAGTGTTCGTTCGTTTCGTTCGATGATGACTTTCCAGGCCATCCTGTGCGAGGTGAAGCAGGCGACATCCTCGCGCAGTGTCGGACTCGGCCAGGTGTTTGCTGCCTTCTGGCACTCTTCGACGGACAGGTCGCGTGCTTCGAACGCGTCCAGAAACTCGAAATCCAGTCCCAGCTTTTGCATTTGCCGCGATTGAAACTCTCGTCTTTTTTCCTCGGCTTTCCGACTGATAATGAGGATCTTCACCGCTGCTCCGCCAGATAGGTCATGTCGCCGGACCTTATTCGTCCGCTCCCGGCTTATCAATCGGCCTCCCGTTGTGCCCACCGAAACCTAGCCGGCAGCGAAGACGTATTTCGTCACAGACGATGTGCGCAAAGGCCCCGCGACTCCCGTATCTCAGGTTCGCGGCGACGCGAGCAGCTAAGCGTTGAAGCTGTCGTCATTGCCGAAATCGGACTGATCATCGTCAGCAACGTCGTCGTTGCTGTTATCGTCGTTGTTGCTATTCGCGGCGTTGCCGGCTGCCTGCTGCTTGTCGCCGTCGTTATTGAAATAGTTGTTGATGACGGTCTCTTCGGTCGGCGCGTTGCCGAAGGGATTGTTGCCGGCGAGCGGCGAGCCCCAGCCAAGCGACGATGCGTGGCTGCCGAAAATACCGCTCAGCGAATTGGCAAGCAACATGCCGCCGGCGACGCCGGCTGCGGTTCCGAGCGCGCCCTGCAAGAAGCTGCCGCCAGCGGAGGGGGAGGCCGCCGGTGAGCTCCATGGTCCGGTAGGCTGCTGTATTGCGCGAGGCGTGGCATCGAAGCCGCGGTCCTGCTGGATTTGCTGCCGCGGGGTACTTCCCCAAGGACCCGTGGAAGGCGTCGGAGATGCCGGCTGCTGCGGCGTCTGGCTGCTGCCAAAGATCGAACTGAGGAAGCCGCCGCCCTGTTCGGCCTTGTGGTATTCGCTTTGGTCGGCCTCGAGTAAGCGAACCCGCTCTTCCAGTTGCTTGATATGATTGGCTGCCGCTTCCAGCCCCTTTTCCTGCACGATCACGGCCTGTGCGAGATAGTAGGCGGCGTAGGGCTGCTGACGTGTTCCCTGATCAATCAATGCCTCGGCGTCATGGTCACGCGGCGTCGTCGAGGCGGTGCGGACACGGTCGAAAAGGGCCGTCAACAATTGGCGTTCTTCGGGGGACATGGCCGGTCTCCTTGTTTCTCGCGATCGTTCGCTAAGAGATGACGTAGGTATGGATTTCGACTTTTCAAAGCCACGCCAAGTTACATTGCGGTAATCTGGCCTGGCTGCCTAACCATATCTTCACCCGTTCCGTGGCTTGTCTTTTTCCCGCATTGTTTTACGCATGGAGTCGCACTATGTGCGGTGAACCGAATTGGACGTAAGAGAGGTTCGAATGTACGAAGAAGAAGAACAGGACGACAAGACGAAGGAACTGCCGCTCGGCAAGGAAACGGAGGCGAACCTTTTCAAGTCGCGTTCGATCTTCATCTACGGGCCGATCACGCAGGAACTGGCGCAGAAAGTCTGCACGCAGCTTGTAGCGCTCGCGGCCGCCAATGACGACGATATTCGCATCTACGTCAACTCGCCCGGCGGTCATGTCGAATCCGGCGATTCGATCCACGACATGATCAAGTTCATCAAGCCGAAGGTTTGGATGATCGGGACCGGCTGGGTCGCCTCGGCCGGCGCGCTGATCTATGTCGCGGCGCCGAAGGAACAGCGCATTTGCCTGCCGAACACGCGCTTCCTTCTCCACCAACCGTCCGGTGGCACGCGCGGCATGGCATCCGACATCGAAATCCAGGCTCGCGAGATCATCAAGATGAACGAGCGCCTGAACAAGATTATGTCGGAAGCAACGGGGCAGCCTTACGAGAAGATCGCTGCCGATACCGATCGCGACTACTGGCTGTCCGCCGAAGAGGCCAAGGCCTACGGCCTCGTTTCGCGCATCGTGACGTCGCAGTCCGAGATCTGATTTTTGCACTATGAGAAGCGCCCCTGCTTGCCGGAAGGCAGGCGGGGGCGTTTTTTGTGTTCCACGACCAAACCGCGGCGAGGTGCCCAATCTGCATCACGAGCACCCGCACACTGGCGTCGAAAGCGCTTTCGTTCCAGTCGCGCGGGAGATCGAACGGCTCCTCCACACTTCCGGGCTGAAGGGCGAGACCTTCTATGGTGATGGAACTGCGGGCTTTTCGACCAACGGATGTCAGGAGTTGATCTTCGTGGGTCCGGCACGCCTAGGTGCACGGAGCAAGTTGATGGTACCGAATGGTGTCAATCTGCACTTGCGCAACTCCGCCTGATACGGCTTCCATGCGGAGTTTCCGCTCCTCGAGTTGCGCCATGCTTAAAGACTTTTCCATTCAGAGCCTGTTCATGGGCATCCTCACCACCTTCGTGGGATTTGCCAGTTCCTTTGCGGTTGTGCTGCACGGCCTGCAGAGTGTCGGCGCGACGGATGCGCAGGCGGCGTCGGGCCTCATGGCTTTGTCGATCGCGCTGGGGCTTTGTGCGATCGTGCTCAGCACCGTGACGCGCCTGCCAATCAGCATCGCCTGGTCAACCCCGGGTGGGGCCTTGCTGGCAAGTACCGGCGTTGTCGAGGGTGGGTTCAATGCGGCGGTCGGCGCGTTCCTCATCTGCGCGGTGCTGATCGTCATTGCCGGCCTGTTCAAGCCGCTTGGTCGTGCGGTTGCGGCGATCCCCGCGCCGCTGGCCAACGCGATGCTCGCTGGTGTGCTCATCGGTTTGTGCTTTGCCCCTGTCAGGGCGATCGGTTTCAACCCGCTGCTTGGCTTGCCCATCGTGCTGGCATGGATCGTCGTCGGCGCATTCAAGCGGCTCTGGGCGGTGCCGGCGGCTCTTGCGGCTTTCGTGCTGGTCGTGGCCTTCGGCGTGGACATTCCCGATGGAGCGCTCAGTTCGCTCGAGCAGGCGCTGCGGCCGCCGGTCGAGTTCGTGGTGCCTGTATTCAATCTGCCGGCTTTCGTCTCCATCGCGCTGCCACTTTTCATCGTGACCATGGCCTCGCAGAACATTCCCGGCATCGCGGTCCTGAAGGTGAACGGCTATGCGCCGAAGCCTGGGCCGCTGTTTTCGGTAACTGGCCTGTTCTCGATCCTCGCGGCGCCGTTCGGCGGTCATGCGGTGAATCTCGCCGCGATCACGGCGGCGATGTGCGCCGGTCAGGATGCGCATCCCGATCCGGCGCGGCGCTATTGGGCCGTTCTCGTCTCGGGCATCTCCTATGTCATTCTCGGGCTGCTCGCGGGTGCGGTAACAACCTTCGTGGCTTTAGCCCCGCCGATCCTGATCCAGGCGGTGGCGGGCCTGGCACTGGTCGGTGCATTTTCGAGTTCTGCCATGTCGGCTTTCCAGGCACCTGAGTCGCGGGAGGCTGCGGCCATCACCTTTCTGGTGACGGCATCGGGCGTGTCGTTCGCCGGTATCTCCGGTGCCTTCTGGGGATTGCTTGCCGGCGGTTTGATGCTGGCGCTGTCGCGTTTTGTGCACGCGGCGAAAAAATAGACGGAGGGATTGCCAGTTTTTTGTACCCCGGTTATACACGCTGCCATGAAGAACACGGGCATCATCATTTCTGAGCAGGTTGCTCGCGGGCGCATCGCGCTGCGTGACAGCACGCGCGCCCTTACCTCGCTTCTTCTCCTCGGCCTTACGCGCGGTTGCCGGGTCCGTTGAGGAGCGCCCGGCGGCCGAAAGCCCGCCCAGGCCATCGCTCCTCGTGACCACTCCCGAAACTGATCAACCGGATGCATCAGCACCGGATTCGTCATCGCCAAGCCAGGCCCGATACGCTATGACGCGGCTGGCCAGATGACGGGAAGAGGAAGAGAAGACATGGACACGAACACCCGCTCTCAAACCAAAGGCATGCCCGAGGCGGCGATCAAGTATCGCGCCTATCCGCAGGTGAACATCCCTGACCGCACCTGGCCGTCCAAGACGCTGACCAAGGCCCCGGTCTGGTGCTCAGTAGATCTGCGCGACGGCAACCAGGCGCTGGTCGACCCGATGGGTCACGACCGCAAGGCCCGCATGTTCCAGCTGCTGCTCGATATGGGCTTCAAGGAAATCGAGATCGGCTTCCCGTCCGCATCGCAGACCGACTTCGATTTCGCGCGCTGGTGCGTCGAGCAGGGCAATGTGCCTGACGATGTTTCGCTGCAGGTGCTGGTGCAGTGCCGCCCGGAGCTGATCACCCGCACCTTCGAGGCGCTGGAAGGCGCGAACCGCCCGATCGTTCACTTCTACAATTCGACCAGCGAATTGCAGCGTCGTGTCGTGTTTGCCAAGGATGTCCAGGGCATCAAGCAGATCGCCGTGGATGCTGCGAAGATGATTTCAGACATGGCGGCGAAGGCCGGCGGCGGCTACCGCTTCGAATATTCGCCGGAAAGCTTCACCGGCACCGAACTCGATGTAGCGCTGGAGATCTGCAACGCGGTGATCGAGGTGATGAAGCCGACGCCCGACAACAAGCTGATCATCAACCTGCCGTCGACAGTCGAGATGGCAACGCCGAACGTCTATGCCGACCAGATCGAGTGGATGTGCCGCAATCTCGACAATCGCGAGAACCTGATCATTTCGCTGCATCCGCACAATGACCGCGGCACCGGCATCGCCGCCGCCGAACTGGCGCTGCTGGCGGGCGCTGACCGCGTCGAAGGCACGCTGTTCGGCAACGGCGAGCGCACCGGCAACGTCGACGTTGTCACCATGGCGCTAAACATGTTCACGCAGGGTGTCGATCCCGAGATCGACTGCTCAAACATCGTGCGCATGAAGGAAGTCTTCGAATATTCGAACCAGATGCCGATCGGCGAGCGCCACCCCTATGTCGGCGAACTGGTCTATACGGCGTTCTCTGGTTCGCACCAGGACGCGATCAACAAGGGTATGAAGGCGATCAAGGTCGCCAACCACCCGGTTTGGGAAGTGCCTTACCTGCCGATCGACCCGCAGGATGTCGGCCGCTCCTACGAGGCGATCATCCGTATCAACTCGCAGTCGGGCAAGGGCGGTATCGCTTACATCCTGCAGCAGGATTACGGGCTGAACCTGCCGCGCAACCTGCAGGTCGAGTTCCGCGAGGACATTCAGAGGATCACCGACGAAGAGGGCAAGGAGTTGCCGTCGAAACGGATCTACGACCGTTTCATCGAGCGCTATGTGACGCAGCCGGAAGGCCGCATCAAGTTCGTTGACCACCACACCTATGCGGATCCCGAGCACAAGGGGCAGCGCATCGTTGCCGCCGAGATCACCGATAACGGTGAGACGAAGCGTATCGAGGGCAGGGGCAACGGCCCGGTCGATGGCTTCATAAACGCGCTCTCGCACTATCTCGGCATCGACATGTCGGTCGAGGACTATTCGGAGCATTCGCTGCAGCATGGCTCGAACGCTGCCGCGATCTCCTACGTCGAGACGTCCTATCCTGATGGCAAGCTCTTCGGCGCCGGCATCAGCACCAACATCGTAGGCGCTTCTCTCGAAGCAATTGTGTCTGCAGCGAACCGCGTGCTCGACGTAAAGGCCGGCAAGGCCTGACGCGATCTGTGCAGCGGAGTGTTCCGCTGCACATTCTCGTAAATAGTGTGGGAAAATTGGGCGACGTCCTGAGGTCGGCCGCTCCGTTGCAGTTCGTCCGGGGATCAGATGGATGTTGCAACCTGCATGGCGAGTTGGTCGAGCGACGCTTCCGACGACGGGCCGACGAGCACATAGGATGTGCCGGCATTATGCCAGGAGACCACGCCGATCTCATCCTTGATTGTTTCTCTGAAGTCGTCGGCCTCCGAGGGCAAGTTGTCCTTGCGGAAACAGATCGAGGCGAGGTCGCCATCCGAACTCGTGTAGACGAGCTGACCGACCGGTCGGCCGTCGCCGATAAAGACGCGTGCACCCTGGAAGGTCCAGCCCTGGTCTGAAAGGTCGGGGACTCGGAACGCAACGCCCACTGTCGACGTCAGCCAGGTGGAAATTTCTTCCGCCTGCGTCGAGGGAACCTCGACAATATGGCGCGGCTGGCGCGCGACAAGCCGCTGGTTGGCGATAACGTCGATCAACCATTCGCCGGAATCCGGGGCGGCTTCGATCGTTGTTGAGGCGCCCGACTTCATTGCGCCAGTGCTGCCGGCGGCGAAAAAGCCGATGCCACAGCCGGCGATGAAGAGGATGACGGCTGCCGCCAGAGCCTGTGGCCCCGTCGGCGTAAGCTTGAACGAGGGCCGTGAAATGCGCGGTGCGACTGGAGCCTTTGGCGGCTGTGCACTCTTGATCGACCGAACGAGGGCGAGAGGAACCGGTTCCTTGAGAACGTCGTCGAGGCGGTGCTTTCCGAAGTCGGCGCCGTGCCGCAGCTTGTCGTAGAGCCGCTTGGCGCCTTCGTCGGTGGCCAGGCGTTGCTCGAGTTCGTGCTTCTGTTCGGCCGTCGTCTCGCCATCCAGCAGGGCGGCTAGCTGTGCATCGAGCGGCAGTTTTTTGAAATCGAGCAATTCAGTACCTGTAAGTATAATTGTCAGCGACGCTAGCGAAATGCAGTCTCGCCGCCGCCAGCTGGGATACAACGATGTTGATGGTGACACCCATAATGTCGGCTGCCTGCTGATAGCTATGACCTTCGACAACAACCAGCAAAAAGGCGCTGGATGTGCCTTCGGGCATGTCGGCGATCATGCGGTGGATGACATCGGGGTCGACGAGGGAAGTGCGATCGCGGTTCGCTTCCCGGATATCAGTGACATTGCTCCGGGAAGCGGGATGCGGCTTGCGTCGGCGATGGTCGTCGCTCCAATGCTGGCGGGCGAGGGCGTACACCCAACTTTCCAGACGGCCTTCGCCATTCCATTGATTGCCCTTTGCAATGGCGCGCTCGCACGCCACCTGCGCGAGTTCGTCCGCGCTCGCTGCGTCACCGGCAAGGGTCATCGCGAAACGCCGTAGCCGAGGCAGAAGGCCCACTAGGTCGCGTCTGAGATCGATGGTCGTCACGGGTTGACGCATGGTCTTTCCAGGTAATGCATGAGTGCTCGGGGAGAGCACCCAGCAGGAGATCGATTTTATATCGCTTCTGTGTCCTTTATGAAACAAGTAGCTGATGCTTCGCAAGCATCCGGCAGCGTATCCCACGGGTTCTCAAAGCTTTTCTTCGTCAGGCCCGGCTCGGCTCAACCTCAGTACGTGCGGTAACCGTTCAGTGCCTGCAGCAGCGAACGATAAGCCCAGGTTTGCTCGCCGCCCCGATCCCGGATCTCGACGAGCTGAACGCGCGCTCCCTGCACGTCACCCTGTTCCACCAAAGCTTGTCCCATGTATGACCGTGCCAGAATATAATTCTCGTCCGCCTGCAACGCCTTGCGGTAGTACGACATCCCCAGTTCCATTCTGCCCGCCTTGCGGTTGGCATAGCCGAGATAATTCAGGATGCGCGGATCGTTCTGGTTATTGGCAAGCCGAAGCACGGTCAGGGCGTTGTCGTACTGACCGGCATAGGCGAATTCGCGGGCTGCCTTGTAGAGATCATCGTCGTTGAACGAATTCTTCTTCGGGACCACGCATTCCTTGCGCTTCCCATCCCAGACCTTGCCATCAGCACATTTTGTCGTCGTTTCGGTCTTTGGCGGCGGCTTGGTTTCGTCGCTCTCATCACCGATGCCAAAGGCGGATGAAGAGGCGGCGATGATGAACGAAGCGGCTAGGGCCAGGCTGCGAAGCCTGGGGGATGCCATGGGCATGCAATGACTCCGTGAATTGGTGCTGCAGAGACAACAAGTTTACGTGGCAATCGCCACTTGCCAAGTCCTCGGATGCCTTCTGAAATTCAAGATATCGTCATCTTCAGTTTCTGAATCAATTTGCCGAGGCGATGATTCCGAAAGCGGCGCTAACCTCTGAAAATATCGACACTTTCGCTGCAAACGCTGTCGCCCATGGAGTTGATGCTGAAGCGCTCTCCTGTGAGTTCCCATGCGCCCGGAGAGCCGTCGATCGAGAACAGATTATAGGCGGCTCGGGGTTTTAATCCTCCCGGCCCCTGCGATGCGGAGGCGATGCCGACCACGGGAACGGGACCTGTTTGGCCACGCAGCCAGTGGAGCGTATTCAAATGGGTATGGCCGTGGAGCACCAATTCGGCGCCGCCGGTGGAGATCACGGCGCCAAAGCGGCGGATGCCGATCATTCGCTTGTGGAAGGAGGTCGCGCCGCGGATGGGCGGGTGGTGGATCATCACTACTCGAAACAGGCCGGCCTCGCCGGCCGCGCGCAGCATGTTCACGGTGTCACGCGCCTGTCGCTCACCGAAGAAGCCGCTGGCCGCAAAAGGGGGCGTTGCCACGGCTGTCGAGCAGCCGACAATGGCGACCTTGCCGCGAACGCGGAGGTAAGGAAAGACGTGGCGGTCTTCCTGCCATTCGGGCGGGGCGAGGTCGCCGCGCACATTGTCATACCATGCGCGCACCGATTTTTCGTAGGCGCCAGGGACGTAGGCATCGTGGTTTCCGGGCACGACGGAATTGTCTGCGGGATCGCCGAGTTCCTGCAGCCATGCGGCGGCGGCTCGGATTTCCAGCCCGCTCGCGAGATTCACGAGATCGCCGGTAACCGCCAGATGATCGGCCTGCTTCGTGCGGATGTCATCGAGCAATACATCCAGCGTGCTGCCGAAAAGGTGCTTGCGCCTGTTGCGATGCCAGTTCACAAAGCCGGTAATGCGTTTGGAGAAGAGCTCGCGGACCGAAAGGCGAGGGAGGGGGCCGAGATGGATATCGGAGATATGTGCGAGCTTGAACATGCCACGACACATAGCCCAGTAAGTTTGCAATTCAAACACATCTGCTTGAACGGATTAATGGAATTGGAAAAAGCGTGATCGGAACCATCCGCCCTTGGCAGTCGCGCGCACTGATGCGCATTGTGCATGCGTATTTTGCGGTCGCGCGTGGAATGACGATGGGCGTGCGGGCTGCCTGCTTCGATGAGACGGGGCGCATCTTCCTCGTGCGGCACAGCTACATACCCGGCTGGCATATGCCGGGCGGAGGGCTCGAGCGCCATGAAACTGCCGAGGAAGCGTTGATCAAAGAACTCCGCGAGGAGGGGAATTTGCGTATTCTCGGACGGCCGCAGCTGTTTCACGTCTATTTTAACAAGGCGGCGAGCCGACGCGACCATGTCCTCTTCTATAAGACGCAGGTGGAGCAAACCGCACCCCGTCCACCGGATCGCGAAATCGTCGAGTGCGGCTTTTTCGCCATCGATGACCTGCCAGCAGATACCACGGAGGCAACACGCCGCCGGCTGGCGGAACTCGCGGGCGAGCAGGAGCTCGCCCACGTGTGGTAGACCAGCGCTAGGCTGCAGCCAATCGCGCCCGGCCATGCGGGCGATCGAGATCTAGCGCTGGGCCGACAGGCACGATGCCGGTCGGATTGATCGTCTTGTGGCTGCGGTAATAGTGGTCCTTGATGTGACGGAAATTGACCGTCTCCTTGACGCCGGGCGTCTGGTAGAGATCGCGCAGGTAAGCCGACAAATTAGGATAGTCTTCGATACGGCGGATGTTGCACTTGAAGTGACCGACATACACGGCATCAAAACGAACCAGCGTCGTGAACAGCCGCCAGTCGGCCTCGGTCAGCCGATCGCCGAAGAGATAACGACCCTTGCCCAGACGGTCTTCAAGCATATCGAGTGTTTCGAAAAGCTTGACCACATTCTCCCCGTAGGCTTCCTGGGTCGTGGCAAAGCCGGCCTTATAGACACCGTTGTTGACGGTGTCATAGACGACGGAATTAAGCTCATCGATATCGGCGCGCAGGTCTTGCGGATAAAGATCAGCAGTCGAGCCGGTCAAATGATCAAAGGCGCTGTTGAACATCCGGATGATTTCGGACGACTCGTTGTTGACGATCGTGTTGGTCTTCTTGTCCCACAAGACAGGCACGGTCACGCGGCCGGAATAATGTGGGTCGGCCTTCACATAGACTTCCCACAGCGTCTTGGAACCGAAGAGATGATCGCCCGTTGCGCCGTCGCCGACCTTGAACTCCCAGCCGTTCGACAACATTAGCGGATCGACGACCGAAACGCTGATAAGATTCTCGAGCTTCTTGAGCTTGCGGAAGATGAGCGTGCGATGCGCCCAAGGGCAGGCCAGCGAAACATAGAGATGGTAACGGTCAGCCTCGGCTTTGAAGCCACCGATACCGGACGGTCCGGCTGCGCCGTCGGCGGTAATCCAGTTGCGAAACCGGGAAGCGGCGCGCTTGAAGTGCCCTTTGGTTTCTTTCGTATCGTACCAGACGTCATGCCAGACGCCATCAACCAGCATGCCCATGTTGTGATCCTTCAATTTTTCCTTGGCCCACACATATCGCAGGTCCGGCGCATTTGCAGGGCGGTAAAGATTGAACAGTGCGTCACGCAGCGTTGCCTTGCGCAAAATTTCCATTGGACGACCGAAATTTTTCCTGCTATCGGCCATTTCACACTTCAGGAACCCGATTTGATGTTTGCACCGAGAAACCTGCGACGACGCTGATGCTCCCGAACGCCGAAGGGCGTGCTCGAGATCCATCAATTCTGTCTACCCGGTTTCCGTCTCATCATGCACAAGCACGATCTGGTCTACCTCACTGAGGATGCGTCGCACGACGCTGCCATCGAACACATCAACGAAGAAGCATTCGGTCCCGGGCGGCATACCCGGGCCGCCGCGCGGATTCGCGAGCAGGGGCCGCACGACCTCTCGCTCTCCTTCATATGCGCCGACGACGGCGAAACGATTGCATCAGTGCGCATGACGCCCGTCCTGGCGGGCTCGGTCAATGCGCACCTGCTGGGGCCACTGGCCGTGCGACCGTCCCACAAGGGTCGCGGTATCGGCCGGGAACTGGTTCGGATCGCCATTGATGCCGCGCGCCGCAAGGGATCGGAGGCAGTCATCCTCATCGGCGATCCTCCCTACTACTGCCCGCTCGGTTTCGAGAGAGTTGCTCATAACGCACTGGCATTTCCCGGTCCCGTCGATCCGGCGCGCGTATTGGTCGTACCACTCGCCGAGGATGCGCAAAGCAGGCTCAAGGGAACTATTGGCTGGCGAAAATAGGTCGCGTGCGGTATTGAGCCTTATGCCTGAAGCGCGCTTTGCGTGATCTTTCAGTGGCTTGAAGGGCTAGAGCATGAGCGGCATTTCCATGGACGAGGCGCTGGATCGCGCCGGCACCGGGGCGTTCCAGCGACGCCTGATCGGTATCTTCGGTCTTGTGTGGGCGGCGGATGCCATGCAGGTGCTTGCTGTCGGCTTCACCGCAGCTTCTATCGCTGCCACTTTCGGCTTGTCCGTTCCGCAAGCCCTGCAGACTGGTACACTATTCTTTCTCGGCATGCTTATCGGAGCCGTCGCCTTCGGGCGGCTTGCCGACAGGGTCGGACGCCGCCAAGTGCTGATCGTGACGGTCGCCTTCGATGCGCTTTTCGGCATTCTTTCTATCTTCGCTCCCAGTTTTGTCGCTCTGCTTGCATTGCGATTCCTCACCGGCATGGCGGTTGGCGGCACGCTGCCGGTGGACTACGCGATGATGGCCGAATTCCTGCCTGCCAAGAGCCGTGGCCGCTGGTTGGTTGCGCTTGAAGGTTTCTGGGCGATCGGAACGCTGATTGTCGCGCTTGCCGCCTGGGCTGCGAGCGTTGCTGGAGTGACCGACCCCTGGCGCTATATTTTCGCGGTCACGGCTGTGCCGGCCCTGGTGGGTCTTACGCTGCGCCTCTTCGTTCCTGAATCACCGCTTTACCTGTTACGGACCGGACGGACAGCCGAGGCGAAGGTGATCGTCAACAGGATGCTGGCTGTGAATCAGAAAGCGCCCCTGCCGTCGGACGACGAAATCGTCGCAACGCCACATGCCGCGGAAGGCATATTCTCCGACGAGCTGCGGCGCCGTAGCCTGTTGATCCTGGCGATCTGGTTCCTGGTTTCCGTTTCCTACTACGGCGTCTTCACGTGGATGCCGGCGAAGCTGGCGGGCGATGGGTT
The DNA here is from genome assembly GCF_014193305.1 of Rhizobium sp. BK181. NCBI lineage: Bacteria > Pseudomonadati > Pseudomonadota > Alphaproteobacteria > Hyphomicrobiales > Rhizobiaceae > Rhizobium > Rhizobium sp. BK181. Next base: position 143,855 of record NZ_JACHZA010000002.1, read on the forward strand.
CGGCTTTGTGCGCGGATACGGCTTCCTGGTGTTCGTTGCACTTGCGCAGGTGCCAGGTTATGCACTTGCAGCCTATGGGGTCGAGGCCTGGGGCCGCAAGCCGACATTGATCGGGTTCTGCCTGCTGTCGGCGCTCGGGTGCTTGCTCTTTGTCGTTTCTCCAAGCGATATGCTTGTCGGCGCGTCGCTGCTGGTCATGAGCTTCGCGCTGCTCGGAACCTGGGGAGCACTCTACGCCTATACGCCGGAACTCTACCCCACCGCATCGCGAGCGACGGGCATGGGATCGGCAGGGGCGATGGCGCGCCTCGGTGGTTTGCTTGCGCCTTCCCTGATGGCATACGTCGTTTCAGGCGGATTGGGCTTGGCCATTGGCCTGTTCGCGGGCCTGTTGGTCGTGGCAGCAATAGCCACGACGGCAATCGATACGGAGACGCGGCTGGCTGCGCTCAGCTAACTTCGGCCAGCACCTTGCGCAGAAATGTGCGCGTTCGGCCTTTTGGAAACTCAGGCAATTCGCCGAATATCTCGTAGCCTTGACGTTGGTATGCCCGTAGCGCTTGTGGATTGAAGGTATCGATCCAGGCACCGTGGCAGCCGCGTGCGATTGCCTCCTCTTCGGCCAGGGCAAGGATCTTGCCGGCCATGCCCTTACCGCGTTCGTTGTCGGGAATGTACAGCAACTGGGTGAAAAGCCAGCCCCAGGCAGTATAGCCGGAAAGCCCACCGGAGACGTTGCCGTCGGTATCGCGGATGAGAACCGCAAGCGGTTGGCGCTCGGCAGGGCCGACGTCATGGACGTTGAAGGCCGAGAGTGCGTCGCCGATCGTCGTGAGATCATCAGCTGCGGGCGAGCCCGTTAGCTCAAATTCGGCCATGCCGCTAACGCCCTTCGCGCCACCACATGGCGCCGAAGGCAAGGAGCAGGATGCCGACGCCGGCAAAACCGGCAAACAGCGGCAGGGTGTTGATGCCCTTCAGCACCGTTTCATTCGTGAGGTGGATCTGCATACGATCGTTGTCGGCAACCCGGATCTGGCCACGAACCGGCAAGATCGGCGGGATGCTGATCGCGCCGTCATTGTTGGAAACACGGGTGACGAGGCCTTTCGACTTGTCGGCAATGGGCTTCAATGCATCGCTCGTCGAGATCATCGCCTTGAATTCCGGAGCATCGACCGCGCCGACATGAACGAGCGTCGTCATTTCGCCGTTCCTGATTTCGAAGAGGCCGATCTCGTCCATCTTCTTTTCCGCCTTGAAGAGGCCAGGCTCGGCTTGCGTCAGCGGCAGTGTTTCCGTCTTGCCTGAGGGGTAGCGGACCGTCGCATCGCCAGGGTTGCCCCCGATCGTCTGCCGCGTAATCTCCAGCGTGCGGCCGGCTGCCCGTGCAGTCAGCGCCTCTTCCTCGAGGGCTGGTTCCTTCATGAGCCAATGCGCGACGCGACGATAGAGCGACACGTGCGGGCCGCCGCCTTCAAAGCCGCGCGCCCAGAGCCAGCCCTGATCGGAGAGCAGCATCGCGACGCGTCCCTGTCCGGCGCGATTGAGAACGAGCAGCGGATGGTTGTCCGCGCCGACCATTACGGTCTGGCCCTGCGGCTGTTCGACATCGACGCTGCGGAACCAGCGGCCCCAATGCGGCGGCTCGTCTGCGGATCCATCGAGACCGCGGGTGACCGGGTGTTTGCGGCCTTCCTCCGAGAGCCTGGGATAGAAGGCCTTCTCGATCATCTGGCCGGTGGGCGCGGCCGGCAATACGGACGACAGCGGTGTCAACGCAATCGAATCCTGGCCGGCATGTTCGGGTCCGGCGGCAATCAGCAAGGCGCCACCGTTTTCCACATACTGGGCGATGTAGTCGTAGTAGAGGATCGGCAGGACGCCACGATGCTGGTAGCGGTCGAAGATGATCAGGTCGAAGTCCTTGATCTTGTCGACGAACAGCTCGCGGGTCGGGAAGGCAATCAGCGACAGTTCGTTGATCGGCGTACCGTCCTGCTTTTCAGGCGGGCGCAGGATGGTGAAATGCACCAAATCCACAGACGCATCCGACTTCAGGAGGTTGCGCCATGCCCGCTCACCTGCGTGCGGCTCGCCGGAGACCAACAGAACGCGCAGGTTCTCGCGAATGCCGTCAATCACATGGACGGCGCGGTTGTTCGCCTCGGTAACCTCACCGGGAAGGCCGGCAACCGAAAATTCGAGGACGTTGCTGCCGCCGCGCTCGACCTTGAAAGAAAAAGGCGTGTCGCGTCCCGGTGTTGCCTGGAGCGTGGCGATCTCATTGCCGTTAAGCTTCACCGTGACGTCAGCGGTTCCACCGGGGCTCGGGCCGTCGTCGAAGACGCGCAGCAGCAATTGCTGCTCCTCGTTGACGATGCCGAAGCGCGGTGCCTTGACGACTTCGATGCGGCGATCGAATTCGTTGGCCTTGCCGGTGATCAAGCCGTGGATGGGTGCGTCGAAGCCGAGCGCCTGGTTGACGCCGGGGACATCGTGGACTTCGCCATCCGTCAGCATGATCGCGCCGCCGATGCGGGCGGGCGGTACATCCGCGACGGCCGCAGACAGCGCGTTGAACAGCCGCGTCGACGGCGCGTCGGAGTCCTCTGGTTCGCTTGCGTCGACGTAGCGTGGTTCGACATTGGGGAAGCGGGCGAGGCGCTCCTTCAACTGCGCCAGAGCATCGTCGGTCATCTTGATGCGTTCGGGCGTCTGCTGGCTCTGGCTGCGATCGACGATGACCGGCACGACAGTCGACAGTTGTTCGCGATCCTCCTGCAGCAACAGCGGATTGGCGAGGGCGGCCAGCAAAGCAACGGCGGCAATCGAGCGAACCCAGGCGCCGCGCACACGGCGCCAAATGGCAAATGCTGCGGTCACCAGGACAATGATCGCCAGACCCGCCAGGAGCGGCCAAGGAATGAAGGGCGAAAAATCAATCGTCATGTCACTGGCCCAATCGTTCCAAGAGAGCGGGAACGTGGACCTGATCGGTCTTGTAGTTGCCAGTCAGCATATACATCATGATGTTGACGCCGCTGCGGTAGGCGTACTCACGCTGTGTCTCATCAGGCGGAACCGTCGGCAGCATGGGCACTCCGTTGTCATCGACGGCCCAGGCGCCAGCAAAGTCGTTGCCCGTGATGAGGATTGGAGAAACGCCATCGGCCGTCGCCGTCGACTTGGCATTGGCCGCGCGGTTTTCCTGGCGCGCCTCGATCCAGAGCGGGCTCCCGGTATAACGGCCGGGAAAGCTCGACAGGAGGTAGAAGGACTTCGTCAGCACGTGGTCCGAGGGTACCGGCTCGAGCGGCGGGATATCGAGGTTGGCAAGGATCTGCTGCAGTCGCTCGCCGTTGGCGCTGACCGAACCGCCGTTGTTGTCGAGCGCGCTGAACTGGTCGCGGGTGTCGAAGAGTACCGTCCCGCCAGCGCGCATATAGGCGTCGATCCTGTTGATCGCTGCCGACGAGGGCATGGGGGCGGTTGCCGAAATAGGCCAATAGATGATCGGATAGAAGGAAAGCTCGTCCTTCGCTAGGTCCAGGCCAACCGGTGGCGACGGTTCCAGCGTGGTACGATAGGTCAGGAAGTCCGTCAGGCCGACAAGCCCTCGTTCGGAGAGCCGATCCACCTCCTGCTCACCGGTAACCACATAGGCGAGGTGCGTATTGTCGAGACGCTGAAAAATCTGATCGTCGCCCGGCTTTGCGTCGTCGGCTCGCGATTGCCCTGGTTGGAGGAAGAAGGCGGCGCTGATCGCCACGGCAACAAGCGCTGCCGCGCGCGCCGTTGGGCGAAGGCGCGAAAAGGCACCGCTCATGAACAGCACGATCAGGCTGTCAGCCAACAGGAGCAGGAAGGCAATCAGGAACAGAGCAGGCTTTGCAGACCATGTCTCCCCTCCAATCAACCCTTCGCGCACAACGGTAATGCCCGACGTATCGATAGGCTTCAACTCGGCATCCTTCGGCAACACGTTCAGCGCGGTAAATCCTTCCTCGGAGCCGTAGAGCCCGGGAGGATTGTCAAAGCTGGCAACCGGGGTGACCTTGACGTTGGGGATCAACGGGCGCGCGGTCCCGGTCTCCGTCGTCAACGCGCCTTTGGCGGTCAAGAGGCGGAAGGGCGGCAAAGCTTCTGCCGTAGAAGCTCCGGCTTCGGCGGTGACACCACCCGAGCGTGACAGTTGGACGAGGCGGCGCAGCATTTCGACGAAATTGCCTGAGATCGGGAGGTCGGACCAAGTCGCCTCGGCACTGACGTGGAAGAGGACAATGCGGCCGGCATTGATCGGCTTCGTCGTTACCAGCGGCGTACCGTCAGCGAGGCTCGCCCAGGTGCGCTCGGCAAGATCTGGCGTCGGTTCAGCAAGAACCTGGCGTTTGACCGTGACATCCGTGGGCTTTGGCATTCCCGCGAACGGGCCGAAGGTGGGAAACTCCGCCAGCGGCTGCGGCTCGGCCCAGGACAGAGCGCCGCCGAGGGCGCGTTCACCCTGTCGCAATATGACCGGAACCAAGGGGTCGTCAGCGGGAGCGGCGGCAAGACGCGGCCCAGCGAAGCGGACCAACGTGCCGCCATTGGCGATCCAGCGCTGCAGCGGCTCATAGGTCTGCTGGGGAAGCCGACCGATATCGGCCATGATGATGACGGATGGGTTCTGCGAGAGCAGGTCCGGGATCGAGGTCGCGAGATCGGGTGTGTTCGGCTCGATCAGGTCGGCGTAGGGCTGCAGGGCGCGTTGAATGTAATAGAGCGGCGAAAGCAGCGGCTGGAACGTATCGCCGACTTCGCCGGACAGCAGGACGACGCGGCGACGCTTGAAGCCGTCGTCGAGCAGATGCACGGCGCCAGCCGTCGCGTGGTTATCCATGCTGACGCGCGCGAAATCGTTGCGCATTTCGAACGGCGCCGTGATCGATCCGGTCGCGACGCTCTGACCCGGTTGGAAATCGATCGCGCCGGCGGCGATCGCACGCCCCTGAGTGTCTTGCGCCGTTACGGGATACGAAGCGGCAGCGGCACTATTGAGGCGGGTTGCGGTGACCGTCATGGCGTCGGCGGCATTGCTGGCCGACGTAATTGCCATCGTCTCGGCCTCGTCACCTGAGACCAAACGCAGTTGAGCCGGCGAAAGGTCGGAGAGTTGGCGGACGGTGGCGTCGTGATCGCCCGCGGCCGCTCCATCCGTCAGGAAGGCGAGGGTACCGGGATGTACGCCGTTCAGTGCGGCACGGAGAGCGTCGAACGCGCGCTGCCGATCCGGTACAAGCGGCTTCGGTTCAGCGGCCCGCAGCTTGTCGCGGGCTGTCGCGGCCGTTCCCGGGACCGCATCATTTGTCGGATCGGCCGTGAAGGCGATGGCAACCGGTGTTCCGGCCGCTTCAGCGTCATCTATCAGCGCCTCCGCTGTCTTCACGCGGCGATCCCAATCCGGGGATGTGGCCCAGCCATTGTCAACAAAGAGGACGAGCGGACCTCCGGAAGCGATTGAATTCGCCCGCGGATTGAAGATCGGGTCAGCGATCGCCAGAATGACGGCTGTGGCCAACAGCATGCGCAACAAGGTCAACCACCAGGGGCTCTGGGCCGGGGTTTCCTCCCGCTTCAGGACTGTCGCAAGGATTTTCAGAGGCGGGAAGACTTCCGTCTTAGGTCGCGGTGGCGTCAATCTGAGCAGCCACCAGATGATCGGCAAGGCAAAAAGCGCGCCGAGGATTGCTGGGTAGGCGAATGCGAAGGGGAGAGAGCTCATGGTTGCCCTCCATGCGTCGCTTTTGCCGGCATGCCTGACAGATACATATGAACGGCCACCAGCGCTTCAGAGGCAAGATGATCGGTCCGATGGCTGACAAAGGTCCAGCCCATGTGGCGCAGCGCCTGGCCGAGATCGTACCGACGGCCGAGATAGGCGTGGGTATAGGCCTCGCGAACATGCTCGGCGCGGCCCGAGGTCAGCTTCGAGCCTGTCTCGGGATCAGTGAATTCGGTGCGGCCATCATAAGGGAAAAGTTCTTCGGCCGGGTCGGCGATCTCGATGACGTGGCCGCGCAGACCGCGCCGCGCCAAGGGGCTGATGCGCGCCATGACTGCGGCTGCATCGTCAAGAAAGTCACCAATCAGCACGAGTTCGCTCCAGCCGCGGATCATGGCCGTGTCGGGCAGTCCTCCACTCAGCGGCGCATGCATCAATGCTGTTGCGAGCCGTTCGGCAGCGTTGCGTGCGGCAATCGGTTCCATGACGCCGGGACACCCGATGCGTTCGCCGGAGCGTGCGAGGATCTCGGCAAGCGCAAGCATGATGACGAGAGCCCGACCTTCCTTGGAGGCGTTTCCAAAGGTGGACTTGTACATCATCGAGGGAGACATGTCGGCCCAGAGCCAGACAGTGTGGGCTGCCTCCCACTCGCGGTCGCGGATGTAAGTGTGGTCGTCGCGTGCCGAGCGGCGCCAATCGATGCGGGACAGGCTCTCGCCTTCGCTATAGGGGCGGAACTGCCAGAAGTTCTCGCCAATGCCACGTTTGCGGCGGCCGTGCCAGCCGGCGATCACGCTATTCGCGATCCGCTTGGCCTCCACCAGACAATCCGGCACCAGGCTCGCCCGCTGCCTTGCGCGAGCAAGGGCATCGGTGCCCGAAGTCGGATTGACGATCTGTCCGATGGGTGCCACGCAGACGCTTCCTTATCCCTTGGCCTGCTTGACCAGCCCGCCAACGACATCGCGAACCGACATGCCTTCCGCCCGCGCTGCGAATGTCAGTGCCATGCGGTGCTGCAGGATCGGCTCGGCGAGCGCATGGACGTCGTCAACGGATGGTGCGAGACGGCCCTCATATAGGGCGCGAGCGCGGGCGCAAAGCATCATCGCCTGGCCAGCGCGCGGGCCGGGACCCCAGGCGACGTTTTTGTCCGTCGAGGCGTTGCCCTGGCCTGGACGGGCGGAGCGGACGAGCGCGAGGATGGCGTCGACAACGGTTTCGCTGACGGGCATCTGACGGATCAGTGTCTGGATTTCGACAAGGCGCTCTGCATTCAGGATCGCTTGCGGCTTGGTTTCGCTGATGCCCGTCGTCTCAAGCAGGATCTGCCGCTCGGCCGCTAGTTCGGGGTAGTGGACATCGACCTGAAGAAGGAAGCGGTCGAGCTGTGCCTCCGGCAGAGGATAGGTACCTTCCTGTTCCAGCGGGTTCTGGGTGGCAAGGACGTGGAAGGGCACGGGCAAGTCGTAGCGGTGGCCGGCGACGGTGATATGGTATTCCTGCATGGATTGCAGCAAGGCCGATTGCGTGCGCGGCGACGCGCGGTTGATTTCGTCGGCCATCAACAGCTGGGCAAACACCGGACCTTTGACGAAACGGAAGGAGCGGCGGCCGCTGTCATCCTGGTCCATGACCTCAGAACCCAGAATGTCAGAGGGCATGAGGTCTGGTGTAAACTGGATGCGGTTGGAGGCAAGGCCGAGCACTTCGCCGAGCGTTGTGACGAGTTTCGTCTTGGCGAGACCCGGCACGCCGACCAACAGGGCGTGACCGCCCGAGAGAACCGCGAGAAGAGTGTTCTCAACGACGCTTTCCTGGCCGAAGATGACCTTGGAGACTTCGCCCCGAACAGCGGCAATATCTGCGAGGGCCTTCTCGGCCGCGGCGATGATCGCCTTTTCATCGAGGGGGGCGTCGGTCTTCATCATACCCATAAGGCATCTCCAGCGGCTGATATCATTCGTCGCGAATCGTCAGGCTTACACGCAAGCGTCATACCAGATAGAGTTATGGAGATGTTGCGGGCTGACAAGTTCGTTCCGAATGACTATCTCGTGACCTTCTGGAGTTAAAGACAAACCGGGACAGAAGAATGGCAGCCGAAGAGATCAAGGCGACAACGGACGCGGCCGGTCTTGCCGCGCTGATTGCGCGCGCCGCCGGCGATGCTGGTGGCAAAGCCCGGGGTCTTCCGCCAGTCGACAGGTGGAATCCGCCGTTCTGCGGCGATATCGACATGGAAATCCGAGCGGATGGCACATGGTTCTACATGGGAACGCCGATCGGCCGGGCGCCGCTCGTCAGGTTGTTTTCAACGGTCTTGCGCAAGGACGAGGACGGGAAGACTTATCTTGTGACGCCTGTGGAAAGGGTGGGTATTCGCGTTGTGGATGCGCCGTTCGTGGCCGTTGAAATGAATGCCGGTGAACGGGATGGGGCGCCGCTACTGACCTTCCGGACGAATGTCGGCGATGTTGTCGAAGCTGGGCCGGAGCATCCGCTCCGCTTTGCAATCCACGGCGAAAACAGCGAGTTGAAACCCTATCTTCATGTGCGCGGGCAATTGGAGGCACTGATCTCCCGCCCCATCATGTACGAACTCGTTGAACGTGGCGAACGTCTCGACGTTGACGGCACGACGATGTTCTGCCTTCGCTCCGGCGGAGTCACGTTTCCCGTTATGCCGGCGGATGAACTGGATGTACTCTCCCGATGACCAATGTTCTGACCGAAAACCGTTCGCTCTATTCGGCGGCTGAGTTTCGCCGGCGCGCGCTTCACCAGACCGGCGGTCCTGTGGATCTTTCCTGGCGCGATCACGGCGATCATATTCTCAACCCCGACATTGTTTCGCAGGTGGAAAGCTTCAAACTTCGCGATGCCGCGGTGCTGGTGCCTGTCATCGACGATGGTGACGATGCACATGTGATTTTCACCCAGCGCACGGCGACGCTGCGTAAGCATTCAGGGCAGATCGCGTTTCCGGGTGGGAAGATCGACGCTGTCGACGGCTCCGCCGAAAAGGCTGCAATCAGGGAGACCCATGAGGAGATCGGTATCGACGGTTCCTTTGTCGAGACTGTAGCGCGGCTTCCGAACTACCTTGCATCGACCGGTTTCCGTATTACGCCGGTGCTTGCTGTGGTCCAGCGTGGCTTCGAATTGAAACTCAACCCGGCCGAGGTCGATGACGTCTTCGAAGTGCCGCTGTCTTTTCTGATGAACCCGGCCAACCATAGCCGTGACCAGCGCGTGCTCGACGGACTAGAGCGGCATTTCTACCGTATGCCCTATGAAAGCCGGATGATCTGGGGCATTACCGCCGGCATCGTTCGCACCCTCTATGAAAGGCTCTATGCATGACCAACCTTGGCAACGAGGCATGGTTCAAGGACCCGGCTCTGGCGCGCGTCTTTTCGCTGCTCAACGCCGATGGAGGCGAGGGGCGTGTCGTCGGCGGTGCCGTCCGCAACAGCCTCATGGGTCTCGCCGTGAGCGATATTGACGTGGCAACAACGCTGACGCCGGAACAGGTCATCGAGCGCGCGGCTGCTGCGGGGATCAAGTCCGTTCCGACCGGTGTTGCACACGGTACTGTAACGCTCGTTATCGACGGAAAGCCCTTTGAGGTCACGACGCTGAGGGCCGACTTGGAAACCGACGGGCGGCGCGCCAAGGTGGCCTTCAGTTCGGATTGGCAAACGGACGCGGAGCGCCGTGACCTGACGATCAATGCGCTCTATGTCGATGCCAAGGGCGATGTCATCGATCTGGTCGGTGGCCTTGCAGATATCGAGAAGCGCAACATCCGCTTCATCGGTGATGCGCCGACGCGTGTTGCCGAGGACTATCTGCGTATCCTGCGTTTTTTCCGTTTTTTTGCTTGCTACGGCACTGGCCGTCCAGACGCCGACGGCTTGAGGGCGTGCGCATCCGCTCGCTCCAAACTGAAGACGCTTTCCGCCGAAAGGGTATGGTCGGAACTCCGCAAATTGCTGAGCGCCGAGGATCCTGGGCGGGCGCTCCTTTGGATGCGGCAGGTGGGCGTGCTCACTGAGATCCTCCCGGAAACGGAGAAATGGGGCATCGATACCATTCCGGCGTTGATCGACACGGAGCGGGCACTTGATTGGAGGCCCGACCCGCTTTTGCGCCTCGCCGCCATCGTTCCTCCCGATACCGAGCGGCTGGAGAAGATGGCTAGCCGCCTGAAGCTCGCCAATGCCGAGGCCGCCTACCTCAAGGCCTGGTCCAAGCGGCCTGTTGTCAACGACGAATTATCGTCGTCCGCCTTCGCGCGGCTGCTTTATCGCTACGGCGCGGATGGGATCAAGACGCGCTTGAAGCTGGCGCTGGCTACCGCGCGCGGCAAAGCAGAAGGCGACATGCAGGAGATGGCTCGCTCGGCAAGGCTCGGCAATCTGCTGAACCACGCCGAAAGCTGGAAGAAACCTCAGTTTCCGATCAATGGCGGCGACGTCATGGATGCAGGCGTGGCCGCCGGGAAGAGGGTGGGCGAGATGCTTTCGTCACTGGAGGACTTCTGGGTCGAGCAAAATTTCTCGCCGGACCGGGCGGCGTTACTCGCCCGGCTGAAAGATCTGACCAGATAGTTTAGGCCGCGGTCGCTTCGTTGCGGATCCGAGCCTTGATGTTGTCGACCATGTTTTCACGGATGACAGTCTCGCCGTGGGCGCTACGCATGTGCTCAACGACACGACGGACGATTTCGGCATCATCATTCGCCCGGGTATGCCAGTCGCATCCGGGGACGAGCGTGCCACATTCAAAGAGTCTCATTATTTCCTCCTTCTGTCGGATTTCATGCCATTGCGCGGTGCTGCAATGCGTGAATGTTCGAAACGGTAGGAAGGTTCCGGAGCCGGCCGGCGCGAAGGACCGGCCGGGTGGTCATTTTATCCTTATTCGGGCATTGCCCAGGATCTGTAGCAATCGGTCGCTGCTTTGTTGTCCTGGCGCGTGGCCAGACGATCGAGTTCTTCCGGCGTCTTTCCACTGGCCAGTTGAAGCTTCACTTGCTGGATAAAGCATGAAAGTGGGAGGTCTGATCCACTCTTTGCCCTGAACCCTTCGGCAATCCGGTATAGAAACTCCGGCGTATCGGCGGGTGGGGGCGGCTCATGGGCAGTCGCGGATGCCGCAGAGCTAGTTTGTATCGTCATGACAATCCTCCTCCGATTGTTACGCGTACACCTTTAGACTTAGTGGTCCAGTCTTCGAATTTAAGCCCCGCGGTCGTCTTTATTTACGCGGTCACGGCCAGCGGACGAGAGGGGGCAGGGATGAGAGAATGGACTCTACGTTTCCTCCTGTCTTGAGGCCAAAGATTGTACCTCGATCGTAGAGGAGATTGAACTCAACATAGCGCCCACGGCGAATCAATTGTTCGTCACGATCCGCGTCTGTCCACTGTTTATTGAAGTTCGAACGAACAATCCGTGGATAAACCATTGCGAAGGCCCGTCCGACGTCGCGAGTGAAGGCAAAATCGGCGTCCCACCCGCCTGCTTCCTCGCTTGAATGCAGCCAGTCGTAGAAGATGCCGCCGATGCCGCGTGGCTCGTTCCGGTGCTTGAGGAAGAAATACTCGTCGCACCACGTCTTGTAGGCCGCATAATCGGCGACGCCGGAGTGGCTACGGCAGGCGATCTCCATCGCTTTGTGGAACAGCTCGCTGTCCTCGTCCTCCTGGGTGCGGCGGCGATCGAGCACCGGCGTCAGATCGGCGCCACCGCCGAACCAGCGGCTGGAGGTCACCACCATGCGCGTGTTCATGTGAACGGCAGGCACGTTGGGATTGACTGGATGGGCGATCAGCGAAATGCCCGAGGCCCAGAAGCGTGGATCCTCCTTGGCGCCCGGCATCTGGGCGCGGAGGTCCGGCGCGAATTCGCCATATACGGTGGAGGTGTGCACGCCAACCTTCTCGAAGACGCGACCGTTCATCATCGACATGCGGCCGCCGCCACCTGCACCGTTTTCGCGGGACCAGTCCTTGGCCATGAAGCGGCCCGGCTCTCTATCCGAAAGCGGGCCGGAGACCTCGTCTTCCAGCGTTTCAAAAGACGCGCAGATGGTGTCGCGGAGACTTTCGAACCATGCCCGGGCAGTCGACTTCTTCTCTTCGATATCGTCAGGCAGGCCAATCGGAAGTTCGGGTCTTTCCATTCTGTTTCTCTCCGAGCGGGTCGACGATCGACTCGTGCCTTCGTCTTTGCTGCTCTGATAGCAGGTAGGGCAGGGTCCTACCAGCGCAGTGGACCGGCCTGAGGCTTCCTCAGATTCGACTCGCAAAAAGCGATTTTCGATATTACCTTTTTCCCACAGAGGTAGGCTCATGACGAAAATTCCTGGACCTCCGTCGTTCGATGGTCTCAAGCGACGGATTGCTACCCACCGGGCGGAAGGCACAGCCCGGAAGAACGATCGTTTCGTACGACAGACATATTGTCTCAATCTGCTCGATGCCCGCGCCAAGGCGCGCGAATGGTTCGACGAATACCCCAAGGCGGCGTATTGGACGGAAGTCGAGAGCTGGCGACAGCTCGAAGGCGATCAGATCGAATTCACGATGCGGCGGTTGCCATCTGCCGATTGAGCGCTATTCAGCCGCACCTTTGAGCCTGCTTTCAATCAGGAGGCCGCTCTCGTCCAGGATTGGGTGTGCGACGGAGACGATGTGGGCGTTGATCCGCTTCAGGTCGCGCAGCATATCGAGATGGAGCGAGCTTGTTTGAAGGCTGTCGGCGCGGCCATCGCGCAAGCGTTCCAGATGCCGCTCCGAGGATTGCTTCTCCATTCGCCTAACCTCGACCTTCACCTCCATCAATTGCCGAGCGAGATTGAAGTCGCCAGTGACGAAGATCGTCTGGGCAATCCGCAGATTGTCGATCGTCAGGTGGAACAGCTTCCTCAGTTCCTCATAGCCTTCTTCGGAGAACTTCAGGCCGAGCGAGAGCTTCTTGGTCACCTGCGGCATGAGGCCCTTTTCGATGATGTCACCGATGTGTTCGAGATTGATCGCGTAGTCGATAATCACAATCGAGCGGCGACCGTCCTCTTCGCTCAGACCGGCACGGCCGAGCTTTGAAAGGTAGACCTTTACCTCCTGTTGCAGGCTGTCGACCCGCCTTTCCAGCGACGGGATTTCCTTGAGATTCTCCAGATTGGTGGCCTCGAAGGCATCCGACGCGCGTATCAGCATGCGTTCGATCAGATCGCCGACGCCGAGGACCTCCCTCGTCGCACTGGCAAGCGCAACGACCGGCGTCGCCAGCTCGTGTTGGTCGAGATACCGTGGCCCACCGTCCGGCTGGGCCTCTTCCGGTACCAGTCTCAGCATGAGCCGCGAGAGGGGGCGAGAGAACGGCCAGGCCAGCGCTGCCAGCATAAGGTTGAAGGCGAGATGCGCATCGACCGGTAGTTTTGCCTGCGTCAGCGGCAATGTTCCGAGCAGATCCGCGCCGTAGCCGGCAAGCGGCAATGCAATCAGGCAGCCGATGGCACGCACGATCAGATTGCCGAGCGTGACCCGCTTGGCCGCCGCGGGCCCGGCTAGTGAGGCGATCACGGGCGGAATGGCGCCGCCGAGATTGGCGCCTAGCACCAGCACGATGATCAATCCTGCGGACAGGATGCCCGTCGAAGCCAGCGAGAGAATGAGGACGACGGCGGCAAGGCTCGATGAGGAAATGAAGGCGATGGCGGCGGAAAAGGCCAATGCGACTGGCCAGGCATTGTCGAGCAGGGAGATGAAGGCGCCGAGCGCCGGCGACTGCCGCATCGGTTCGGTGGCGCTGCTCAACAGATGCAGCGACAACAGCATCAGGCCGATGCCGATCAGCGCCGTGCCACCGCTCTGGCGCGACGACGAGCCGCTGCGATGCAGGACTGTGCCGGCAAGGATCACCAGCGGCGACAGCCACTCGATGCCGGTGGCGACGATCCAGGCGGTTACGGCGGTTCCGACGTTGGCACCGAGCAGAACGATTTGCGCCATGCGCGGCTTCACCAATTCGCGCTCGACGAAAGAGGCGACCATCAGCGCCGTCGCCGTCGAACTCTGCAGCGCGATCGTCGCGAAGAAGCCTGACACGAACGAGCGGAGGCCGCTGCGCGTGCCGGTGGCAAGGCCGGTGCGCAACCGCGCTCCAAACGCTCGGGAAACACCGTCCTTCACCTGTGCAAGGCCGAACAGCAGCAGAGCTACCGCGCCAAACAGATTGATCATAACGATCGTGGATTCCATGCTGCCTTTCTCTTGCGTTTTTGACAACAAGCGTCGTTCTGTTCGAATCTCTCTTTGTCAAGTGGTTGAAAACATAGATTTCCGGGCAGCGAGTTCATTGTCCGGCTAAAAACTATACGCCGCTTGGAAAAATTCACAACGCCGTTTGCGACATGTTCTAAGGCTGCATCGGCATTTGCGTCAGCGAGGTCAGAAGTCAACGCCAGACGGTCTGCCGCATGGCCTCTCCGACGATCATCGCAGCCGAGACCGCGACGTTGATGGAGCGTTGGCCTTCCATCATCGGGACAAGTATCCGGGCGTCTGCTGCTGCGTGCACGTGATCGGGGACGCCGGAGCTCTCGCGGCCGAACAGGAGAATGTCGTCGGTGCGGAACTGCAAGTCGGTGTAGCGTTCGGCCGCCTTGGTGGATGCCAGTATGAGGCGGCGGCCGGTAGACTTTCGCCAGTTTTCGAAACGATCCCAATTGACGTGGCGGGTGAGGGCTGCAGCAGCGATATAGTCCATCCCGGCCCGCTTGAGATTGCGATCCGATATGTCAAAGCCCGCAGGCTCGATGATGTCAACGGCAAAGCCGAGACAGGCGGCAAGCCGCAAGATCGTGCCGGTGTTACCAGGAATGTCGGGCTGATAAAGGGCTAGTCTGAGGTCGGCCATCGCGAATGTCGTCGTTTCTGTTTTCTCGAGAGACACCTATTGCAACTGTGATTTTGGCGCAACAGGACGCATTTTGGCCGATAAATGTTCAATTTCCGGCCCGTCGGGACTGGAAATTGAGCTTGTTTCGCGTTAAGGGTGCACATCTTTTAATCGCCAGAAGGGAGCGCCAGATGGAAATGTTGCCGCGTATGCGCTCTCGACGCGTGAACCCGCGAGTGGCGATCTGGCACGCCTAGTGCCATTTCTTTCCTGAATTCCCATTTCTAATCCATTGCGCGGCTGTCGTGGCCTCGCCCCGTGAACGTCCGGTTCCCATATGAGCTCAAGCGCCTTTTTGCGCGAGCCGGGAGGCCGGAACTGCGAAGTTTCGGAGCATTTTCATGTTTGGCTGGTTCGAACAGCGACTCAATCCCTTCCCCAGTGAGGAGCCGGTTGCTCCCCCGAAGGGCCTTTTTGCATTTTGCTGGCACTACACGAAGCCGGCAGCACCGTGGCTCGCCATCATGGCGGTCCTGACGGCGCTGATTGCCGTCGGCGAGGTGGCACTTTTTCAATTCCTCGGTGACATCGTGGACTGGCTGACCAAGGCGGACAAGGCGACATTCCTGCAGACGGAGTGGCCGAGGCTCGCGTGGATGGGAGCGTTGATCCTGATCGGTCTGCCGCTGGCAGCCGGCCTGGACTCGCTTATCATGCATCAGGTGCTTCTCGGCAACTACCCGATGATCGCACGCTGGCAGATGCACCGTTTCCTGCTGCGTCACAGCATGACTTTCTTCGCCAACGAGTTCGCCGGACGCGTTGCGACGAAAGTGATGCAGACCTCGCTTGCGGTTCGTGAAACGACGATGAAGATCCTCGACGTCTTCGTCTATGTCGTCACCTATTTCCTGTCGATGATTATCGTCATCGCGGCCGCCGACGTGCGGCTGATGGTGCCGATCCTCGTCTGGCTCGCCGTCTATATCGGCATCGTTTCCTACTTCGTGCCGCGGCTTCGCAAGATCGCGGCACAGCAGGCGGACGCGCGCTCGATGATGACCGGTCGGGTGGTCGATAGCTACACGAACATCGCGACGGTCAAGCTGTTCTCACATGCCGGCCGTGAGGAGACCTATGCGCGGAGCGGCATGGAGGAGTTCCTAGGAACCGTCCACTCGCAAATGCGCCGCGTCACGTTGTTTCATATAGCGGTCTATATGAACAACTGCGTGGCCCTCTTCGTTGTATCAGGCCTGTCCATCTGGTTCTGGCTGAACGGACAGATCTCGGTCGGCGCGATCGCCATCGCCATTGGTCTTGCAATGCGCGTCAACGGTATGTCGCAGTGGATCATGTGGGAAGTCTCGGCGCTGTTCGAGAACATCGGCACGGTCTATGACGGCATGGAGATGATGACAAAGAAACACGACATCGTCGACAAGCCTGACGCGCAGCAACTGTCGGCGAAGAAGGGTGCAATCCATTACGAGCGCATCCGTTTCCACTACGGCAAGGGCAAAGGCGTCATCGACAATCTCTCCCTCGACATCAAGGCGGGCGAGAAGGTTGGTCTTGTCGGTCGCTCCGGCGCGGGCAAAACGACGCTGATGAACCTGCTGCTGCGCTTCTATGACCTGGAGGCGGGCCGCATCACCATCGATGGACAGGACATCTCGGCTGTGTCGCAGGAGAGCCTGCGTGAACTGATCGGCGTCGTGACACAGGATACGTCCCTGTTGCACCGTTCGATCCGCGACAACATTGCCTATGGCCGCCCGGAGGCGAGCGATGCCCAGATCATCGAGGCCGCCAAGCGAGCGAATGCCTGGGAGTTCATCGAAGGGCTTTCCGACATGCAGGGCCGCAAGGGGCTCGACGCGCAGGTTGGCGAGCGTGGCGTGAAGCTCTCCGGCGGTCAGCGCCAGCGCATCGCGATCGCCCGCGTCTTTCTGAAGGACGCGCCGATCCTGGTGCTCGACGAGGCGACATCGGCGCTCGACTCCGAGGTTGAGGCAGCGATCCAGGAGAACCTGTTTGCGTTGATGGAAGGCAAGACGGTGATTGCCATTGCGCATCGCCTGTCGACGCTGACAGAGATGGACCGCTTGATCGTGCTCGACAAGGGCAAGATCATCGAGGCTGGCGCGCATGCCGAACTTGTCGAGCAAGGCGGCGTCTACGCCGACCTCTGGAACCGCCAATCCGGCGGCTTCCTGGCAGATCACTCGGAAGAGAGCGAAGAGGCGGCCGAATAAACCAGAAGCCCTCCCTGCGGATGCGGGGAGGGCTTCAATTTTTCGCGCATGGATGTCGGTTCAGAGGCTGTCAGCCCAGTCTTTCACGCGGTTTCCTTCGACAAGCATGCTGTTGGTCGATGCAAGCGCACGCAACGCGAACAGACGTCGCTCTTCCTCGCGATCGACCCACACAGAGATCGCCTCGGCGATAGCCTCGTCGTAAGATATTTCCAGCTGTTCGACGATTGCATCAAGTCGTTCCGCAAGGGGCAGCGGAATACTTGACATGACTGTCTTCCTTGCTTGCATCGCGGCCGTCTCCCGTAAAAACCCATTGTACCCCGAGATTGTGGCGGGGTCAGTCGCATTCAACAGCGATGCCGCTGTTGTTACCGATTGTTACGAAAATATAAGGTTGCGCCCTGGAGCCGTTGCTTTCCCGCTCTGGCTAATAAGCCTATATCGCATTTATGCTTATAAAACGACTCCTCCATGCCTTCGAAAATTGGATTAATCCCTTTGCGACGCGAGAAAACATTCAGCCGCCGCGCTCAACGTCGGGATTCATCTGGTTCTATATTGGCCAGGCTAAGGCGCCCTTCGTTGCGATGCTCGTGCTCGGCGGGATGTCGGCGGCGATAGAAGCGGCGCTCTTCTGGTTCGTCGGACGGCTCGTGGACATACTTGCGACGATCAAGCCGGCGGAAGGCTGGAGCGGTCTCCTTGCCGCGCATGGCGCCGAACTGTTCGGTATGCTCGTCCTTATCGGTATCGTCCGCTTTGTCGTTGCGCTGTTGATTGCGCTGGTGGACCAGCAGGTGATTACGCCCGGCTTCTATAATCTGGCGCGCTGGCAATCGTACCTGCATGTCTCGCGGCAATCGCTCTCCTTCTTTCAAAGCGATTTCTCCGGCCGAGTGGTCACGAAGGTCTGGTCGGCCGGCCAGGCCACGGGCGATCTCGTGACATCGCTCATGGAGAGCGTCTGGTTCGTTGGCATCTATGCAGCGACGACGTTAGTGCTCGTCGCCCGGCTGGACTTCTCACTTGCCGCAGTCGTGCTTTGTTGGCTCGGCGTATTCGGCGTTCTCGCGCGCTATTTCGTGCCGCGCATCCGATTTCATTCCCGGGAAACGGCTGAAGCCGCGTCGATGATCAACGGGCGCATGGTCGATGCCTACAGCAACATCCAGACCCTCAAGCTGTTTGCGCGGGACGAGGAGAGCGACCGCTATATGCGGGAAGGCTTCGACTTCTATCAGCACACCGTGCTGCGGTTCACGCGCTTCATCACCGGTGTACGTGCCTCGATGGCACTGCTGTCGGGCATCATGATCGTCATGATGGCCGGCCTCAGCGTGCATCTGTGGCTGGCAGGCCTCGTGAGTTCCGGCGCCGTCGCTTTCTCGCTGGCCCTCGTGCTGCGTCTGAACTTCCTTCTCGGCCGGTTGATGACACAGTTCAACGGCATCATGCGCAACCTTGGCACGATTCAGAATGCCGCCGAGTTGATTTCGCAGCCGCTGGGGCTGGTCGATCGGCCCGACGCCCGCGACCTCGTTGTCCGGCGGCCCGGCATCCGCTTTGAGAATGTCTCTTTTCACTATGGCAGGAAAAGCGGCGTCATCGACGACTTTTCGCTCACTATTGAGCCAGGAGAAAAGGTTGGCATCGTCGGCCGCTCCGGGGCGGGCAAGTCGACTCTGGTAAACCTGTTGTTGCGCCTCTACGACGTCGAAGGTGGGCGGATATTGGTCGACGGCCAGGATATTGCCGCCGTCAGGCAGGAGTCCCTCCGCATGCAGATCGGGGTCGTCAGCCAGGACACGTCACTGCTGCACCGTTCGGTTCGCGACAACATCCTGTTCGGTCGCCCCGACGCGGGCGAAGCGCGTCTCGTCGAGGCGGCGCGGCGGGCGGAAGCGCTTGCCTTCATCGAGCGGCTGCAGGACCAAAACGGCCGCAGGGGCTTCGAGGCTCATGTCGGGGAGCGAGGTGTGAAGCTCTCCGGTGGCCAGCGCCAGCGCATTGCGATTGCGCGCGTGATGCTGAAGGATGCGCCCATTCTCGTTCTCGACGAAGCGACTTCGGCGCTGGATTCCGAGGTGGAAGAGGCGATCCAATCCAATCTGATCGGCCTCATGGAAGGCAAGACCGTGCTCGCCATCGCGCATCGGCTCTCGACCATCGCCGCGCTCGATCGATTGATTGTCGTCGATGAGGGCGAGATCATAGAGGAGGGCACGCACGAGACCCTGTTGAAGCGCGGAGGTCTTTATGCAGAACTCTGGGCCCGGCAATCCGGTGGATTCCTCGCCACCGATATCGAGGCGCCGACTCCTGCTTCACCGGTCGATGGTAAACTCGGCCATGAGGCCAAAGTGGTTTGATCCCATATTGTCTTCGATGCGCTTGAGCGACTTCAGCCGCAGCGGCGGGCGGGCGAGAACGTGGTCGATGCTGATGCCGAAGCGGACCGCCTTGATCGGCCAGCTCGCCGGTTCCGGAAAGACGGTCTGAAACCCGGTTTCGCGCATGAAGCGCTGAATACGTGGGTCGATAATCGCGGAATTGAAGTCGCCGGCAAGAACGAGGGGGCCATCGATCGCGCTTGCCATGGATCTGAGATCGAAGAGTTCGTCTGTCAGGAAGTCGTCGAAATAAGGCTTGGCGAGGTGGGCAACGAGGAAATTGATCTTCGTGCCGTCGAAGTCGATCGCTGAGCGTGTCAGCCGGTTGCGCCACAGATCGCCCAGGCTGCTCACCTTCTTGTCGACAAACGGGCGCTTTGAAAGCACGAGCGTGTCGCATTCGTTGGTCTCCGCACCGCAGCCTATATGATAGGGATATGTGGCGGCCAGACGGGCGATGTGAGGGCGAAGCGGCGCGGCCTCCAGGACGTTCACGACGTCCGCGTTCGAGGCGATGATGAAATCCGCAATGCGACCCGCATTGGCGAAATTCTCGTGCTCGATGTTGAAGGACATCAGCTTGAAAGAGGGCCGCGTTTCTGTACTCGCGGGCGTGGCCGCGAATTCTCTCAGCATTATTACGCCATGTCCCAGCAGCATCGCCGCGATGGTGAGCAGCAGGTAGGCGTACCAGTGGCGCTTGAGCACCAGAAGGATCAAACACCCTGCGACCGCCGCCAAGGCAAAATGGATCTGAAAGCTATAGACAAAGGCCAGAAGCCAGACGTGCGTGACGTAGCGCAGCGACATCAGCGCCAGCAACAGCGAAAGGAGGACACTCGCTAAGCAGAATAAAGTGTCTTTCATCGCCGGACATGGAAGAGGGAAGCTTCAGACCGTCGCTAGCATGGGGCGCGAATTGGTGCAACGCACAACTGTGGCAAGCATGTGATTGTCTTCGAAAATCATCTGAAAATTCCCGCGACATTGTGCCCACATGGTCTTGCCAAGGCTGGACATAATTTGCGATCAAGCTTAGAACGCGCCGGATTGGTGGGGAATCTATGGTCGAATTGTGTCGCGACAGATTCGCCGCCGCGAGGGGAAGGGCGGAGTTCCGCAAAAATTGCGTAGAGGATGGTTTAAGCCGTGAGCGAACACGAAACGACAAGCGAGATCACGGGTGAGCCCACTCGCCGTGATTTCCTTTATCTCACCACTGGTATGGCGGGCGCCGTTGGCGCCGTTTCGGTCGCATGGCCGTTTATCGATCAGATGCGCCCGGATGCTTCGACATTGGCTCTGGCATCCATCGAAGTCGACGTTTCCAGCCTCGAGCCTGGAATGTCGCTGACCGCCAAGTGGCGCGGCAAGCCGATCTTCATCCGCAACCGTACGCCTGAGGAAGTGAAGGCCGCCGATGAAGTTCCGCTGTCCGATCTGAAGGATCCGGTTGCACGCAACGCCAACCTGCCTTCCGACGCGCAGGCGACGGGCGTCGACCGTTCCGCCGGTAAGGACAAGGAAAACTGGATCGTCATGATCGGCTCGTGCACCCATCTCGGCTGCATCCCGCTCGGCCAAGCTGGCGAATACAATGGTTGGTTCTGTCCCTGCCATGGCTCGGTCTACGATACGGCCGGCCGCATTCGCAAAGGTCCGGCACCGCAGAACCTGGCGATCCCGACCTATTCATTCATTTCCGATAAAGTAATCAAGATCGGTTGAGGGGGACTGATTTATGAGTGGCCATTCCAGCTACGAGCCATCAACCGGCCTCGAGAAGTGGATCGATTCGCGGCTGCCTTTGCCGCGCATGATCTACGACAGTTTCGTCGCATATCCGGTTCCGCGAAACCTAAATTATGCCTACACTTTCGGCGCCATGCTTGCGGTCATGCTCGTCGTGCAGATCCTGACGGGCGTCGTGCTTGCCATGCACTACGCCGCGGAAACGACGGTTGCCTTCAATTCCGTCGAAAAGATCATGCGTGACGTGAACCACGGCTGGCTGCTGCGCTACATGCACGCCAACGGCGCGTCGTTCTTCTTCGTTGCAGTCTATCTGCACATCGCCCGCGGTCTCTACTACGGCTCCTATAAGGCGCCGCGCGAAATCCTCTGGATCCTCGGCGTTCTCATCTACCTCCTGATGATGGCGACCGGCTTCATGGGCTACGTTCTGCCCTGGGGTCAGATGTCCTTCTGGGGTGCGACGGTTATCACCGGTTTCTTCTCGGCATTCCCGCTGGTCGGCGAGTGGATCCAGCAGTTCTTGCTCGGTGGATTCGCTGTCGAAAACCCCACGCTGAATCGCTTCTTCTCGCTGCACTACCTGCTGCCCTTCGTCATTGCCGGCGTCGTGGTCCTGCATATCTGGGCGCTGCACGTTGTTGGCCAGACGAATCCGACAGGCGTCGAGGTCAAGACCAAGACGGATACCGTTCGCTTCACGCCTTACGCGACCCTGAAGGACGCGCTCGGTGTATCGATCTTCCTGCTAGTCTACGCCTACTTCGTCTTTTACATGCCAAACTTCCTCGGCCACCCGGACAACTACATCCCGGCTGATCCGTTGAAGACGCCTGCCCACATCGTCCCCGAGTGGTACTTCCTGCCGTTCTACGCGATGCTGCGTTCGATCACGTTCAACATCGGGCCGATCGACTCGAAGCTCGCAGGCGTTCTGGTCATGTTCGGCGCGATCATCGTGCTGTTCTTCCTGCCCTGGCTCGATACCTCGAAGGTTCGCTCGGCTGCCTATCGCCCGTGGTACAAGCTGTTCTACTGGCTGTTCGTCGCCAATGCGATCGTTCTTGGCTGGCTCGGTTCCCAGCCTGCTGAAGGCCTTTACACCACCATCTCGCAGATTTGCACGCTGCTATACTTCGCCTTCTTCCTGGTTGCCATGCCGGTTCTCGGCCTCGTCGAGACACCGCGCCGCTTGCCAAATTCAATTACCGAAGCGGTTTTGGAAAAGCGCAACAAGGCGGCGGCTGCTGAGCCGGTCAAGGCCTGAGAGTGCGGCAGGAAGGGAAGAGAAACATGAAAAAGCTTGTTACAAGCCTCCTGTCGTTTGCTGTCGTCGCAGGATTGAGCGGCGCAGCATTCGCCCAGGAAGCGGCCTCGAACGGCGCCGAGCCGGCAAAACATGCCGAAGGCGAGACGCCACATTTTCCGCTGCTCCATCCGAAGCATGAGCATTGGACATTTGCGGGCCCGGTCGGTCACTATGACAAGGGGCAGCTGCAGCGCGGCCTGAAGGTCTACACCGAAGTCTGCGCCGCCTGTCACTCGATGAGCCTTGTGCCCTTCAGAACGCTCGGGGCGTTGGGTTACTCGGATGCCCAGGTGAAGGCCTTTGCCGCCAACTACGAGGTTCAGGACGGTCCGAATGCCAGCGGTGACATGTTCACCCGCAAGGCCATTCCGTCGGACTACTTCCCGTCGCCGTTCCCGAACCACGAAGCGGCGGCAGCGGCCAACAATGGCGCGGCGCCGCCGGACTTCTCGCTGATCGCCAAGGCGCGCGGCATCGAGCGCGGCTTCCCGCAGTTCCTATTCGACATGATCCCATTTGTCGGCGGTTATCAGGAAGGTGGTCCCGACTATATCTATTCGCTGCTGACCGGCTACGACCAGCAGCCGCCAGCCGGCGTCCAGGTGGCTCAGGGAACTCACTACAACCCGTACTTCGCTGGCGCTGCCGCACTGGCGATGCCGAAGCCTCTGTCGGACGGCCAGGTCACCTATGACGATGGCGCGCCGGCGACGGTCGACCAGTACGCCAAGGACGTCGCATCGTTCCTGATGTGGGCCGCAGAGCCGCATCTCGAAGAGCGCAAGCGCACCGGCTTCATGGTCATGGTCTTCCTCGTGATTTTCACGGGACTGATTTACCTGACCAAGCGTTCGGTCTACGCGAACAAGGAACACTAAGCGCTTTGTTCCAGAGCCTAGGGAAAGGCGGCCTTCGGGCCGCCTTTTTTGTTGGTTCCGAGAGTGGCAGTTGGTAGGGTGCGCGGAATTGAAGCCCTGCAGAATATGGATAATCCATGAGCAATACGATTTCGGAGCTTGCGGCCAGCATCCGCTCCATCCCGGACTACCCAAAGCCCGGCATCATCTTTCGTGACATTACGACGCTTCTCGGCAATCCACGCGCGTTTCGCCGCGCGGTCGATGAACTGGTCCAGCCCTATGCCGGCATGAAGATCGACAAGATCGCTGGGGCCGAAGCGCGAGGCTTCATTCTGGGTGGTGCGGTTGCCCACCAGCTTTCGGCAGGGTTCGTACCGATCCGCAAGAAAGGCAAACTGCCACGCGACACGGTGCGCGTCGCCTACAGCCTTGAATACGGTGTCGACGAGATGGAGATGCACAGGGATGCCGTGGAGCCCGGCGAAAAGGTCATCCTGGTTGATGACCTGATTGCGACCGGCGGAACCGCCGTCGCCGCTACGCAACTCCTCCGCCAGATGGGTGCGGAGGTCGTTTCCGCCTGTTTCGTTATCGACCTGCCGGATCTTGGCGGTCGTAAAAAGCTCGAAGACCTTGGCGTGGATGTCCGGACGCTGGTGGAATTTGCGGGCCATTGAGGCCCGCGACTATTCAAATTCGATGACCGTGCTTTCGAACCGAACCACCGGCGTACCGTCGATCGTTCCCTCGCACAGAATAGTGTTCAATCGACGCCCCGGGCGGGACACCAGGGGGCGGCTTGAGAGGAAGGTGACGGAGTAGGTCACTTCTTCGTCGGCGAAGACCGGCCGCAACCATTGCAGCTTCTGGAAGCCGGGCGAGGGACCGAGCGTCGGGGGCTCGATGCCCTCGCTTGTCAGTCGCGCGCTTTCCGCGCTCCAGTAGGCAACAAAGGTCTTCATCCATGCCGCGCAGGTGTGCCATCCCGATGCGCACAGACCACCAAAGAGGGTAGTCTTTGCAGCTTCCGCGTCCAGGTGGAACGGTTGAGGGTCGAAGCGCTCGGCAAAGTGGACGATCCGCTCGGCCGTAAACACATAGCTGCCGATTTCAGTTTTTTCACCGCTGGCGTAACGCTCGGCCATGATCATGCTGTTTTCTCCAGCACGTCACGCATGACGAACATGATCGAGTTCTCCGACGCGCAGACGAGTTCGTTCTTCTGATTTTCGACCTCGTGGCGGAACTTGACCATGCCGATGCCGGGCCTCGAGCGCAGTGTGCGAGTCTCGACAACCGTCGAATGGCCGGAGAGCGTGTCGCCAGCCAGAACGGGCTTGCGCCATTCCATAAAGTCCACGCCGGGGGCGCCTTGGGAGAACGAGTCGACGAGAAAACTATCCGCCATCATACGCATGAAGAGTGCCGAAGTGTGCCAGCCGGATGCCGCCAACCCACCGAGAATGCTCGCGCGGCCAGCCGCTTCGTCGACATGCATCGGTTGGGGATCGAATTCACGCGCGAACTCGATGATCTCTGCTGCCGTGACCGTCCGCGGGCCGAGCGTAAAACGTCGGCCCAGCTCGAAGTCTTCGTAGGAAAGTTTCATGCGGCCCAATCTCCCCGGCCGTTGCTGATCAGGTGTTGAAGCGGAAGTGGATGACGTCGCCGTCCTGAACCACGTATTCCTTGCCTTCGTCGCGGCCCTTGCCTGCTTCCTTGGCGCCGACTTCACCCTTGAAGTTAATGTAATCGTCGTAGGCGATGGTGAAGGCGCGGATGAAACCCCGTTCGAAGTCGGTGTGGATCACGCCGGCCGCCTGCGGTGCCTTGGTGCCGCGCACGATCGTCCAAGCGCGCGTCTCCTTGGGGCCGACGGTGAAATAGGTGATCAGGTCGAGCAGGTGGTAGCCCGCGCGGATAAGCCGGTCGAGGCCGGCTTCCTCGAGGCCGAGCGCCGATAGGAACTCCGTTGCTTCCTCTTCGGGAAGCTGGGCCACCTCCGACTCGATGGCCGCCGAGATAATGACGCATTCGGCGCCTTGCTGTTCGGCCATGGCGGCGACGGCCTTGGTATGCTCGTTGCCGGTCGAAGCGTCGGCTTCGGCGACGTTGCAGACATAGAGCACTGGATGAGACGTCAGCAGGTTGAGGCCCTTGAGGATCTCTATCTCCTCGGGCGCCAGTGTCTTCAAGAGCAGGCGTGCGGGCTTGCCTTCGTTCAGCAGCTTGATGACGGCTTCCATGACCGGCAGCTGCGCCATTGATTCCTTGTCCTTGCCCGTGGCGCGCTTGCGCGTCTGCTCCACGCGGCGCTCGAGGCTTTCGAGGTCGGCAAGCATCAGCTCGGTCTCGATCGTATCGGCATCGCCGACCGGGTTGATGCGGCCCTCGACGTGGGTGATGTCGTCGTCCTCGAAGCAGCGCAGCACATGCACGACGGCGTCGACTTCGCGGATGTTGGCGAGGAACTTGTTGCCGAGACCTTCCCCCTTCGAGGCGCCGCGCACCAGGCCGGCGATATCGACGAAGGAGATGCGGGTCGGAATGATTTCCTTGGAGCCGGCAATTGCCGCCAGTTTCTGCATACGGGGATCCGGAACGGCGACTTCGCCAGTGTTCGGTTCGATCGTGCAGAAGGGATAGTTCGCCGCCTGCGCCGCCGCCGTCTTGGTGAGCGCGTTGAAGAGGGTCGACTTGCCGACATTCGGCAGACCGACGATACCGCATTTGAAGCCCATGGCCTGAAACCTGCTGTTCTTGAATTCGTTGGTGCTGGCTATGGGATAAAACGCGCCTTGCGGTCAAGCTTTTCGCGCAACTCTGTTGCATTCCGAGGGTTGAAGGCCAGGCTTCGTGGCGCAATATAGGTATCGGCGAACTGTTCTCGCCTCTCCATGTCATCAACGGGTGGGTTTCCGATGAGTGACAACGATATTACCCTTAAACCGAAGACGAAGTCGAAACCGAAGCTGGATCGGCCGAAGCTCTACAAGGTCATCCTTTTCAACGACGACTACACGCCGCGAGAATTCGTAGTGATGATCCTCAAGGCCGTCTTCCGCATGAGCGAAGAGACTGGCTATCGCGTGATGATGACGGCCCACAAGTTGGGATCAAGCGTGGTTGTGGTCTGCACCAAGGACATCGCCGAGACCAAGGTCAAGGAAGCGATGGACTACGCCAAGGACGCCGGTTTCCCGTTGATGTTGACGGCTGAGCCCGAGGAATAGGTCGGCAATTTCTTAACCAGCCTCGTTAATTCGACATCCGCTGTTTTCCGGCAGAATGCCCGCATCGGTGGGGGCGTTCATGCAAGGGGAAGCAGCAACATGGCACTATCTCGTGGCCGCAGGGCTTTTTGCGCTTCTTGGTGCGATCGGCCATGTTTGCCGGGCCGTCTTTAACGTTCTCCCTGATCGGGTGACTGACCGGCCGTTGATGGACCTGCCGCTATCGTCCGGTTACGATCTGCCGGATCTGCTCTTCGGGACGGAATATGACGACGCCGGCTATTATCGTCTCGACAGCCTCAAGAATTTCCGCATTTCCTGCATGTTGAGCGTGGTTGGCGGGCTGTTGGCCATGCTGTTTTCCCCAGGCGTCTCCATTGCCGTGGCCTGGTTGATCGACAGCGGCATTCTGTGGATCTGGAACCTTCTTCTCTTCAGGCTGCACGCAGTTGGATTGCTATGAGCTCAGTCGTCCGCCGGTCGCCGGATCTGGTAGCCAGTCTTGTCCCGTGTGAAGCCGCAGTTCTCGTAGAAGCGTAGCGTGGCGTGATCCTTCGAGCCGGTCAGAAGCATCACCTTGTAACAGCCGGCCTTCCACGCGGTTTCGACCGCGTGGTTGATCAAGGCGCGGCCATAGCCGCGCTGCCTGTGGTCGGCGGCCGTGACAACGTTCTCGATGAAAGCATAAG
Source organism: Rhizobium sp. BK181 (assembly GCF_014193305.1). Classification (NCBI taxonomy): domain Bacteria; kingdom Pseudomonadati; phylum Pseudomonadota; class Alphaproteobacteria; order Hyphomicrobiales; family Rhizobiaceae; genus Rhizobium; species Rhizobium sp. BK181. Next base: position 171,028 of record NZ_JACHZA010000002.1, read on the forward strand.
ACGCGCCGCTCCGGGTCAGATTGGGAACGATGATCAGCGTCACCGACGACGCGGCGGTTTGACTCGCGAGTCCGACGAATATCGTCATGCCAGGTTGTGCGAGGATCGCTTGGAACCGCTCTTCGGCGTGCGCGCGATCCATTGCCGGATCAGCCGGGTTGAGCTCATGGTAGAGGGCAAGTAGTTCCGGCAGGTCGCCTATCTCGGCGGCGCGGATGACGAGTTCGCCGGTCGGCATGGCTCAGTCACCCTTGCTGCCGAACATCTTCTTCAGCATTTCGGCCATCGGCCCGGTTGCCGGCAGCTTTGGCTGATTGTGATTGCGAGCCTGGTGGATGTGGGACTTCGCCGCCGGCTTCTTTTCGGACTTCGGCTTTTCCTCTTCGGCCTTGCCGCCAACGGCAAGCGCCAGCTTGTTCATCAACTGCGAGTCTTCCTTTCGAACAAGCATGTCGGCGTTGTCGGCGAGCGCATCGAGCAGCGGCTCGAGCCAGGCCTGGTCGGCCTTGGCGAAGTCGCCGAGGACGTGGTGCTGCACCAATTCCTTGACGCCCGGATGGCCGATGCCGAGGCGCAGGCGGCGATACTCCCTGCCGCAATGGGCGTCCAGCGACTTGATGCCGTTGTGGCCGCCATGGCCGCCACCCGTCTTCAGGCGCGCCTTGCCCGACGGCAGGTCGAGTTCATCATAGATCGCCACCAGGTCGGCGGGCTGCAGTTTGTAGAAGCGCATGGCTTCGCCGACAGCTTCGCCGGAGAGGTTCATGTAGGTCTGCGGCTTGATGAGCAGCACTCTTTCGCCCGCAATCTCGCCCTCGGCGATCTCGGCCTTGAACTTCTTCGACCAAGGCGAAAAATTGTGGCGGCGATGGATCGCATCCACCGCCATGAAGCCGATGTTGTGGCGGTTTCCGGCGTATTTTCCACCGGGATTGCCGAGGCCCGCGATAATCAGCATGGCTCGTCTATTTCCTTGCAAATGTGCTTTATGCGTTCACCATCGCGAAATGACGCCAAAGTCAAGGCGAAGCCGCCATAAACGCGCAAAATTAGTCCGCGGAGCTCAAGCCGTACTTTATGAAGATGGTTTTCTGTGTGCCGTCGGCAATCAGTCTGTCCAGTGCAGCCTGCATCTTGGTCAACAAATCGCTTGGGAAGTTCTTCTCGCAGGCAATCCCCATTTGCTGTGAGGATAGCACCGTCACCTTGTCCAACGGCTGTTCTGCCTTGAGTTTGGCGAAGTAGATCTCAGAGATCGGCATCATGTCGATCCGGCCGTTGAGGAGCTTGCGCAATGTGGCGTTGAAATCGGTGGCGACGTCCAGCTTGGTGAAGCCGTTCTCCTTCAGCGTCGTCTCCGTGTAGTCCTCGCGCTGGGTCCCGATCGTGTACTTCCTGGCCTCTTCCAGGTCGCGTGCCACGACGCCGGAGCCTGATCGGGTGATGAGGATGTTGCGATCAACCAGAAGGGGTTCGACCCATCTAAACATCGGGTCGCGCTTCGCATTGTGAGCGGTCGTGAAGACGCAGCTCAAAGGTGTCGTCTGGGCGAGATTATAGGCCCTGGCCCAAGGCATCATCTCGATCTTGTAATCGATCCCAGCGTCCTTCATCAGCTTGTCGACTTGTTCGACTGAGGCGCCTTTGATCGCCTTGCCGTCGCGATAGCTGAAGGGAGGGTATTCTTCCGTGGCGAGCGTGACGCTGGCCGCAATGGCGTGGGTCGCGGCAGCGAAGCCCAGAAGAGTGAAAAGCAGCAGTTTCTTCATGGTGTTGCCTTTCCTTGGCCGCTCAGGACGCGCGCGCGATGGGCTGTTCGGCCTTCGACAGGCGCTCGATCAGAGCGGCTGCATGCTGGGGGCGATGGAACAGGTATCCCTGGCCGAAGTCGAGACCCATTTCGTGCAGCGTCTGGCATTCGTCCTCGGTCTCAATGCCTTCGGCAATGACAGTGCAGCCCATTTTGTGGGACAGCGTCGCGATGCTTTCCACCAGAGTTCGGCTCTTCTCGCGCACCTCGTCGTTGCCATCGTTGATCGACCGGGTGAAAGACTGGTCGATCTTGATGATGTCGACTGGGAAGCGATTGAGATAGCTCAGCGAGGAATAGCCCGTACCGAAGTCGTCGAGGGCAATCCGGCAGCCGAAACGGCGCATCTCGGCGACAACCGTGCGGATTTGCGGATTGTTGTGCATCAGCACCGCCTCGGTGATTTCCACGACGATGCGCTGGGGGCGGATACCATGGCGGCCAAGCAGTGCGGCAAGGCGCGCGGGCAGGGTGGTTTCGAATTGTAGCGGCGAGAAGTTGATGGCGAGATAGCTGTCCTGCATTCCTGGGAGACGGGAAATGGCCGCAAGATGTGCGATCGCCTTCTCCATGACCACGTTGCCGACGCGCACGATCTTTGCCGTTTCCTCGGCCACGTTGATGATCTCGGCCGGTGCCATCAGGCCCCGTTGCGGATGGTTCAATCGCATCAAGGCCTCGAAACCGGCGATATCGCGGCCGTTCAGGCTGACGATCGGCTGCAGGTAGGCGTCGAACCAATCCTCGGCGAGACCGGTCTCAATATAGTTCTCGATCTCGGCGCGAGCCCGAGTATGGTCCATCATGCCGTTGTCGAACAGTTGTGCGCCGTTCTTGCCGTCGCGCTTCTTCGCGTACATGGCCATGTCGGATTTCTGCAAAAGCTCTGCCGCGTTCGCTGCATGGCGCGGATAAATGGCGATGCCGACGCTGGCGCTCAGATGCAGGTCTGGGCCGAACGGCTCGACGAAGATGGAGGCGATCTGCTCGGCCATTGCGCTAGCCCGCCGGGTGGCATCCTTTGCAGGCAGAAGGATCGCGAATTCGTCACCGCCAAGACGAGCAGCCTGATCCGATGGGGCCAGATGCGTCTTCAGACGGCTGACAAACTCGCGCAGTGCCCTGTCACCTTCGGCATGCCCGAGATTGTCGTTGATCCACTTGAAGCGATCAAGGTCCACGAAAAGGCAGGCCAGTTCCTGGGTTGCTGCGTCTGCTTCGCGAATTTTGGCGTCCAGCACAGCTTCGAACCCCTGACGGTTCAGGAGGCCGGTCAAGTGGTCCCTGATGGCCTGCTGATGGTTGCGGGCTTCCGAGGCCTTCAGCTCGGTTACATCAGTCATGACAGAAAGAGAGAGCCGGTTGTGACCCGCCGAAGCTGCTGTCGACTCCAGAATGAGTACGTCCATGATGTTGCCGTCGGCGCACATGAACTTGACCGTAACGTCAAGAGCGGCGCCGCCATCGAGTTCGTTCTTGCGCTTCAGGAAGGCTTCGCGCGTATCTGATGTCACGAGGTCGGCGAATCTTTGGCCGATCACGCGGGGCCGATCGTAGCCGGTCGCGACGAGCCAATAGTCGCTGACAGCGGTTATGCGGTCAGTCTCATCGAGCGAGAACAGCATGGCAGGCGTCAGGTCGTAGATGTCGACGGCGCGGCGATGCGCGAGCTTCAGTTCGCGTTCCTCGCTTTCGAGCTTCGATTGCATCTCGTTGAAGCCCCGGGCCAGGCGTCCCATCTCGTCGTTCGACTGCCAGTTGACGTGATGTCGCGACCCGAGTTGGCGCGTGGCCTCGACTGCGGCCGTCAGGCGCATCAACGGGCGGATGATGAAGATCCGATTGCCGACCAAAGCCGCGGTGAATACGGCAAGCACCGCGAAGATGAAGATCGACATGAAGACGATTTCTTCGTGCTTGAGGCCGGAGAAGAGACCGAGCGCCGGATAGAAGACCGAGATGGTACCCAGATTCTTTGGGCCATCGATCGTGTTGTATATGATCGCGCGCGAGACCTGGACGAGATTGCCATTGAATGACTTCGGTATGGTCGACTGTGTGACGTCGAGCTGGCCCGATTGATCGCGAACCTGAACCTTGACGATGGCACCCTGCGAAACGATCGTCGCGCTGATCTGGGTCACGCTGTCGTCGTCGAGGTCCCAGAGCGGCTTTGCGAGCGCCTGAGAATTGGCGACAAGAAGAACGGAGATGTGGTCGCGTATTTCCTTATCCGCACGCTCGGACGAAAGAAAAAGGAACAGCACGAACAGTGGAGCAACGAAGAGGAGCAGCGCTCCGCAAATGATTGCCAGAAAACGATTTTCAACGGAATTACTCATCGTTCCGTTTGCTCCCCGCCGCACTTCCTACGCCCGCGGTTTCTACGCCCGCGGGTCTCTAAAACGTACCGGCATGGTTCCATGAAATGTATTAAATGTTGCTGAAACAGGGCCTTTGCGCGCAATTGAAAAGGCCCGCTTTCGGGAGAAAGCGGGCCCTATACTTTACAAATTATGGAAGCGATTAAGCTTCAGCTTCGCCTTCGCCAGCTTCTTCAGCGGTTTCATCGACGCCGCCTGCCGGAGCAATGATCGTGGCGACCGTGAAGTCACGGTCTGCGATGACGAGCGACACGCCCTTCGGCAGGGTCACGTCGGAAATGTGGATGCTGTCACCGATCTTCTTGCCGTTGAGGTCAACGTTGAAGAATTCCGGAATCGCATCGGCCGGGCAATGAACTTCGATTTCGTGACGAACGATGTTCAGAACGCCGCCAGCCTTGAGGCCCTGGGACTTTTCTTCGTTGATGAAGTGAACCGGGATTTCAACGGTAACCTGGGTGTTGCCGGAAACGCGCAGGAAATCCACGTGCATCGTGAAGTCACGTACGGGATCCAGCTGGTAGTCCTTCGGCAGAACCTTGTACTTCTTGCCGTCGACTTCGATGGTCGCGATCGTGGTCATGAAACCACCGGCATGAATGCGCTTCGCCACCTCATTGGTGTTGAGAGCGATAGAAATGGGGGCCTGCTTGTCACCATAGATGACAGCCGGGATGAGACCATTGCGGCGAAGTTCACGGGCGGACCCCTTACCAACCCGTTCGCGCGCCTCGGCCTTGAGCTCGTAGCTTTCGTGGCTCATGACTTTTCCTTCCGAGGTTATTTGGAGAGCTCGACGCAGGCATTGCCTGTCGCTGAACTGGAGGCGGGTTTCCCCATCCTCATCCGCATTGCCTCCAAGGGTGTCTGTGCGGACGCGTGCGCTATAGTATAGATGTGGCGGAAACGCAAGCTGATCGCCTGATGCTGGCGATGGTTATGGCTCGGGACCAGCTGGTGGCGAGCGATACAGGCGCAGCATTTCCAGAAGTTGAGAGCAATCGCAAAGGCTTAACCATATAGCCGGGTTTTCCGCCAGATTAAGTAATACAAAATGTTGCTGCAGATATGAAGGCCAAAACGCAACTTGGTCCTCCCGATGCCTCGTCTCCTTACCTGCATTGTCGCTGAACACAGCTGGCCGCATCTGATCTTTGCAACGGTGATTTGCCTGCTTGGCTGCTTGCTCACCGTGCGGCTTTTCTCGCGAGTTCGGCGCACGCAAGGACTGCAGAAATTCAACTGGCTTTTTCTATCGGGCTTCGTTGGCGGCGCGACGATTTGGACAACCCATTTCATTGCCATGCTTGGCTTTCGTGCGCCGACGCTCAGCGGCTATGAGCCGGATCTCACGCTGCTCTCGCTTTTCATCGGCGTCGCTTCGGCGATGATCGGCTTTACGATTGCCTCGGTGCGTAGCCAGGATGCGCTGGTCGAAGCTGGGGGCGCGATCGTCGGCCTTGGCGTAGCGGCGATGCACTATGTCGGCATTGCCGGCTACAAGGTGGCAGGCGACATTCAGTGGGACAGCGCTTATGTGATCACTTCGCTGATTGCAGCGGCTGGCTTCGGCGCGCTGATGGCAACCCGTGTTGCGCGACCGACTGCGCGCTTCAGTCCGGTCGGCGCGGCGTTGCCGCTCATCCTCGCGATCGTTTCAACGCATTTTCTCGCCATGGCGGGCATGACGATCGTGCCGGATACCACGGTCGCCGTTCCGCGTGAAATTCTTTCCGTGGGCGTGATGACGAGCCTGGTCGGTGCGGTGATGATCATCATCTTGCTCCTCGGCGCGTCTACCTACATCATCGACATGCAGTCGACAGAAGCGGCGGTCGCTCGCTACCGTCATCTGTCGCTTCATGACCCGCTGACTAACCTTGCGAACCGTTCGGCGCTCAACGAACATCTCGCCGCGGCTACCAAGAGCACCCATGAAATCGGCTGGAACGTCGCGGTCCTTTGCTTCGACCTCGATCGCTTCAAGGAAATCAACGACGTCCACGGTCATGCGGCTGGCGATGCGGTGCTGCGCGCGATCGGCGAGCGACTGGCAAAGGTCATGCAGAAGGGGCAGTTTGTGGCCCGCGTCGGCGGTGATGAATTTGTCGTTGTGATGCGAGATCACGTTGGCCGTTCGGAGGCGAAGATCGGGGCCCAGCGTCTGCTCGACGAAATTGAACGGCCAGTGGAGTGGAACGGCCAGTCGCTGAGCGTCGGCTCCAGCATCGGTATTTCCAGCTATCCAGACAGGGCGCGCACCGTCGATGACCTGCTTTCGCAGGCCGATGTCGCGATGTACCGTGCCAAGACGACGGCCGGCAGCAGCATCTGCTTCTACGATCCCTCGATGGACGAGGCTGCGCGGGAGCGAAGCGCCTTGGCGATCGAGATGCGTGAAGGGTTGAAGAACAGCGAATTCCAGCTTTTCTATCAACAGCAGAACGATACGGTTACACGCGAGGTGCTCGGCTTCGAGGTTTTGCTACGCTGGAAGCATCCAACGCGCGGCTACATCTCGCCGACTGAATTCATTCCCATCGCCGAAAAGACGGGTTTCATCATGGAACTCGGGGAATGGGTGCTGCGCAGCGCCTGCGCGGAGGCCGCCAGCTGGAAGAATCCCTTGGGGATCGCGGTCAACGTGGCTGCCCAGCAGCTCGCCGATAGTCGCTTACCGCAGATCGTACAGCAGATCCTGCAGGAAACCGGCTTGGCAGCGTCGCGGCTCGAGCTGGAGATCACCGAATCCGGCATTATCGCCGACCACGGGCACGCGCTGAACGCCATACGCCGGCTGAAGGCATTGGGCGTCAAGGTGGCCATGGACGATTACGGTACCGGCTATTCCTCACTATCGACCCTGCAGAGTTTCCCATTCGACAAGATCAAGATCGACCGCGCCTTCGTCGACGGCGTCGTTACCAACAAGCAGTCGGCGGCCATCGTTCGCTCGACGCTCATTCTTGCGCAGAGTCTTGATATTCCGGTGCTGGCAGAAGGCGTGGAGCGGGAGGAGCACATCGAGTTTCTTCGCCGCGAAGGCTGCTTGCAGGTCCAGGGCTTTCTGTTCGGGAAGCCGATGCCGCGTCTCGACATCGAGGCGTTCGTCAATACTGACGGCAATGGCCCGACGGACGCCGCGAGGGCCGACGCGGCAGCCTGACCGCGGCGTTGCAACCCGGCTTGACATTGGCCCTGCGGAAACCTCACATGCTCGCAAAACTCATGCGGCGGAGGAATTCAGTATGCGGCTCAATCTCATTGCGGCAACGAGCACGATTGCGATCGCGCTGGCATCTTCCGCCTATGCCGTCGACATCAATCAGGTGGGGGCGAAACAGCTCGAGGAAAGCCTGACGAAGGTCGTGCCGGAGAGTGTGGCAAAAGATGGCTTCGTGACCGTGAAACCGGCGGGCACACGCTACGAGATCATCTATGACTTCGCAAAGCTTCTGAAGAAGATCGAACCGGGCACCTTTGCAATCACCGGCTTGACCCCGTGGTCGATGTTCGCAACGCCACTGGAAACTGGTCTATGGAGCATGGAGGGGAACAATTCCCTGAATGTCTCCGGGAATTTCAAGGCGCCGGGACAACCGAAGACGGATTTCACCTACGCCATCGATGCCTTCCTCTTCAGCGGCGTCTTCGACCCGGCGATAAGTTATTTTCGCTCAGGCGATTTCTCAACAAAGGCCGTGAACTTTTCGTCGAAGACCGAAGCCGAGGAAGTCAGTGCCAGCTTTGACGGCATGAAGTACAAGCTGACCTCGTCTGAGGGTGCCACTGCTGGTACTGCCAATTTCGCCACCAGTGGCTCCGCTTCGGGATTCTTGGAAAAGATCAGCAGCCGTGAGGTGCCACCGGTCGAAATTCGCGCCGACGCGATCGATTTCGCAGCGGCGGTGAACGGCCTGCCAGCAAGCAAGGTTCGCGACATTATCATGTTCGCGGTCGACCACGCCGACGACAAGAAGCTTGCCGTGGCGGATAGCGACAAGTTGAAGGGAATGCTTCGCGAGGCGTTCCCGTTGCTCACGAGCTTCAACGAAACCATCGACTTCAACAATCTGACCGTCTCCAGCGCTGCGGGCAACGGCGGTGCGAAGAACGTTAACTATGCAATTACGCTTGATGGCCCGACGGATGCGACGCGTTTCGGAGTTGGGGTGACAGCGGAGCAAATCAGTTTCGCCAGCGCGATCGTTCCGGCTGCCTATTCCGCATTCGTGCCTCATGAGTTTCAGCTGCAGTTTGCCATTGCCGACATGGATTTCGCGGCCTTCGGGGACGAGTTTCTCAAGGTTGATTTCAGCGGCGGCACTTCATCGGAGGATAGCGGCAAGAAGGCGGCTGAGCGGCTCTTCAAGGGTGGCGAGCTGGTCATGGATTTCCCGAAGATCAGCGCAGTCTCAGGTGTTTACGACGCCGAGTTTTCCGGACAGGTTCGCGGGCGAATTGACACGTCCAAGGACTATTCCATGGATGCAACAGTTTTGGCACGCGATCTGGACAAGACCATCGCCGCCGTTCAGGAACTTGCAAAGACCAATGCCGATCTCAACCAGGTATCGTTCGGCCTGATGATGGCCAAGGGCTTTGCCAAGACAGATCCCGATGGGCGCCAGCGCTGGGATATCAGCGTTGCGCGCAACGGATCCGTGACGATCAACGGCCAGGTGATCAAGGGCGCTGACTGACGCTATCGCAGCGTTGCCGCGCCAAGTGCTGGGCGGAGACCACTTGCGGGCAATCAATGTCCGGTTCATGCTGTCTTGGCGGCGCAAGGCTAAGTGAGGGCCACTGCGCTGCCGAGGGGCGGGCCGATGAATTGTGCTGCCTGTGGTTTTGCGATCGAGAGCAGTTTTGCGTTCTGCCCGAAGTGCGGCGCAAGACAGCCTATCGTCTGCTCCTCCTGTGGCGAGGCCTGCCAACCCGATTTCGCCTTTTGTCCGAAGTGTGGAACACCCCTTGGCCGAGGCGAGATTCGTGCGGTTCCTGTCGAGCCGCTACCGCATCCATCTACGCCTGACGATGCCGCCGATCGGCGTCCGTTGACCGTACTCTTTGCGGATCTTTGCGGTTTCACAACCCTTAGCGAGAAACTAGATCCCGAGCTCATGCGCTCTCTGCAGAACGAGCTGTTCGAGGAACTGACGCGTGCCGTGGAGGCTTATGGTGGCTTCGTCGACAAGTTTGTGGGCGATGCGCTGCTGGCGCTGTTCGGGGCGCCGACTGCGCACGAGGACGATCCCGATCGCGCTCTTTGCGCAGCGCTCGAGATGATTGCAGGGGCGGAGCGCCCCGGTGCCAAATGGGTGGATCTGGCCGGTGGCGATCCGCTGCAGCTCCATGTCGGTATCAACACAGGGCCGGTGGTGACAGGCGGCTTCGGTGCCGCTGCCGCCCGGTCGTACTCCGTGACCGGCGATACCGTGAACACCGCGCAGCGGTTGCAAAGCCTGGCCGGCCCGGGCGAAATTCTGGTCGGGCCGGTGACTTACCGTCTGACGCGGCATGCGTTCGCGTTCGAAAATCTCGGCTCCCTGGCCCTTCGCGGGAGGACGGGCAATGTGCAGGTGCATCGTCTGATCGGGCGCATGGAGACACCGCACGCTGCGCGCGGATTGGAGAGCTTGGGCCTGCACGCCGAACTCATCGGGCGCGACGCAGACCTGTCGCGGATGTCCGATTGCCTGGATTCTGCCTGTGGCGGCAACGCGCAACTCGTCCAGCTGATCGGGGAAGCCGGCATCGGCAAGTCAAGGCTGGTTCGTGAGCTCCTGGAGAGAGTCAGTCAAGCCGAGCGGTTCGGAGAGGTTGTGGTGCGCCGTGCTGTCTGTTCACCACTTGGGGAGCAATCCTATGGCACGCTCGCATCGGTGTTGCGCAGCGCCTATGGAATCGCCGAGCGGGAAACTGCCGAGCGGACGGCGGAACTATTGACGTCTGGACTGATCGATCTGGGCTTCAGCGAGACCGAGGTTGCCGGCCTCACGCCGGTTCTCTCGTATGTGTTTGGCCTCGGCGATCCTGATGGCGCGCTGCGCCACGTCGAGCCGGAGCAGCTGCGGCGACAAATCTTCTACGCTACGCGCACCATCTTTGAGCGGCGGCTGTCGCTCAGCCCGCTGTTGCTGGTTGTGGAGGACCTCCACTGGGCCGATGCTGCTTCGATCGAGGCGCTGCGGTTTGTGCTGGACAGGCTCGAGCGAACGCGTCTGATGATGCTGACGACGGGGCGCTCGGTTGCCGAAGGCGAGGGCCTGGAATCGAGCCGGATCAACCGCACGCTAATGCGGCTTGCGCCGCTTTCGGTTCAGGATGGCCAGGAGCTACTTAGCCAGTTCTTCGGCACGGACAGTTCCGTACCTGCTGAAATGCGCTCGCGAATTCTCGCACGAGCGGGTGGCAATCCGCTGTTCATCGAGGAGATCGTCCGGGCCCTAATCGAAACAGGTGTGCTTTATTCCGCGGGCGGATCTTGGTGTATCGCCAGCGCTGAGATGGGAACCGAGATACCGATGAACCTGCAGGCGATGCTGCTTGCGCGTGTCGACCGTTTGCCGCCCGACGTCAAGCTGTTGGCGCAGGAGGCTGCGGTCATTGGCCCGCGTTTCGATCTTGCGCTGCTTCGTGCGGTTGCGTCGGATACCGCGCGCATCGAGCGAGGGCTGGACTATCTCTGCGAGGCAGAGATTCTCGAGGAGACACCCCGTGCTACCTCGGCAAATGCGATCTCCTATCGTTTTCCGCAGCAACTTCTGCACGATGCCATCTATGGTAACCTCTTGCTACAGCGCCGCAAGCAGCTGCACGCGCGCATCGGTGTGGCCATCGAGCGGATGCATCACGGCATACCCTCTCGGCTTGAGGACATCGCACAACTCGGTCGTCACTATTGCCGAGCCGACGAGTCGGGTAAGGGTATCCGGTACCTCATGGCTGCTGGCGATCTTGCCCGCCAGACCTACGCCAATGACGATGCGATGCGCCTCTACCGCGAAGCGCTTGCGGCGATTCCGGATCATCCGAAGACCACTTCGGAGTTGGTTGCCCTCTATGAGCGATTTGCCGATCTCTGCGGCCCGGCGGGCGAGCGGGAGGCGGCACGCGATCACTACGGGCGTGCGCTGGCCATCTTCAAAAAGAGCGATGATCAGACTGGGGCGGCGCGAATCCTTCGCAAGCTCGGTCGTCTCAATCTCGCAGCCGGCAGATCCGATCTTGCAGACGCCGACTATGCGCAGGCCGCGTCGTTGCTGAGTGAGAGCAATGCGCCTATCGAACTTGCCCACCTGCTTCAGGAGCGCGGGCATCTTGCCTTTCGCATGGGCGACCAGAACGCGGCTGCGCGCTGGGCTGACGACGCGCTATCCTGCCTCAGCACGGCGGCCTTAGATCAAAGTGGTCCGGTCGCAAGGGACGCAGCACAAGTGCGCGCGGAGGCGCTGAATACGAAGGGAGTGGCATTGGCCCGACTCGGGCAGCATCGCGAAGCTGTCAGGGAAGTCGAACGAAGTCTGGAGGTCGCCGAAACGGCGGGTCTTCTCGGGGCAGCCTGCCGCGCCTATTCTAATCTTGGGGTGCTCTATACGATCGTCGATCCGGGGCGCGCCATTCATGTTTGCCGCCGCGGCCTCGACGTCGCTACCCGCATTTCCGATCTCGGCTTTCAAGCCCGGCTGTTCGCCAATCTCGCTGTTGCCTGCTGCACCTTCACGGACAATTGCGCCAAGGAGGGGGTGCCTGCCGCGGAGAAGGCCATCGAGATCGACCGGGCTCTGGACCAGCGCGATCACTTGGCGGTGCCGCTCATCGTGCTTGGGCAGATTCATCAATGTCACGGCAAACCGGCCTTGGCCTTGACCTATTATGAGGAGGCGCTTCAGCTGGCGCGTGAAATCGGCGAACCACAGCTTTTGTTTCCATGCTATGATGGGCTGGCCACTTTGAACCTGGAAAGAGACGACATGGCCGAGGCCGAGCGATACTTTTCGCTCGCCCAGGAGGTTTGCGTCAGGCACGGGCTGGATCCCGACGCGCTTGTCGTGCTGCCTTTCCTGGATTGATTCAATGCCGCCACGTAAGGTGTTGAGTTTTCGCTATTTTGTTCTTCCGCTCGGCGTTTCGCCGACGTGCAAGTGAGGGAGGGTGTCATGCCCGCAAATCGAAGCGAAAGACCGTTGCAGCCCGGCGACCGCGCGCCGAATATCGTTCTCGATGCGATCACCCGTCAGGGCAAGATCTCGATTGACGACTTCCGCGGGCAGAAGCCCGTGCTGGTCGGCCTGTTTCGGGGGCTCCACTGTCCGTTCTGCCGGCGGCAAATTGCCTCAATGGCGAGCCTTGCGGGTGAACTCCAGCAGAAGGGCGTCGAGAGCCTGACGATCGTGAACACGCCCATCGACCGGGCCCGCCTCTATTTCCGCTATCATCCCTTGCCCAATCTGGTGGCAGCGTCGGATCCCGACAGGGTATCGCATCGCGCCTTTGGGCTCCCGAACCTCGAGTTCACGCAATCAGAGACAGTCTGGCCATACAAAGTCAGTCTCGATACGCTCACGTCCATGCGTGTCGACATCCCGGATTTGCCTGAGCCGATGGCGCCGATGGCGGCTGTCGAATTCCTCGACAATGCCGACGGCTACGAATTCTCCGACGACGATAAGCGCATGATCGCGACGGGCGAGGGGCAGTTGGTTGGTGAATTCCTGCTCGATCGCGATGGTGTCGTCAGATGGTGCTTCACTGAGGTTGCCGACGAGGGACGCCATATGTTCGGCGTGCCCGCGCCTGAGGAGGTTATGTCGGCCGCCTCCCATATCGCTGCCTAGTGTTCGACGGCGTCATACTCGCAGGTTCACATACCACCCGGCTGCGCTGGACGCACCGTGATGCCCGGCTGTCTGCGGCACTGGCCGCGATTGATCACCGTGAAGTTGGCTGCGCGCGCCTCGCATGCATTGGAGAATGTCCGGACACTCGGCCCTCGCTGGCCACAGACCGGAGCATATTCCCTGGTGCATATCTCCGGGTTGGTCGGCAGGCGAGGAGGGGGCGATGTTGACGGGCGCGAGTAGCCTGACCCCATGTCTGCTGTGCAGGCAGAAAGAAGCGGGATGAGCGCAAGCAGGGCGAGCTTTCGTGTCGATAGGAATCCGGCGAGTGTCATAACTCTTCCCCCATGGCTGGATTTCTTACGAAATCCTAGCGCAAGTTGCATTTGCGGGGAAGTTCAAACGTCAGCGACCGCTGATAATCTCTAACAGATCAGTCAAACAGGCTCGAAACCGACTCTTCCTGGCTGGTCCTGTTGATCGCCTCGCCGATCAGACTTGCAGTGCTGACGACGCGGATGTTGTGGGCAGACTGGACAGCGGTGGTCGGCTGAATGGAGTCGGTGATTACGAGCTCGCGAAGCTTCGAAGAGGTGATGCGGGTAACCGCGCCGCCGGAAAGAACGCCGTGGGTGATATACGCGGTAACGCTTGCCGCGCCCTGGGCAAGAAGGGCATCCGCGGCATTGCAGAGTGTGCCGCCGGAATCGACAATGTCGTCGATCAGCAGGCAGTCCTTGCCTTCGACTTCGCCGATGATGTTCATGACTTCGGATTCGCCCGGGCGGTCGCGGCGCTTGTCCACGATCGCCAGCAGACAGTCGAGGCGTTTCGCGAGCGCGCGGGCTCGAACGACGCCGCCGACATCAGGCGAAACGACCATGACGTTGCTGATGTCGTAATTGGCCTTGATATCGCGTGTCAGGACCGGGATGGCGTAGAGGTTATCCGTCGGGATATCGAAGAAGCCTTGAATCTGGCCAGCGTGCAAGTCGAGCGTCAGCACACGATCGGCGCCGGCTTCCGTGATGAGGTTTGCGACGAGTTTGGCCGAGATCGGCGTACGCCCGGAGGCGCGTCGATCCTGTCGGGCGTAGCCGAAATAGGGAAGGACGGCGGTGATGCGGCGCGCGGACGAGCGGCGCATCGCATCGATCATGATGAGCAGTTCCATGAGGTGATCGTTCGTCGGGAAAGACGTCGACTGGAAGACGAACACGTCTTCGCCGCGAACATTTTCCTGAACTTCGACAAAGATTTCCTGATCGGCAAATCTTCTGACGCTGGCTTTGCCCAAGGGCACATTGAGATAGCTGCAGATCGCTTCGGCGAGATGCCGGTTCGAATTGCCTGCGAAAACCTTCATCTTGGTCCGCCTATTTCCTGCTGATAGCCGCGCTTTTTAGCCAGCTTGCTTCTGAATGCAAGGGCTAACGCGTCATCTGCGCTCATATTTCTAAAAACCTTGTGGCTTAGCCGTCACGGGCGTCACGCCAGGTCGAGAATTCGGTGATGGTTTTGGAGGCGATTTGCTGCATCACAGAAGCCGGGACGGCGGCCCAGGGATCCTGTGCATCCGAAGGGATGCTTTCTTGTCCCTGGATGCGGTGCAGGCGAGCACCAGCGCCGTCTAGAACGTCCCACACATAGACCACGGTCACCTTACCGCTGTCGGAAAAGGCCGACAGGTAACCCTTCAGTATGTAGGCGGTGGAGCTGTCGTTCGAGCTCTTGATCGAGAGGCCGTGCGACCGCGCTTCCGCTCCGAGCTGGCGCGACAGCGGCGTAACGGCTTGGACGGGCGCGCCGATGATCGGCAGGAAGCGAACGGTCGAGCCGCGTGACGATGAGCTCGCGGTCAGTGCAGCCGTCTGGGTCTGCTGCCGCGGCTGGCGGGCAGGCGCTTCCACCATATCCTCTTCCTCGGCCTGGGCGTTCGATATGGGCTCCGGCAGCGTCTGCGTCTTGATCGGAGCGGAGGCCGCGGGAGAGGAGGGGTTGTTTTCGAGCGCAATGGCCTGGGCTTCCATCGTTGTCGGCGGTGCGGCGGAACCCTGGCGGTACGTCATCTGATTGTAAGCAGGATGATATCCGTTCGCCCGCTGCTGGGAGGCGAAAGCCTGCTGGCGCGGCGGAGTGCCCGCCATGCGTTCCGCGTCGCCCTGCGTTACCGGCGATGAACGCATGTTTGCTGAGGAATCGCCAATATCGACCAGCGGAACGAGGGCGTCGGTGGTGTTGCAGGCGGATAGGGCAAAGCAGGCAAGGAGCATCGGCGCAGTCGCAACTCGCGTCATCCCTCGTTTCATCCTTCCCAGTGCCGGCCCCGTGCACTTTATGAAGGCCGGCGCCGGTCTGTGTCAATTCCGGATTCTTGCCCGCAATGGTTTGCGCCGTATTAGGATGACTGGCTCTCTGGGCTGTCCACGCTTCTCCGTCTCCCGCCTAGACGTTGATGAAGTCCAGCGAGTGACGGGAAAGCGCGCGGGGTGCGTCGTCGGTCGTCAGATAGGTCTGCCCGAGAGTCATCGCCGTGCCAGTGTCGGAATCCATGATGATCATGTGCACGAAGAGCGACATATTGGGCTCGATCGCCTGCGGATTGCCGACATGGAACATCTGGTGCTCCATCCAGGACGGCGAGAAACGGGCGCCGAGTGAATAGCCGCAGGCGTTGAGGCGATGGCGTGATAGGCCGCGTTCGTCCATGATTTTCGCATGCTTATCGAAGACATCGCCGAAGCTGTAGCCCGGCTTCAGTACCGTCTCGATCGCCTGGATCGTCTCGAAGCAGGCATTGTAGAGCTCGCGGTGGCGGTAACTCGGCTCACCGATGACAACCGTTCGCATCATTCCTGCATGATAATGCGCAAAGGTACCGGCCCATTCGAGCGTCAGTTGATCGTTCGCGTCGAGCTTGCGTCGGCCGGCTTTGTAGCGGCAGAGCAGCGCATCCTCGGCGGACCCGACAATGAACTCGTTGGCGGGATAGTCGCCGCCGCCAGTAAAGACCGCGCCTTGCATGGCAGCAAGAATGTCCGCTTCGTCAGCGCCGGGCTTGGTCAGCCCGAGCGCCGCATCGAGCGCATCGTCGGCGAGCACCGCTGCGCGTTCCACATAGGCCACTTCAGCGGGACTCTTGACCAGTCTCAGGCGGCTGACGAGATAGGATGCGTCGACGATCTGACCGAAGGACGTCAACTGCGCATCCAGCATCCGGGCAACGCGGCCGGTCATGCCATGCGTATCGTATTCGACGCCGATTCTGGCGCCGAGCAGATCCATCTCGACCAGCAGGTTCCGAAGGTCGACGGTCGGGTCGGCATTCACGCGGTCGACCCAGATGTGGACGTTTTCCAAGATTGAGGTGTGCTTGGCCTGACGCAGATCGGCCGAGCGGGTGAGCAGGGCCATCGTCCCGTCGGACTTGACGACAAGGGTCTGGAAGAAGCAGTAGCCGAAGGTATCGTATCCGGTCAGCCAGTACATGCTTTCCTGGGCGAAGAGCAGCAGGGCATCCAGTTTCTCTTCGCGCATTTTGTCAGTCAGACGCGCGAGGCGGACGGCGAATTCGGGTCTGTCGAAGTGCAGGGCCATGCCGCTCAAATCTCCCTGATTGCGATTGCTGAAATCTGCCGGCCGTAGTCCGGCTCCCTATTATGGGTGGTCCGCCGATACGAGAAGAAGCGTTCGGCGTCCGGATAAGTGCAGAGACCTAAGCTCTCTGCCCGGACGCCAGTGGCGCGCAGTCGATCGATGGTGAGGGCCTGCAGGTCGAACATCGCGTGGCCCGGCTTTTCGGAGGGTTCGAAGTAGCGCTCGTACAATGGATCCTGCACGACAAAGCGCTCCACGAATTCCGGGCCAACCTCATAGCTCGCCTGGCTGATCGACGGCCCAAGGCAGGCAACAATTGCGTCCCGCTTCGCGCCCAGTTGGACCATGGCGTCGATGGTGTTCTCCAGCACGCCGGTAAGGGCGCCTTTCCAACCGGCATGCGCGGCGCCGATAACGCCGTTTTGCGGATCGGCAAAGAGAATAGGTCCGCAATCGGCTGCCAGCACCCCGAGCGCTATGCCCGGAGTTGCCGTTACCAGCGCATCTGCTGCCGGGCGGGCGCCGTCATAATCCTTGTCGACGATGACGACGTCGGGCGAATGGACCTGGTGCACGGTAGCGAGACGCTCGACCGGCAACTCAAACCAGTTTGCCACGCGGCGGCGGTTTTCCTGAACCTTCACGCGCTCATCATTCGAGCCAAGGCCGACGTTCAAGCCGCGATAGATGCCATCCGAGACGCCGCCCTGCCGGGTGAAATAGCCATGGAGAATGGCGTCACCGGTTGCCTCTTTCAGCAGCGCGCTTTGGATCGGTGCCGGAGTTGCTGCTTCATTCATTCGAAATTCCAAGATTGATTGTTGTGCACCTTGCTCGATGGCGAGACCTGCTCGGTTGTGCTGAATGTTGGCCCAGCGGCGCTCGCGCTGTCAATCCACAGAACGGAAAGGCATCAAATCCACGGCCGGGTACGAGACCGCCAGGACCTTGAAGAGTTCGCCCATGCGCCCTTCACCTTCGCCGGCCAGTCGATCGACTGCTGTCTGGATAATCTGCCGCGTATGTGCCTCGCGGTCACGGCCAAGGGCGGCTGCGCGATCGAGAATGCCGAGGCCGACGAGAAAATCACCTTGGTGCACCATGCCGTTCATGTGAACGCCGGCGGAGGCGGCGGCTTGTGCAAGGGCCTGAAAGTCGACGTGGCTCGTCAGGTCCGCTTCGCCCGGATTCGCCAACGGTGGATCATACTCGTGCATGCGCACGGCTTGCAGCGTATCGCCGTAGCCGCTCACAAGGTGGCCGTAGTCGATGGCGACAGCGGTTCCGCCAAATGCCTTCAACCGATCGCAGATCGCAATCATCACCGACTGGCGAGCCGGCGAGACTTCAAATACTGTTCCGGGAAGCACGTCCTCTTCCGGCCATGGCAGGAGGCTGGAATCGATCCCCGCCACGCCGGCGCCGAACGTTAGTTCGCCCGCGGCGTCGGTGCCGACCATCCTTTCACGGAAGCCAGCCGGCGTTCTCACGAACTGACGGATCGGGATCGCATCGAACAACTCGTTCGCCGCGACGAGCGAAAATCCTGGCGGCACTTCATCGAAACCCTGATGCCAGCTGACCTTGTCGCCATGAGGCGCCAGCGTTTCCCGTTGGATGTCGCGCAGTCGTTCGCTGGTTTCGACGAGGTGCACCGTCATGTCCTCGAACAGCGGCGGCGCGATGCGGGAGATGACGCGCAGCATATCCGACATCATGGTGCCGCGACCGGGGCCGATCTCGACGAGGCGGACACCGGTGGGCGTTCCGTGGCGCTGCCAGGCATGGACAACGAAGACGCCGATCATTTCGCCAAAAAGCTGGCTGACCTCCGGCGCGGTCACGAAGTCGCCGGTGCGCCCGAAAGGCTCGCGGGTCCGGTAGTACCCATATTCGGGATCGGCGAGGCACAGCGAGAAAAAGTCCGTGACGCTGATCGGGCCGTTCGCCTGTATGATGGCCTTGATCTTCTCACCGAGCGCGGTGCTCATGGATCCCCCTCTTGTCCAGCTGCGGTTAGTGCTGCAGGGCAGCCTGACGGCGAGCGCGAAGCATGGCCCAGATTCCCAGCAGAACCATCGGCGTGGAAAGCACCATGCCCATGGTCAGCCAATTGGTGCCCAGCAGGTAGCCCAACTGTGCATCCGGTTCACGGAAGAATTCGACGAAAATGCGAGAGAGCGCGTAGCCGCAGACGAAGACGCCGGTGATGAATCCAGGGCTCTTCAGGGCGCGGAAACCATAAATCAGAACAGCAAGCACGAGCAGGAGCACGATGCCTTCCAGGCCGGCTTCATATAGCTGGCTCGGGTGGCGAACGAAGTCGCCGCCAGGGCAATAGCCATTGTTCCTCTCGATGTATTGGTTGCAGAAAACCATGCCCCAGGGCGCATCCGTCAGGCGACCCCACAATTCACCATTGATGAAGTTGGCGATACGGCCGCAGAAGAGGCCAATCGGCACGACCGCTGCCACGATATCGAATAGGCTCCAGATCGGTACGCTGTTGCGACGGGCGAAGATCGCCATGGCGATGGTGGTGCCCATCAGTCCGCCATGGAACGACATGCCGCCGTTCCATATCTGGATCGCGCGGATCGGGTTCTCGATCACCGCCGGCATATCGTAGAAGAGGATATAGCCGATGCGGCCTCCGAGAACGATGCCGAGCGCGACCCAGATGATGAAATCGTCGAGCTGAACCTTGGTGATAGGCGAAACATCGCCCGGCCACAGCTTGTTGTTTCCAGCGATCTGACGCGCATAGTACCAGCCGAGCATGATGCCGGCGACATAGGCAAGTCCGTACCAATGAATTGAGAGGGGGCCGAGCGAAAAGGCGATCGGATCGATCTCGGGGAACGGCATGATCGCCATGAGATTGGCTACTGTCGGCAAGGGTTTCCCATTCGCTGGCGCAAGCCCGAGGTATGGAATCGGGCGTCTGACGCGGTTCTGTTCAAGGCGCCCTTTGCGACTTTCTGAAGGCGCGCCAAGCTCGATGTGGGCGGAAGATGGCGCTGCGATCAAAAGCGGTCAAGTCGATTGTTGGCGATCACGAAAGGGCGGACCGGCTTATCCAGAGTAAAGCGCTTGCATCCTTACTGGCGAAGCCCTACCTCATTCCCTGAAAGGCCTAGCGGTCGTAATTGTATGTTGCAAAGGGAGAAAACCGCCATGACGACTGGAGCAAACCGCATCATGGACGAGTTCGCCAAGCTGATGACGGACGCGGCCGGTGCCGCCCAGGGCGTGCGCAAGGAAATCGAGACGGCCTTCAATGCGCAGGCGGAGCGCTGGCTGAACACACTCGATATCGTCAAGCGCGAGGAATTCGAGGTCGTGCGCGAGATGGCGATCAAGGCGCGTGATGAAAACGATGCGCTGCTGGCACGCATCGCGGCCCTTGAAGAGAAGCTTGCAGCCAAGGGCAAGTAATTCCTGTTGTGAGACAGGCCGTGGTGTGACCTTTATGAGACACGCCGCGGCTGCGACCTAAAAACCAGGTGCCGTTATCCACCTGTGGACACTGCCAAAAAGATCAATGGGCAGAGTCATTTAAACCCTCCTTCTGAATGGAAATCCGAAAAGCTTTCCACAGTGCCGTTCCCTAAAACGGCGCTAAGGGGCTGGCGTGTCGCCTAGCCCATTATACACTGATTTTAAATGATGATTCGAAGCGGTTGGTAAGCTCCAGGCAGGTTTGACTGCGTTAAGTCTGGTAGCGGTTCAACGGTCATCAGGGTTGGTGGTTCCGGCTGTTGCGTGTGTTCTCCTTGTGTCTCGTTGACGAAGTTGGTTCGCATTCACTCCGGTCAAGAAGGTGCTGCATGAGCCTCATGGAATTGGAAGTCGAGCGTCAGTCGAACCCGGTCGATATGATCGAGTACGTCGCCGCCAATAACGACTGGTCTTTCGAGCGGTCGGGCGATGACGAGATTGCGATGACGGTTGAAGGGAAGTGGACCGACTACCACGTTTCCTTTTCCTGGATGGAAGAATTCGAGGCGCTGCATCTGGGCTGCGCCTTCGACGTCAAGGTTCCCGAACAGCGTGTCAATGAAGTCACCAAGCTTTTGGCGGCAATCAATGGCCAGGTCCTGATGGGACACTTCGATCTGTGGCGTCAGGAAGATGTCATCATCTTTCGCCAGTCGCTGCTGCTTGCCGGCGGTGCCGAGCCGACCAATCGACAGGTCGAAGTTCTGCTCGCTAGTGCGCTGGACACATGCGAGGCGTATTATCAGGCTTTCCAGTTTGTGATCTGGTCCGGCATGGATGCGAACCGTGCGATGGAAGCGGTTCTCTTCGAAACCGTCGGCGAGGCGTAAATGTCATCCGCAGCTTCAGGTCCTGTTGTTCTCATCGGCGCCGGCAATATGGGGGGCGCTATGCTCTCCGGCTGGCTGAAGAACGGCGTGCCCGGTTCTTCTATCGTCGTAATTGACCCGGGTCCCTCGGACCAGATGCTGAAGACGATCACCGATGCCGGTGCGACCCATGTCACCTCGGCCCCGGCCGGATTGACGGCCGGCGTTCTGTTCCTCGCGGTCAAGCCGCAGGTGATGGATGCCGTGCTGCCTCCGGTCAAGGAAACGGTGGGGCAGGAAACCGTCGTTGTTTCAGTGGCTGCCGGCAAGACGCTGTCGTTCCTTGAAAAGCATCTCGGCGAGTCCGCGATGGTTCGCGCCATGCCGAACACCCCGGCCATGGTCGGTCGCGGTATCACGGGTGCGTTTGCCAATGCGCGCGTCACTGATGCGCAGCGCGAACAGGTTCATTCTCTCTTGCGTGTATCCGGTCCGGTCGAGTGGGTCCCCACTGAAGCTGACATCGACGCCGTGACGGCGCTGTCGGGTAGCGGACCGGCCTATGTGTTCTATCTCGTCGAGTGTATGGCAGAGGCAGGCCGTAAACTTGGCTTGCAGGCGGACCTTGCCATGCGCCTTGCACGGGAAACAGTCGCGGGGGCTGGTGAGCTTTTGCACCAGTCCCCCGACGACGCCTCGCGGCTCCGGCAGAATGTGACATCGCCGGGCGGTACGACGGCTGCCGCGCTTTCCGTACTGATGGCCGACGATGCGATGCAGCCGCTTTTCGACAAGGCCCTTGCCGCAGCGCGCAAGCGCGCCGAAGAGCTTGCTGGCTGAGGACACCAAGACCATGGCTGACGAGATCACCTATGCCGACTTCGAGCGTGTCGACATTCGCGTTGGTACGATCGTTGAGGCAAGTCCATTTCCGGAAGCGCGTAAGCCGGCTTTCAAGCTGCTGATCGACTTCGGTCCCGAAATCGGCCTCAAGAAGTCGTCAGCCCAGATCACGGTTCACTACACGCCCGAGAGCCTTGTCGGCCGGCAGGTTCTTAGTGTGGTCAACTTTCCTCCACGGCAGATCGGTCCGGTTCGCTCGGAAGTTCTGACGCTCGGTTTCGAGGATGAAGCAGGCGCGATCGTACTTGCTGCGACCGACAGGCCGGTGCCAAACGGCCAGAAGCTTATGTGATCAATGAATCTCGCGCGACAGGGGGTCGGTCAGCGAGAAGTCGTGGAATACTGCTTCGAAGCCTGCGCGTTGCGGTGAGCAGAATGCTGGCCCGACGGCGACCTCCGCAAATGTCGGATCGAACCACGCAAGGCGTGCCATGCGCCAGTCTTCCATGCGATCCGTCCTATATTGAACGAACAGTGCATCGCCATTCCGCGTCACCCGCACGCTCATGCGCTCAAATGTATGGTCAAGCCGAAAGGCTGACCAATCGGAATTGCCGTTGGTCACGACGGTGCTGAAATGCATGGCGCCATCGGTATATTCGATCCCGCACTTCATCCAATGCGCCGCATCAGCCCGCACCATGAGGCCCGCCTGGTCGTAGAGGTCTTGGTAGTGTCCCGAGAAGCAGACTTCGGCGGTGAAATCACCTTGTCTTTGCTGGTGCAAGAAATGTCCATCGTCGCGATGGAAGCCGTAATAAGTTCCCTGCCAGAAATCGGTCTTTGGTCCCGACCATACATGTAAATCCTCGCCGCGCAACTCGAAGCGGGGCGGCGGGTTCAGCCAGGTCATTGAGTGCGTGTTCATGTCATCTTTCCTCACGCGGGCAGCCGGACGGTCGCCCGTAGACCGCCGAGAGGGCTATCGCCGAGCGTGACATTGCCGCCATGGCTTCGCGCAATGTCGCGGGCGATTGCCAAGCCGAGGCCTGTGCCAGAGGCATCGAGATTTCGCGCTTCGTCGAGCCGGAAGAACGGCTTGAAGACATCTTCGCGGTTCTTCTCGGGAATGCCCGGGCCATCATCATCAAAAGTGATCGTCAGCCACTTGGCGCTGTGCTTGGCGTTGATGTCCAGGGTATTGGCGTAACGTCGGGCATTGGAGGCGAGGTTGGTCACAAGGCGCGTGAAGGCGTTCGGGCGCACCGAGATCTCATCGTCTCCCTCGATCGCGTATGTAAATTCCTTGCCCTCGTGAAGTTCGAAGTCTGCCTCCACTCGCGCGAAAAGGTCGCTGAGCTTCATGTCGCCGACATCCTCTTCGACCTCGCTTCGGGCGAACGCCATGTAGGCCTCAAGCATCGACTGCATATCATTGACGTCGTCGTTCAGACCGTGCAGATCGGGATTTTCGCCGGCAAGCGCCAGCTGCAGTTTGAAGCGGGTCAGGATCGTGCGCAGATCGTGACTCACTCCCGTCAGCATCGCCGTGCGCTGCTCGAGCTGGCGTTCGATGCGCTCGCGCATCAGAATGAAGGCGAGACCGGCACGGCGAACCTCGTCCGCTCCGCGCGGGTGGAAATTGTCAGCCTTCTGGCCCTTGCCGAAGCTCTCGGCCGCGTTCGCAAGCGCAAGGATCGGACGGATCTGTCCGCGCAGGAAAAGAATCGAAATGCCGATCAATACCAGCGAAGCACCGACCATCCAGACGATAAAAATATGGGTATTGGAGGCGTAGGTCGAGCTGCGTCTCGCCAATACGCGAAGGATCTTGTCCTCAAGCTTGATGCGGACCTCGACGAGGTTGGAATCGCCCAACGTATCGATCCAGAACGGGCGCTTGATCTGGTCGCTGAGTTCGTCGCTGAGGATTCCGTCGAGAATGGAGAAGAAAGGCTTGGTGCGCGGCGTCGGCAGATCGCCATCCGGCTCTATTGATATCTGCAGGTTCAACTGGTCGCGCGCTATCCGCGTGATTTCGCTATAATCCGTATCCTGCGGGTAGGTCTCGATGATCTGGATCACCGCCGCAATGTCGCGCGTGACCGCTGCAGAGAGGCGCTGCGTCACCATCTGCCAGTGGCGCTCCATGAATAGAGCGGCAACGACGGACTGCAGCAGCACCATCGGGATAATGATGATGAGCAGCGAGCGAACGTAGAGTCCTGTCGGTAGATAGAACCGAAATCTGCGCAACATCGCCCGCCAGCCGCGGGCGGGCGAGCGGTCGTCGCGCCGAAGGGAGTCGAATGTCACCATATGGTCGCTGATCCTGGGGTTGCAACTATCAATCGATGCTCAGCCGGTATCCTATACCACGAACCGTCTGCAGCCAGACCGGATTTGCGGGATCGTCCTCGATCTTCCGTCGCAGACGATTGATCTGCACATCGATGGTGCGCTCGCCGACTTCGACATCGTTGCCGATGAGCTCATGCCGCGGAATGGTATCGCCGGCGCGCTTGGCGAACAGCAGCATGATTTCCTGCTCGCGATCCGTCAGCCGAACGACTTCGGAGGCCTTCTTCAGTTCCTTGCGTGTCAGGGAGAATGTGTATGGTCCGAACATCACCTGCTCGATCTTCGGCGCATCGCTCGAGACATTGCGGCGCAGGATATTGTTGACGCGCAAAACGAGTTCGCGGGGATCAAAGGGCTTCGCGAGATAATCGTCGGCGCCAGCCTCCAGCCCGGCGATACGGCTGCCCGATTCCGCCAGCGCCGTCAGCATGATGATCGGCACGTTCTTGATCGTGCGCAGACCCTTGGTTACTTCGATGCCTGAATCACCCGGCATCATGACGTCCATGATGATGAGGTCGAAATCCAAGCCGGCGAGCTTGCGCTGGGCCTCAGCGCCATCCGCGGCCACCGTCACCCTGAAGCCGTTCTCGGTCAAATAGCGGTTGAGCAGGGCGCGGATACGCGTGTCGTCATCCACAACAAGCAAGTGCGCAGCGTCGTCCGAAATCACTGTCTTTGTCGCCATTCAATCTGCTCTCGAGTTTGGTCTGTTCCGCATACCCCTGAGGAAGGCCTTTATGCCTTCCCGTACCTCCGGAGAAGCCCCGTCGAATGCTCTCTCAATACGGCGCGATTGCGGCTCTGCCAGAGCAAGAGCAAGCTCGCGCCCCAGCTTGGTAGGATAGAGCTTGCGCTGCCGCCTGTCTTCAGGCCCCGCAATCTGACGAATATACCCCGAATCGATGAGTTGTTTGAGCACTCTTGCAAGACTCTGCTTGGTAATCTTCAACGTATCCAGCAGATCGGCAACTGTCATGCCCGGGTTGCGGTTAACGAAATGAACGACACGGTGGTGCGCCCGCCCGAAGCCGATCTCCGCCAAGATGGCGTCGGGATCGGAAACGAAGTCGCGATAGGAAAAGAACAGAAGCTCGATGATCTCAAAATCGATGGTTTCCGTGTTCTCCATCGGCAGTTTCAACGGTTCCGGCTTGCCCGCCTTCGGGCTCGTCTGGCGTGCCAATTTGGCATTTCCTTTCTTGTTGCGCACCTTGTGGGAAGCTCTCGTGAATATGTCAGTATCGGCGACATATCTTCGCGCGCTGCTAGCTTCCCCACGCGTTGCGAAGACGGAAGAGGACGCCATTCCACCGGAATTTGGACCGACTTCGCAAACTTCACAACAATGCGTAATTTCCCCTACGTGAGTGGATAAAACGTATTGGGGACAACAATCAACAGCAATGGCGTGCGGGCGCAGGGGAGCGCGAGATGGATGAAGTTCGCGACGATCACGAACCGTTGACGAACGCCACATGAAAGGAATGTACCCGGCCGCGGTAGCGGCCGAGTGATCTGATGGCAAGAGAGCGGCCGATTTCCTGGAGGCGCGACCGTTTTCGTTGCTCTGTCTATCTGGCGCGAGCGGCCACCGCGCCGACGATCGTCGACAGGATACCACCGCCGATCAGGCCGCCGATACCATCGGCGATCAGGCCGGTCATTGCCGCTTCGCCGCCGACCATGCTGAGCAGCATGCCGCCGCCGATGCCACCGATTGCACCGGCGATCGTCCGGGCAACGGCATTGATTGCAACCTGCTTCAACGCGCCGCTTGCGACATTGCCGCCGACGGCGCCTGCGATCACTTGTGTGATGATAGGCAATAAGGCTTCCACGATTTCCCTCCTTCGCGTTTCCTCAAAACGCCTCTGCCGGCTGCGCGGTCTGAATGGATCGCCAGCCATACAGGCGATCCGACGTCCGACCGGGAGCAGGGATATCGTCTGAATTTCAGTATCTTATCATGATTGAATGTGACTTGAAATAGAAAGCAACTCATGCGGGAAGCTTCCTTGCGTCCGTCAACAAAAAAAGGCGCCCGAAAGCGCCTTTTCATCTTGTGCATCGCGGTCAGTTGTAGACGTAGACGATGCGACGGGTGCCGGGATCGACAAGAACCGGGCGATCATTGATGCGGACATATCGATACTGATAGTCCGGAATTTCCTGGAACGTCACGTCATTGGGCACGGAGGCGCCGACCACGACATCACCGCCGAGACGTACGGTCTGGGCCGGGTTGGTCTGGACGTAGGTCGTGACTGTTTCCGGCGGGCTAATCGCCTCTACGGAACCGACCGGTCCCAGCAGCTCGTCGCCCGGTGCCGGGTCAGCTGGAGCGACGCTTGCTGTCGTTTCATAGGTCACGACAGGAACGCCAAGTTCCGACTGGTGTTGCTCGACGACGACTGTGCTGCCAGCCTGCTCGACTTGCAGATACTGCGCATAGACCCAGCCGCGGACACCGCCGACGTCAACCCGGCACCAGCGGCTTCCCTGGATGCAGCCATCCAACATTGCCTGCGAGCCGCGCGGCGCTACGCCGACGGCGGGATACTGAGGGCCAGGGCCGGCACGAACGTTCAGATCGTTGATGGCCGTCGCAACCATTTCCGCCTGGGCAAAACCGGCGCTTCCCACGACGATCGCGCCAGCCAGGAATAGATTTCGCTTGAAGGTCATCTCGTTTCTCCTTGTCTTACACAGGCAGGTAACGTTTGGAGTATGACGAGGTTCCCCCTGCTTGCCCTTCGCCGGTAAACGATTGTATCGACGTGTTAAACTCCATCGCGACTGGTGAGTGAACGCCGAATGGAGTAAGCCTCCCGTGACCTGACGCAGCACCCAATAAATCGCGGGCTGCTCGTTGCGACGTTTCGGACTATACGAATGCGGGACAGAGACAAGCGAGGCACTCATGGGCATGCTCCAGGCCGGTATTATTCCGGTGACACCCTTTCAACAGAACTGCACGATCCTATTCGATCCGGAAACCAAGGAAGGCGTCGTGGTCGATCCCGGTGGGGACGTCCCAGCAATCCTGCAGGCCATCACGGCGAACGCGCTTAACATCAAGGCGATTTGGCTAACACACGGTCACCTCGACCACGCCGGCGGGGCAAAGGAACTCAAGGAGGCCTTAGGCATCGAGATCGTCGGTCCGCACGAGGACGACCTTCCACTACTGCAGCGGATTGAGATGCAGGCGCAGAAATATGGTTTACCGCCCGGTATGCAGGATGTCGTTCCGGATCGCTGGCTGAAGGATGGCGACAAGGTTTCCTTCGGCAGCCACGAGTTCGAGGTGTATCACACTCCGGGTCACGCACCGGGGCATGTCATCTACTTCAATCGCGCGCAGAATTTCGCTCATCTGGGCGATGTCCTTTTCAACGGCTCGATCGGTCGAACGGATCTGCCGGGAGGTAATCACCAGCAACTGATCGACTCCATCCGGGACAAAGTTTTACCGCTCGGCGACGACGTCGGCTTCATTTGCGGTCACGGGCCAGGGAGCCGGATTGGCGACGAACGCCGCAGCAACCCCTTCCTGCAGGGAATCTGATCACCAAAAAACAAAAGCGCCGCTGAGAGGCGGCGCTTCGTGCTCGATTATGCAGCTTGTCGATCAGCCGGCTGTGCAGAAATGGCTGCGACCGTCGTAGCCGATATAGGTGCCGCTGCGCGGGTCGAAGGAGCGGTAGCGGTAAGAGCAATAGCGCTCCCACTGCGGCGTCCATGGCTCGACGTCGGCAACCGGACGATAATAGCGAGCCGGGGCAGCGCGATAGACCGGAGCGTCTTCGTATCCCGGCTCATAAGGCGGGTCGATGTAGCGCGGCTCGTCGTAGCGCGGGGCGCTGGCGATAGCAGAGCCAACGATCAGACCGGTTGCAAGACCGACAGCGCCGCCAACGAGCGCGTCGTCGCCGCCGTGATGATGACGATGCCAATCACCAGCCGATGCAACGCCGATCGATGACACCGTGAGGGCAGCAGCAGTTGCCGTCATGAAGAGCGCCTTGGCAAACCTATTCATTTGTCTTTCCCTGTTTTAACCGATTCCGGTTCTGCACCTTGATGATGGCAAGGTAAGGGCCGCGAGGTGAATGCAGGCTGAATGACAAAACCCGGCATCGCTGCCGGGCTTCAACTCGAATTGACAGCGTTGGCTGGAGGCTCAGCCTGCAATCTGCAGGTTGACAGCCTTGGGGCCCTTGCCGCGGCGATCCGGCTCCGTGTCGAAGCTAACCTTCTGATTTTCCGTCAGTCCGGCCAAGCCAGAAGCCTGAACGGCAGAAATGTGTACAAAGATGTCCGCGCCGCCCTTGTCCGGCTTGATAAAGCCAAAACCTTTGTCGGTGTTGAAGAATTTTACTGTGCCAGTCTCGGCCATGCGTCAGGTCCTTTTATCTCTGCCCGCCATCCACACGGGCAGCATCACTGATATTGCCTCCTCACGGAGACGTTAGCAGGCAATTATTGAAATGTGAGAAAAAGGTCCCCTCTAGCACAACCAAGCTCACCACGGGACTGACGCCCGTTTTCTCGGAACTGGTTGACCGGAATTTTAGCGTCTCCGGCGCGCACATTCTCAAGGACTTCCCATGCTCGCAAAATGCCCGAACACGGCGAGAGTGCTGCGATTATTAAATTTTGGCAAGCAAAAGTTTTTTAACGCCTCTATGCCGAGAAGCGCCTCTGGGCGGCATTTTCACGCCCTTAAAGCAAAAAATCGGTCGTTAGGCGCCAGAGTTTAACGGTTTACATCGTTAGCAATATAATTTGGGAGCAGATTTTCCCAAAAATGCAACGTTAACGCGACTGCGCAAAAGCTAAAGTTTTTTTCTTTTCCGGGCGTTCAACCCAAATTTGGGCTCGGTTTCAACCTGTCGGAAGCGCGACGGCGCGCTATTTCGGGGACCACTTCAACCAATAGCATCGCTGTAAACATCAGCGCGCAGCCGATATAGCCGAGTGGCGGCATGGTTTCGCCCAGCAGCAGGGCGCCAAGCGAGGCGCCAAAAAGCGCTTCGGCGGACAGGAAGATCGCCGCCTGTGAAGGGGTGGTGTAGCGTTGGCCGATAATCTGCAGCGAGAAGGCGACACCCGAGGAGAATATCCCGACATAGAGGATCTCGGGGGCAGCGGCCCATATCGCCGCCCAGCTGATTGGCTCGCTAACCACAGCGACGGCGAGGGCGCAGGCGCCGGTGACGGCAAACTGGGCCGTTGAGAGCGCCAGCGGGCGACCGGTCTCGGACACCGTGATCCCGGCCAGCGTGATCTGTCCGGCCCAGAATATTGCGCAGACGACTGTTAGCAGGTCGCCCGTCGTCAATGCCGAGAGTTGCCCGCCGGATAGTAGGTAGATACCCGAAACGGCCATGAGCGCACCCGGCCAGATGATCCAGTGCGGAGAACGGCGTAGGAAAACGACGGCGATCAAAGGCACGATGACGACATAGAGACCGGTGATGAAGCTCGAATTCGTCACCGTCGTTGTCTGCAGGCCGATCTGTTGGGTAGCGGCACCCCCGAACAGCGCAAGACCGGTCAGCAGATAGAGCTTGAGATGCCGCGGCGCGGTCGCAACCGGCGCCTTGCGTGCCTCGAACAGTATGAACGGCAGAACCGCTACGGCGGCGATCATAAAGCGCAGGCCAATGAACCAGAACGGGCCGATCGCCTTCATTGCCGTCGACTGCGCGACAAAGCCGCCGCCCCAGATGGCAGCTGCAAGCAATAGAAGGAGGTTCGCCTGAATGCGCGTCATTTCATCCTCGGTTCGGGAGAGAGTATGGCCGAGCGTTAGCAGTTGCCTTTCGTTTGAGCAAGGGTGAAGAATGTCGCTATTCCTTGCAGCGCAGAGAGCAAACGGATGACCACGAAAGCGGTTTCATCGCTGGACGAAAAAGCTGTGGCACGGCAGCAGGGCGATGCGCCGGCGGGATATTCGGGCAGTTCGCTCACGCGAAAGCTGGGCTTGAGGGAGGGGCAGGCGGCATTGCTGATCGGCGTGCCCGAGATTGCCGAGATAGAAACCTTTGGGCGTTTCTCCTCGATCGAGACAGCGTTGCCATCAGTGGTCGAGCGTCGCTTCGACTACATCCACGTTTTCGAAACAGGCCGGCCAGTCCTGGAGGATATGGCTTTAGCTCTCTCAACCGCTGTGAAACCGGACGGGATGCTATGGATTTCCTGGCCCAAGAAAGCCGCGCGGGTTTCGACGACGGTCACCGAAGACGTGCTGCGAACGATCTTCCTGCCTCTGGGCATGGTCGACGTCAAAGTCTGCGCTATTGACAAGACATGGTCCGGCTTGAAGTTCGTGATCCGAAAGGACCTGCGCGCCGGGCTATAGGCCTCCCATTAGCCATTGTTGGCTGGCGCTCGCGAGATTCTCAGCAAAGAACCATCGTCCTCGTCCGTAAGGATCAACAAAGCGCCGTCGGGGGCAACGACCACATCCCGCATCCGGCCATAGGAACCGTCGAACATTCGCTCCTCGGCGACGAAAGCGCCGGTATCGTCGCGCTGCATTCGCGAAAGCAGCTGGAATTTCAGCGCGGCGACCAGAAAGTTGCCGTCCCATTCGGGAAACATCTTGCCGCGATAAATTGCCAAGGCGCCCGGCGCTATGGACGGGTCCCAGTAATAAAGCGGTTGCTCAAGTCCTTCCTTGGCAGTGCCTTCGCCGATCTCCGCTCCTGAATAGTCGCGGCCATAGGTGATGATTGGCCAGCCATAGTTCTTGCCCGGCTCGATGGCGTTGATCTCATCACCGCCGCGGGCGCCGTGCTCAACGGTGTAAAGCTTGCCGTCGGCGGCATCAAAAGCGATGCCCTGCGGATTGCGGTGGCCTTTCGACCAGATTTCCGGGAGCGCCTTGACGCCATCCTTGAAGGGATTGTCATCGGGAATACTGCCATCCGCATTGAGGTGGATGATGGAGCCGGCGTCATCCTTCCAGTCCTGGGAACGATCCCGGTCGCCGCGGTCACCGATGCTGATGAACAGCGAGCCATCCTTGGCGAAGGCGATGCGGGAGCCGTACTGGATATTGCCGCTTGTGAAGCGCTTCATCGCGAAGATGGATTTGACGTCATTCAGCCTTGTGCCGTCTTTTGACAGCGTGGCACTGAACACCTCCGTGCCAGAGCCGCCTTTGGCTCTTGTCGCAGCCGTCAGGAATACCTTTCGGCTTGTTGCGAAATCAGGCGCGAGTGCAACGTCCATCAGGCCGCCTTGGCTGCGGGCGCTGACCTCAGGGACGCCGGCAATGGGGGCGGAGAGCTTGCCGTCACGGACGATGCGCAGTCGCCCGGGTCGCTCGGTGACGAGATACGAGGCATCGGGAAGTACCTCTACTGCCCAGGGGTGCTCAAGCCCTGTTGTAATCGTATCGACCTGCACCTCTACCGCTTTCGTCTTGACGGTATCAGCCGAGAGGCCCGGGGAGGCGGCCAAGAGCACTGTTGCGAGAAGAAATCCGAATTGAAGCTTTGCAGATGTTGTCATCGTCCGTCCCATTGCCTGTCCCGGTCAACGTGGTGCGTCGTGCACCTGCTTCAACCTCACTCTGCTTGGGATAACGCCTTTGTGTTTGTCGATGATATCGCGCCCGTCGACTGCGGATCGACGAGTTCGGCCTCGACGATATAACGCAACGGTCCGCGTTCCGTGGCGCCGAAAGGCCAGCAGGTCGCAAGCACGAGATGACGGCCCGGTGCTGTCGGGTCGATGCCGCTCTGATCCCAGGGCACGACGCGGCCTTCGCCTGCCTTGAAGGCCAGGACTTTGCCGTCGCGCCGTGTGACCTCGATTTCGTCGCCCGGTTTGACATCCCTTAGCCAACGGAAGTGCGTGTCACGATGGGCGGCGATGACGGAGGTTCCCTCATCGCCGGGTTGGGGCGTATTGGCGAGCCAAGCGGGACCGAAAGCCAACGCCTCTCCGGAAGCTCCGGAAAGGACAATGGCATGCTTGCCGAGGCGCGGCGCGGTCACCTCTGCCTCGGTCGTGAAATCCGCCCAGGGCCAGGGTTTGGTGTCTTCTCCGCGAAGCTCGGCGGCAAAGGCGCGCTTCAGGAGGAGTTGCGACAGTTCGGCCTTGGCCTTGATGTAGAGCCCGTCGGCAACCAACGCCGTTCCATAGAGCGCGAGAACTGCGATGCTGACGGCGATGGCCTTTTCGACCAAAGAAAGACGAGACAGCAGCGTGCGGCTTTTTTGCTCGCTCGTCACATCGTAAGCGGTCGCTGCCGCTGTTGCCATGGCGAGCTCGAGATAGGTCGGAAGCGGGCCGAACTCGTCCGCTTCATAATTTCGCATTCCGGCTCGCGAGGTCATCCGCGTCATGATTTGGCTCCTGCAAAGATGCCGCGCACGCGGCGGCGCCAGATGGCAAGCCCGCTTGCCGCAATGAGTGCGGTGAGAAGCATGACGATCCCTCGCAGGATCTGCTCATCGGCGCGTGTTGCCGTTTGCGGCAGATTTACCGATGCGGACTTCTGAGCGATCAGCCCGGCTGCCAGGCGCGGGGCCTCAACGAAGAAACCGGGCTCCTTGGCGGGAAAGAGGAGGGAGCCGCTGTTCACGTCGTTCGGTCGAACGAGTCCGGCGAGTTGCTCGACCTTCTGCTGGCTTTCTTCGGCATAAACCGTCGTGACGAGCCCGAACGTCATAAGGATCGACGCGGTGAAAGCCACGAATGCAACCAGCAATGAGATGGATACGCGGCGGGCGCGGAGGCGCCTTATGACGAACTCGTCTTCCAGAAACATGGGTATGCCCTCAATAACCAATGTCGGATGCAACAAAATGCGGCTTCGATCTCGGCGCGCTCGCGACCGAATTGCGGCATGCCGCGGCATTTGTTGCGGCCAATTCGTGGCAAAGCCGAAAATGGCGAAGTTTTTGATTTCAGGGCGTAAATCAGGCTCCCTTCAGAAACTGAATCAACTCCTTCGCAAAATGATTCAGCAGGCTGAGGGGATGATGTCGCGAATCGGCAATTTTATGAGCTGACTGATCACGAAGAATCATCGGCACCATCACGCCTTTGCGCTTGAAATGCCTGCTTACATTGGACATAGAGCTTAGCGCAGAATTCCGGTCCCCGGCCTTCTGTCCAAATCAACCGTATAGGACCGATATCATGGCCTTTCTTGCCGATGCTCTTTCCCGTGTGAAGCCTTCAGCCACCATCGCCGTTTCCCAGAAAGCGCGCGAGCTGAAAGCGAAAGGGCGCGATGTAATCGGGTTGGGTGCCGGCGAGCCGGATTTCGATACGCCCGACAATATCAAGAAGGCCGCCATCGACGCGATCAACCGCGGCGAGACGAAGTACACGCCGGTTTCCGGTATCCCTGAGCTGCGCAAGGCGATCGCCGCGAAGTTCAAGCGCGAGAACGGCCTGGAATACTCCTGGGAGCAGACGATCGTCGGCACCGGTGGCAAGCAGATTCTCTTCAACGCGTTCATGGCGACGCTGAACCCGGGCGATGAAGTCGTCATTCCGGCGCCATACTGGGTGTCCTACCCGGAGATGGTGGCGCTGTGCGGTGGCACCCCCGTAATCGTCTCGGCGACGCAGGAAAACAACTTCAAGCTCCAGGCTGCCGACCTCGAAAAGGCGATCACGCCGAAGACGAAGTGGTTCATCTTCAACTCGCCGTCCAACCCGTCGGGCGCTGCCTATACGCATGACGAACTGAAGGCTCTGACGGACGTGCTGCTGAAGCATCCGCATGTCTGGGTGCTGACGGACGACATGTACGAGCACCTGACCTATGGCGACTTCAAGTTCGTCACGCCTGTCGAAGTCGAGCCGAAGCTCTACGATCGCACGTTGACCATGAACGGCGTTTCCAAGGCTTACGCGATGACCGGCTGGCGTATCGGCTACGCAGCAGGCCCGATCCAGCTGATCAAGGCGATGGACATGATCCAGGGCCAACAGACCTCCGGTGCGACCTCGATCGCCCAGTGGGCCGCTGTTGAAGCGCTGAATGGGACGCAGGATTTCATCCCTGTGAACAAGAAGATCTTCGAAGGCCGCCGTGATCTGGTCGTGTCGATGCTGAACCAGGCCAAGGGCATCACGTGCCCGTCGCCGGAAGGCGCCTTCTACGTTTATCCGTCCTGCGCCGGCCTGATCGGCAAAACAGCACCGTCAGGCAAGGTGATCGAGACCGACGAAGACTTCGTCTCGGAGTTGCTGGAAAGCGAAGGTGTTGCCGTCGTTCATGGCTCCGCCTTCGGCCTCGGCCCCAACTTCCGCATCTCCTACGCGACTTCGGAAGCGCTGCTTGAGGAAGCCTGCAAGCGCATCCAGCGCTTCTGCGGCGCTTGCAAGTAAGCTCCGATCTGAGTGTTGATGAATATCGACCCGCCGGAAACGGCGGGTTCTTTTTTGCAAGCCGGCAATTCAGTCTTCGCTAACAACTGTCGCTTATGTGTCGGGCCAACTTCCTTGGCTCTCATGTTTTCGGGATCATGATCATCCATCTCGATTTGGCGACTGTTCTCCTTTTGCACCAATGTTCCTTTCTGGTCGGTGCTGTCTGCTTTGTTTACATGCGTATCCAATCGCGGAATGGCGAAGGCCTAGGAGCACTCGCGGCTAGTTATTTTGCGCTTGCGCTAGCCTCGACCCTGGCCGGATTGGGCGAGCAGCATCTGCTGTCGGTTCCTGTTTGGGGTTTCGGCAGTATTGTTCTTGGCATGACCGGCTACGCGCTCTTCTGGATAGGCATTCGCCGGCTGAGCAGCGGCAAGTTGCGGCGCATGGATTGGGCGTCCCTTGCCATTCCGGCCGTGGCGGCCGTTGTGGCGCTGGCGACGCAATTTCACGTCACAAGTTACATGCGCGGAAGCATCGGCAACGGCTTTGCTTTTGCGTCGCTAACGGTGTCTGCCGCTTGCATACTGAGGGATGGCGAACGTGAGCGGTTGCCAGCGCGGATACTGCTCGCCGCCTCGATCGGTTTAGGCGGGCTACTGGCATTGATGGTGGTTGTTGGCCTCCTTGTCCCTGACGTGGCACCGATGACACCGATATGGGCTTTCTTCTTGCGGATAATGACCCAATTCGCGGTCGCGCTGTTCGTCATCATCCTTGTCACGGAGCGAACGGAAGCAGAGTTGCGGCGTGTTGCCGAAACGGACATGCTGACCGGCATTGGCAACCGCCGCTGGTTCATGTCGCGGATGCCGCGCACCATGCTCGCGGGCAATGCGCTGCTGCTGATCGACCTCGATTTCTTCAAGCAAGTGAACGACCGCTTCGGTCACGACGCCGGCGATGCGGTTCTTGTATCGTTTGCAGACGCGATTAGCCGCACCATGCGACCGGGCGACAGCTTCGGCCGGCTGGGTGGAGAAGAGTTCGGCGTGTACCTGCCAAAGACGACAGCAAATGAAGCGCTGATGACGGCGGAGAACCTCCGCAAAGCCGCGCACGACCTTGTCGTCGCGTGTGGCGGTGAGCGGATATCGTTTACGGTGAGCATCGGCGTTGCTGCTGTAGAGGAAAGCCAAACTTCCTTGGCCGACCTCTTCAAGATGGCTGACGCAGCACTCTACGCGGCGAAGGATTCTGGGCGCGATCGTGCCGTTCTGTTCGAGCCAGGCATTCGTGCCGCCGCCTGACGATCTGCTGTTTCGCCGCGTTCGTTCAGAGACCGAGTGCCGTCAGCATCAGGAACGTCGCGAAAAGAATGAAGTGCGTCATGCCTTCGATGGCGTTGGTTTCGCCGTCGTTGAGATTGATCGCCGCCGCAATCAGCGTAATCGCCACCATAACCGTCTGTACCGGCGTCATCGCCATGATGAAAGGCTGGCCGGTGTAGAGGGCGATCGCCTCCATGACAGGGACCGTCAGGATGACGGTCGATAGCGAGGCGCCCATGGCGATGTTCACGGTCGCCTGCATGCGGTTGCGCAAAGCGGCGCGCAGCGCCGTGAGAATTTCGGGGGCCGCCGAAATCGCAGCGACAACGATGGCGGTAAGCGCGACTGGGGCGCCTGTGTCTCGCAAGCCTTCCGTCATGAAAGTCGACATGAATTCCGCTAGGAGGCCGATGATGACGACGCCGATCAGGATTGTTGCAATCGAGACCATCGTGGAGTCTTCGGCCGAGTGTTCCTCGGCGTCCGTCTTCTTCCGCTCGCCCCGCGGGTAGGCATAGCTGAAGAAGTAGCTGTGCTGACCGACCTGCATCCGCAGGAACAAGCCGTAAAGCGCGATCATCGCCACGATGGTGAAGGCGGAATAATAGTGCCATTTGTCGTCGGGCACGAATTCCGGAACGATCATCGAGATGCCCATGGCGGTGAGGATCATGACGCCGTAGGTTTTGCCAGAATTGTCGTTGTAGGGTTGCTCGCCGTGCTTCAAGCCGCCGAGCAGAGCGGCGAGGCCGAGAATGCCGTTGATGTCGAGCATGAGGGCAGCGTAGATCGTATCGCGAACGAGGGTAGGGGAGCTTTCGCCGCTCATCATGATCGCGAGGATGATCACCTCTACGGCAACCGCCGACAGCGTCAGGATCATCGTCCCGTAGGGATCGCCGACCTTGATTGCCAGGATCTCGGCATGATGGGCGACGCGAACGGAGGCGACGACGATCGTGGCAACAAGCGCTACGGCCGCGATCAGCGACATGCCGCGCCCCATCTCAAGGACCGTATGTTCCGAGAAATACGCGACGACGGCGACGGCCATTGCCAACACCAGGAACATTTCGTCTTTCAGTCGCGACACGATTTGCACGAAAAGCTCCGACTTTGATTCATCCAAGAAGTCTAAAGCGATGATTTTGCATGGCAAGCGAGCATGGTGGCCAGTGCGTTTGCAGTCTTGAGAATTTAATGGAATACTAACGCATCGGTCAGCCGGAAGCACATCGCGGCGCCTACTCGTCTCTTGCAACGCGGCCCGCGCAGAACTGGATGCAATCCGGTCAGCATTGGAGCGCGAACAAGAAGAGGAGTGAGATGCATGGTCAAGGTGGTCTACGAGGTCGTGCCTCACGACGGGGGCTGGGCCTACCGGTTGGGTGGTGTGTATTCCGAAGCATTCCCGACACACTCCGAAGCGCTCGAAGCAGCCCGTATTGTCGCGGCCGAACAGCAGGTCGGCGGTGATTCCGCAGAAATCAGCTGGCAGGATGACAAGGGAAAATGGCATGAGGAATACGCCGAAGGCGGGGACCGGCCGGAGACCGAGGTGGTCGACGGCACATGGAAAAGCCATTCCAGCGAAACCTCGCCGCGCGCATGACATGGTGCCTGATCGCCACTGCGATGATCAGCGCTGGCGCTTGCGCGCCGTTTCTCCCACGTAGTTCAGCAGGCCGTCTACGAGCGCGTCGAACGTGACGCGGTAGCGGCGTGCTGTCTTCGTTCCCTCGTGCATGACGACCCATGTGTCGAGCGGTATGCGGAAATGCTCCGGCAGGACGGGCAAAAGATCCGGGTCCCTGGCAGCAAGCCCCGCCTGGCAAATTCCTATCCCGATGCCGGCGCGAATAGCAGAGATTTGCGCAAGCGGGTTGTCGCTCTTGAAGGCGAAGGTGAGCCCCTCAGGAATGGGAAAGCGCGCTATCATGGCTCTGATGTAGGCCGTCGGGCGGTCGAAGCCGACGAGGCGGTGTCGTGTTAGGTCTGATATCTCCTGCGGCACTCCGTGTTGCTCGAGATAGCGACGGTGGGCGTGGAAGCCCAGCGGTATCTCCCCTATGTGGCGGGCGACAAGCTGATCCTGGGTCGGCTGCGCCATCCGAACGGCAATGTCTGCCTCGCGGGTAAGAAGGTCCTCGATGGCATCCGATGCAGAGAGTTCGATGTTGAGGTCGGGATAAGCCGCGACGAGCGGTGCAAGAATGTGCGGAAGCACTTCCACGCCGATCACTTCGCTGGCACTTATCCGGACAGTGCCGGCAACTCGCTCCCGATGTCCCGATGCCGTGCGCAGCAGCGCGGCCGATGTTGCGGCCAGGGCTTCGGCGTAAGGCTTCAATTCAAGGGCTGCGTCGGTGGGCAACAGACCGTTCGGCGAGCGGACGAAGAGTTGTGAGGCGATTGCCTCCTCGAGAGCATCGATGTGCCGTCCAACCGTCGGCTGCGTGAGGCCCAGATTGCGGGCTGCTGCCGAAAGCGATCCGTATTCGAGAACGGCAAGCAAGGTTCGGTAGAAATGCCAGTCGGGTTCCCTGTTCATGGATTTATGTATAGTGACAGCACGAATTTGTCAATTTCGTTTATGTTGGAATGTCGGCATGATCCGGTCAGTAGAAAAATGACGGAGATCATCATGGCGGAGCAGAACAAACAAGTTGCCCTGGTGCTGGGCGCGACCGGCGGAATTGGCGGCGAAGTCGCACGAAAGCTCGCCGCACGTGGCTGGCGGGTGCGGGCACTGAACCGGGATGCAGCCAAGGCGCGCGCGAACGTGGCGAACTTCGAGTGGATCCAGGGCGATGCGATGAAGGCTGCCGATCTCATGACGGCCGCGCAAGGCGTCAGCCTTATCATCCACGCCGTCAATCCACCGGGTTATCGTAACTGGGAGAAGCTGGTTCTCCCGATGCTTGACAACGCGATCGCTGCCGCCCGCTCGGTCGGCGCCCGCATCGTTTTGCCAGGAACAGTCTATAATTTCGGACCAGAGGCCTTTCCCATCTTCGGGAAGACAGCCCACAGCATCCTGTGACGAAGAAGGGAGCGATCCGCGTCGAAATGGAGCAACGTCTGGAGGCTGCCTCGCGGACCGGCGTGCCGGTCATCATTGTCCGCGCCGGCGATTTCTTCGGACCGGGGGCAGCAAATAGCTGGTTCTCGCAAGGCATGGTCACACCGGGCAAGCCGGTGCGCACAGTCAAGAATCCGGCGCGACATGGTATCGGGCATCAATGGGCCTATCTGCCCGACGTTGCGGAGACGATGATCCGTCTCGTCGAACGTGGCGATCGCCTGCCATGCTTTGCGGTTTATCACATGGAGGGCTTCTGGGATGCTGATGGCAGCCAGATGGCCGCCGCGATTAAACGGGTGGCCGGCAACAGGATAAAGACGCGCACCTTTCCGTGGTGGATCGTACCGCTGTCGGCGCCGTTCATCACCTTCATGCAAGAGTTGAAAGAGATGCGCTATCTCTGGCGGGTGCCGTTGCGGATGTCGAATGAACGATTGGTCGCCGAGCTCGGCAGCGAGCCGCATACGCCCATCGACGAAGCTGTTCGTGCCTCGCTGGTTTCGCTCGGTTGCCTCCGCTCAATAGGGGCGGAAGTCCAAGCGCGTGTTTCGGTGCAAGCGGGGCATTAGGACCCGTCCGGGTTGCGTTGATCGTCTAACCCTGCTGCAGTTCGGTCAGTGCAATACGCGCGACGGCAAGGGGACTTTCGGCCTGCGCCGTCGATCCATCGCCGAGGAACCAAGCCGCCGACAGGCCGGAATAGGCTGCGATCCATTGCAACAAGCGCTTTGGCCCAAGGCCAGCCTCGCTCGCGACGATCCGGAGTTGTCGCTGTAGGCGGCCGGGAGCGGTTATTGTCGGAAGGTCTTCGTTGGCAAAGATATTGGCATAGTCAAAGCCGCGTTCACCGATGAGGCCCTTGGGGTCGATCGCTAGCCAGCCATGCTGTTGGAAATCGAGGATGTTGCTGTGGTGAATGTCGCCGAGGAGGACGACGGGATCTGTGGCGTCGGCAAGCAGGCGTTCAGCAACCCTGTGGCAGTGCGCCAATGTGCCGCCGTGAGCTCGGGCAGCCGGTTCTAGCTCGCGAAACCAGCGGGCTAGCGGAATGAGGCTTGGCAATGCCTGCCTGCGTGGGGCATGAAGCCTGGCGACGGTGCTGCACATGATGCGGGTTACCGCATCGTCGCCGCCGTCCATTGCCATTGCCAGCAGTGACTGACTGCCCATTGCTCGCTCGAGCAGAACGGCCTCGCCGTCGTGTGCGTAGACCTTGGCAGCGCCGATGCCATCCCACCACTGCATCAGGGCGCCGCCGGCTCGCTCGGCCTCATCCCGGGAGAGTTTCAGCATCGCAGGTTTTCCGTCCCAGAGGACCGGCAACAGGTGGCTGGAATGGGTGATGATCGGTTCACCGTCGACGGTCAGTCGCCAGCGGTCGAGATGGGATTCGAACATGGCCGCATCCTAACGGCGTCAGGAGAAAAGGAAATCCCGCCTAAGACGGGATCTCACATCATGCTCTTGAGGTTAGGCGGCTTTTTCCACCACGGGGTAGTCGATGTAACCCTTTGGCCCACCACCGTAGAAGGTTGCCTGTTGCGGCGCGTTCAGCGGCAGGTTCTTTTCCAGGCGTTCGACCAAATCCGGATTGGCGATGAACGGTTTGCCGAAAGCGACAAGATCGGCGCGGCCGCTCTCGACGGCATCGATCGCCATTTCCCGGTCATAGCCGTTGTTGACCATCCAGTTCGCCTTGCCGCCAGCCTTCTCGTAAGCCTGGCGCAGAGCCGCATAGTCGAAGGCGGGGTTTGTGCCTTGCGTGAAATCGCGATCGCCGCCGGTCTGGCCTTCGATGACGTGGATATAGGCGAGATCATATTTCGCCAGACCCTCGACCACGTGGGTGAAGAGCGCCTGGGGGGCAGAATCGTAGCTCTCTCCTGAAGGCGTGACCGGCGAAATGCGGATTGCGGTGCGGCCGGCACCGATTTCCTTGGTCACGGCATCTACCACTTCAAAAGTGAAGCGCGCCCTGTTTTCGATCGAGCCGCCATACTGGTCGTTGCGGTCGTTCACACCGTCACGCAGGAATTGATCGAGCAGGTAGCCGTTTGCGCCGTGAATTTCGACACCGTCGAAGCCAGCGTCGATCGCGGCACGCGCCGCTTTGCGATAATCTTCAACGATACCCGGAATTTCCGAGGTTTCGAGGGCGCGCGGCTCGGAGGTGTCGGCAAACGCGCCGGAGCCGTCGTTACTGACCAGGTAGGTCTTGGCCTTGGCAATGCGGTTGGTAGAGGAGACGGGCTTGCCGCCGTTCGGCTGCAGTGTCGTGTGCGAGATACGGCCGACATGCCACATCTGCACGACGATCTTGCCTCCCGCGGCGTGGACAGCATCGGTGACACGCTTCCACCCGTCGAGTGCTTCCTCTTTGTAAAGGCCCGGAACGTCGGCATAGCCCTGACCTTGATGGGTGATTGCGGTTGCCTCAGTGATAATGAGACCGGCCGTGGCACGCTGACGGTAATACTCGACGTTGAGATCATTCGGGATCGCGCCCGGCGATCGGTTGCGCGTCAGCGGCGCCATCACGATGTGGTTCCTAACGGAAATATCGCCAACCTTGGTGGGTTCGAAAAGCTTGCTCATGTAGGTCCTTTCTCAGTGGGAAGATCACTCGGCCGAAGCGGGTGCTATTCGGCGCAGGATCGGGTGAGGGTGGTATCGGTCGCGGGGAGCATCGCTGACGTGAAATGGAGACACGGCCTGGTGACGTCGTCCGGGTGTTGTTTTGCCCAACCGGACGCCGATCTGCCGGAGGCGGAAGGCCAAGAAGCTGACGGCATCTTTACAGGTCCATGGCAAGTTGCTTCAGGAATGCCGCGATAGTCTCCTCGTTGCGCTTGTAAAAGATCCACTGGCCAACGCGCCGTGTCGTCACGAGACCCGCGCGGCTCAATGTCCCGAGATGCGCCGAGACTGTCGACTGTGAGAGACCGCAGCGCTCGAACTGACTGGCGCACACGCCCATCTCAAACGGATGCTCCTGCGAGGTGAAGTGCTCTTCGGGATTCTTCAACCAGTTGAGGATTTCCATCCGCGTAGGATGAGCGATTGCCTTCAATATCTCGTCTTTTTCCATCGTCGTTATTCGAATTATAAATCGTTTCTAAACGATATATGGATCGGTAATTTCCGATATGCAAGTCACGACGGCGTGAGATGCGGACTTTCGCGATGTGGCTAGATTTTGGGCAAAAAAAGAGGGCCACCGAAAGATCGGGGCCCTTTAAGGTATGAAGGTCAATAAACCTCCAGAGGGGAACAGCTAACGCGGTGGCACTGGGAGAGAAGCCACGAAATGCATCAGCTGAGTTGGATATGATGCTTTGAGAGGCAGATTACAATGCATGTTTGCGCATGCCTGCTATGCGCTGCACAATTTTCTGCTGCAGTGCGAAAAAATCGGGCAAAAAAAGAGGGCCACCGAAAGATCGGGGCCCTTATAGGTGTGAAGGTCAAAACCTCCAGAGGGGAACAGCTAATGCGGTGGAACTGGGAGGAAAAGCCACCGTGTGCATCAGCTATGTGCGATATGGTGTTTTAATGAGCAAACGGCAACCCCGATTTATGCATGCCAGACATGCATACGTTGCACGGCTTGTATTTCTGATGGAGGCAACTAGAAGTTCCAGTTGCGCGCCTTGCTGACGATGAAGTCGCGGAAGGCCTTCAGCTTGGCCGCATTCTTCATTTCGTCCGGATAGCAGAAGTAGGTATCGAAGGACGGCACGTCCGCATTGATCGGTAGCTGGATCAAGCCAGGGTCGCGTCCGACGATGTAGTCGGGCATACAGGCGACGCCCATGCCGAGCAGGCAGGCGCGTTTGATCGAGGTTTGGCTATTGATCTGCAGATGAGGGATTCGCTTGTTGTCCGACGAGCGCCCGGCGACTTCAAGCCAGTTGACGTCGAGCAGGTAGCTCGGTGCCGGCTCGCCGAATGTGATGATGCGATGGTTGTCGAGGTCTTCGACGGTCTGCGGCTCGCCATGGCGGTTGATGTAGGAGGGGGCCGCATAGACGTGCATGTGGACGGTGAACAGCTTACGCTGGATGAGATCGGACTGCACCGGTTGGCGCAAGCGGATGGCGCAATCCGCGTAGCGCATGTTGACGTCCACCTCCTCGTTGTCGAGGATCAGCTGGATCTGGACGTCAGGATAGAGCTGCATGAACTCCTGGATCTTGTCCGTCAACCAGCCCTGTCCGAGACCGACGGTCGTGGTGACACGCAGCTTTCCTGTCGGCGTTTCCGTCGTTTCGGTGAGCTGCATCTTCACGGTTTCGAGCTTCAGCAGCACGTCGTGGGCCGTGCGATACAGCAGTTCGCCCTGTTCCGTCAGGATCAGGCCGCGCGCATGGCGGTGGAAGAGCTTGGTACCGACATCCTGCTCAAGCGCGCTTACCTGACGACTGATCGCGGACTGGGACAGATGCAGTTTATCCGCCGCATGCGTGAACGAACCCGCTTCGGCAGCTGCGTGAAAGATACGCAGCTTGTCCCAATCCAATGGCATTCCCCCACCCCTCATAGCCGATCCTACTCCGCGGCCACGGCAACGGGCATGTGGCCCGTCAGATATCGTTCGGCTTCAAGAGCAGCCATGCATCCCAGGCCGGCGGCTGTGATCGCCTGGCGGAAGGTGTCGTCGGTCACGTCACCGGCGGCATAAACGCCTTCCAGGCTGGTCGCCGTCGAATCCGGGGCGGTCCACAGATAGCCATTGTCCTTCAGCTTCAGCTTGCCCTTGAAGAGTTCGGTCGCCGGGGCATGGCCGATCGCCACAAAGACGCCGTCGACTGCAACCTCGGTGATCGCACCCGTGCGCGTGTCGCGCAGGCGAGCGCCCGTAACCGACGGCGGCATCGGCGGCTTGGCCGGCGTGCCGGTGATCTCGGCGACCTCGGTGTTCCAGAGCACCTTGATGTTTTCCTTCGAGAACAGGCGTTCCTGCAGGATTTTCTCCGAACGGAAGCTGTCGCGGCGGTGAACGACCGTCACGGACTTCGCGATGTTGGAGAGGTAGAGCGCTTCCTCGACAGCACTGTTGCCGCCGCCGACAACAATCACGTTCTTGTTGCGGTAGAAGAAGCCGTCGCAGGTCGCGCAGGCGGAAACGCCGAAGCCCTGGAAATGCTGCTCGCTTTCGATGCCGAGCCACTTTGCCTTGGCGCCTGTTGCGATGATCAGCGTATCAGCCGTCCAGACCTGACCACTATCGGTGCGCGCCACGAACGGACGCTGGTTCAGCTCGACTTCGGTGACGATGTCATTGACGATCTCGGCGCCGACATGCTTTGCCTGCTGCAGCATCTGATCCATCAGCCACGGTCCCTGGATCGGATCGGCAAAGCCCGGATAATTTTCCACGTCGGTGGTGATCATCAGCTGTCCGCCTTGATCGAGGCCGGCGATCAGAACGGGCTTCAGCATTGCACGGGCTGCATAGACGGCAGCCGTGTAGCCGGCAGGGCCGGAGCCGATAATGAGCACCTTGGTGTGGCGGGCGGACATGGGTATTTCCTTTCGACTGTCAGGAGGGCGGCGGCTAAGTGGCGAATGCGGCCGTTTCGCGATCCATTCGCCATTTATGAACGTCCAGTGCTTTTATTCAAGGGCAGCCCTGCGTTACCAACAAGGCTTTCTCGGCTGCCGGTGCAACAATCCGTCGCCGAGCTGAAACTTTCTTGCGAATTCCGCCGCTTTATAT
The DNA here is from genome assembly GCF_014193305.1 of Rhizobium sp. BK181. Taxonomy (NCBI): domain Bacteria; kingdom Pseudomonadati; phylum Pseudomonadota; class Alphaproteobacteria; order Hyphomicrobiales; family Rhizobiaceae; genus Rhizobium; species Rhizobium sp. BK181. The sequence continues at coordinate 215,661 of NZ_JACHZA010000002.1, forward strand.
AGAAGCTGGCAATCATGAATTAAAGGAAGGGCAGGATTGTGCTTCGCGCCGAACTTGATGCCATCGATATAAAGATACTGCGGGAGTTGCAGGCAGACGGGCGGATGACCAATGTCGAGCTCGCCGACCGTGTCGGCATTTCGGCGCCGCCTTGCCTGCGGCGCGTGCGAAAGCTTGAAGAGACCGGCGTCATCGAAGGCTATCACGCGATGCTGAACAGCCCCAAGCTGGGCTTCGATCTTGTCGCTTTCTGCATGGTAGGGCTCAAGCATCAGTCCGAAGCCAACCTGAAGGCGTTTGCGGCAGCGACGGCGCAATGGCCGCTGGTGCGTCAGGCCTGGATGGTTTCGGGCGACAGCGACTTCCTGTTGCATTGCGTTGCCGAGAACCTGACGCGTTTCCAGGACTTCGTTATCGAGGTGCTGACGGCAAACGAGCACGTGGACACGGTGCGAACGATGCTGACGATCCGACAGGTGAAGCGGGTGGGCCTAGTCGAAGTCTGAGCGCAGCTAAGCTCTATGAATTGAGCGGCTTATGCCTTATTGAAGGCGCTTTGTGAGCCGTTTGCTGCGGAAGAAGACACGAAGATCGTTCAATGACCAAGTTGCCTATTTCCGCGTTCATCATTTGCTTGAACGAAGAAGCGTATCTCGGCAATTGCATCGAGAGCTTGGACAAGTGCGCGGAGATTGTGGTCGTTGACTCCGGCTCGACGGATGGCACCGTTGCCTTGCTGCAATCCTATATCGACAAGGGATGGCCGATCCGGTTGTTTCACGAGGCGTGGCGCGGCTACGCCGGGCAGAAGCAATTTGCGCTCGATCAGTGCACGCAGCCCTGGCGCTTGAATATTGATTCGGATGAACGGCTCGATGCGCCACTGAGAAGGCTTTTGCCGGAACTGATCGCCGCGCCAGACGATGTTGTTGGCTGGCGTGTTGCGCGTCGCCCCTATCTGATCGGCTACGGCTACACGCCTGAGCATGTCCACGAGCGGAAGAATCTGCGGCTTGTTCGCAAAGGCAGAGGCGCTTATGACCTCACGCAAACCGTGCACGAAGGTATCGTGCCGACCGGCCGGGTTCAGGATGCCTCGTCCGGGAGTCTGCTTCACTACCGGCCACTCGTCATCGATGAACAGATCCTCAAAGAGAACAAGTACTCGACGTTGAAGGCCGATCAACACTTCGCCTTGGGCGAGGGCACAACCTTCGCCAGACTGATTTTCAGCCCGCTGCTGTATTTCTGGCGTCTCTATTTTCACAACGGTTTGTGGCGCTGCGGACAGTCGGGCTTTGTCGAGGCGATGACCGGCGCAGTCTACGCATTTCTCACGCAGGCAAAGTTGTATCAGCGCAAGGCTGCCGAGAAGCATCCGAGCTTTGACGACGCAGGAAAGCACTAAGGTCCAATCGCGATGAAGGTGATGCATATCCATTTCGGCAAGGAGGGCGGAGCTGAACGTTTCTTTGTCAACCTCGTCAATGCGCTCCACGATCGTGGCGTGGAGCAACGCGCGCTCATTCGTCCCGATCGCAGCTGGCGCAAGGACATTGAAAAATGTGGTGAGGTTTATGAGGGGACGTTCCGGCGCATTTCGCTCTCGCGCTTCATCTTGTCGGCGCGCATGCGCGCTATCCTGAACGATTTTCAGCCTGACGTGATCATGTCGTGGCAATTGCGCGCAAGCCGCTTCATGCCGCGGTACAAGAACGCTCGACGCATTTCGCGGCTCGGTGATTATCCAGAGCACCTCGGCTACTATCGCAATTCCGAAACGCTCGTCTGCATCACACCCGATATAGGCAAGCGCGTTCGCGAACTCGGCTGGACGCGCGGCGTGGAAGTCATTGCAAACTTTACCCGCTCGACCCCAAGCGAGCCGATTGCCCGGGAAGCACTGCAAACACCCGCCGAAGCTTTCGTCGTCATCGGCATGGGTCGCTTCGTTAGGCGGAAGGGCTTCGATGTGCTGATCAAGGCCATCGCAAAGACGCAAGGCGCATTTCTGTGGCTGCTGGGGGATGGGCCGGAGCGCGAAAACCTTGAAAAGCTAACCGACGAACTCGGCCTGCGGGAGCGTGTCCGCTTTGCGGGATGGCAGACCAATGCCTACGCCTACCTTGCGTCCGCCGATGTATTCACCGTGACGTCGCTGCACGAGCCACTCGGCAATGTATGCCTTGAAGGGTGGGGCGCTGGCAAGCCGACGATTGGTTCTCGCGCCGAAGGCCCGAGCTGGGTGATGACAGACGGCAAGGATGCCCTGATGGTTGATTGCGGCGATGTCGACGGTCTCGCGAATGCGATCGCACGCGTTCGCGATGAGCCTGACCTGCGCACCGCATTGATCGACGGCGGTCAGGAGACGCTTAAGAACCGGTTTTCCGAAGACGCGATCACGCAGGCCTACATCCGTTTGTTCGAGACGGGGACAAGTGCGCCGTGAAGGTGATGCATTTCCACTTTGGCAAGGATGGCGGGGCCGAGCGGTTCTTCGTGCACCTCGTCAACGCCTTGGCTCGGCGCGGTGTCGAGCAGAGCGCAGTCATTCGACCGAACCGGATCTGGCGCAAGGACATGCCGGCTTCAATGGCGATCGTGGAAAGCAATTTTCGGAATGTGTCGCTGGATCGGATCCTGTTGCCGCTGAAAGTCGCCTTTGGTGCGCGACGGCTTCGGCCGGATGCAATCATGGCCTGGGCGCCACGCGCGAGCGAATTGATGCCGAACTACAAGGGATGCATCAAGATCTCCAGGTTGGGAGATTATCCGACCGATCTGAAGTATTTCAAGAACTCCGACATTCTAGTCTGCAACACACCCGGCATTGCCGACCATGTGCGCGAAATCGGTTGGACGCGTAGAGTTGAGGTGATCTCGAACTTCACGAGCACCGAGCAAGTGGCCCCGGTCGATCGTGCCGCGTTCGACACGCCACGGGACGCGCCCGTCGTCATGTCCATGGGGCGTTTCGTGCCGCGGAAAGAGTTCGCGTTGTTGACGGCAGCGGTGGCGAAGCTGCCGGGCGTCTATCTCTGGCTCGCCGGCGAGGGCGAGGAACTGGAAAACGTCAAAAAAGTCGCATCAGATCTCGGTGTGACGGACCGGGTGCGGTTTCTCGGATGGCAGAAAGACACGCGGCCGTTTGTGGCGGCTGCCGACATCTTCGTCATGCCCTCGAACCATGAGCCGCTTGGCAACGTCATTCTGGAGGCTTGGGCGCAGGGCAAACCCGTCGTTTCCAGCCGCTCAGAGGGGCCGTCGTGGTTCATGAGGGACGGCGAGAACGGACTTCTTGTTGAGATCGGCGACACCGACGGTTTTTCGAAGGCCATTGAGCGTTTGATCAATGATCCCTTGCTGGCGGCAAAGGTGACCGCCGGTGGGCGGGACACGTTGATGGGGCAGTTTTCTGAAGGCGCTGTTGCCGACGCCTATCTTGAACTCTTCAAGCGCAAGCCTTGACGGTCCCCGGTCATAGGGCCGTGTAGACCGCGCCAAGTCGCCGGGCCTCGCCTTCAATGCTGAAGGCGCTTATCGCGTGGTTCCTCGCGCGGAGTGAAGCCTCTTGGCGACGGGCGTCGTCATCCATGAAATGGGCAGCGGCCAGTACCATCTCATCGAGATCGTCACGCGGGATGATTATCCCGGTTTCCTGGTCACCGGTGAGCAGCAGTTCCGGAAAGGCTCCGACGTCCGTCGCGACAACGGGAACGGCGGTCGCCATCGCTTCGAGCGGCGTCAGGCCGAAGCCTTCCCAGCGTTGCGGTGCGACAAACATATCGAGTGCACGATACCAGTCGTTGATGTTGGTGTGCTCGCCTACGAATAGTAGGCGATCGGAGAGGCCGGCAGAGGCAACCCGCGCCTTCAGTTCGTTTTCAAACTCGACGTGTTGTGCCGTGGCGCGTCCGGCAACGATGGCGACCCAGTCGGGCCGGGACGGTAGCAACCGGATCATGCTGTCGACGAAGAGGTCCGTGCCCTTCTGATGGCGAACGCGACCGAAGCAGCCGGCGATCTTCTTCGTCTCGTCGAGACCAAGCAGTCGTTTGGCCGCTACCCTATCATCTGCCGGCGAAAAACGGGTTGTGTCTATCCCGTGGAGAACGACGGTGCTCGGCACTTCGAGATAATTCGCCGTCTTGCCGCTTGTTGCTATCACCGCGTCCATCTTCGAAATCAGCCATTTCGTCCAGCCGGAGTGGCGGCGCTGGGACGCCGAGGTGAAGACGATCTTCAGCGGCATGCGCAAGACATCGCGCATCAGGATGGCCGGCAGCATTTCGATGTTGCGACGGGCGTGCCATATGCGAAACCGCTTGCCGCGCGGCGCCCGCCATAGCTTCGGCAAGTCACGAAAACGGATGTGCGGCAAGGATGCCGGAAGACCCGGTCCAAGGGCTGCAATCTTCTCGCCGAGTGCGCGCTGGACCGGGATCAACTGAATGATGGTGGACGTGACGCCGGAGAGCCGCTTCTTGAAGTTAGGCGCAATAATCTCGACGTCACTGACCTTGACGATAGCCGGCTGGCCGCGACCGTCCACGGATCAATCAGCCCCAGGAAATGGAAAGGACTTCGTAGGCCTTGGAGCCACCGGGCGCATTGACTTCGATGGAGTCGCCGACTTCCTTGCCAATCAGCGCACGCGCGATTGGGGAGGAGATGGATATACGTCCGGCCTTAACGTCGGCTTCCTGATCGCCGACGATCTGATAGGTCTTTTCTTCTTCGGTATCCTCGTCGACGAGCTTCACCTTCGCGCCGAACTTGATCTTGTCGCCGGACATCTTCGACAGGTCGATGACCTCGGCACGCGCGGTCAGGTCCTCGAGCTCGCTGATACGGCCTTCGTTGTGGCTCTGAGCTTCCTTCGCAGCATGGTATTCGGCGTTTTCCGAGAGGTCACCATGCGCACGGGCTTCGGCGATTGCCTCGATGATCCGGGGACGCTCCTCCTGCTGACGCCAGCGCAGTTCTTCCTGCAGCTTGACGAAACCACCCTGCGTCATCGGTACCTTATCAACCATTTTTTTGTCCTTCACTCCCCGTATCCACATAGCCGCGGACACAAAAGAAAACAGGTCCCGAGGGGGAACCTCGGAACCGTGCAACAATCCTAACTTTTGCGGTTATAGCAGATCGCCACCGCGGATTTCCATAAAATTCGTATCGCTGGCCGGAGGCCGGTCGGAGTGGCTGGAAACCAACCTCGATTGACTTTTTGAGCAAGAACATATAGTGAACATGAAGATGAGGAAGTCTTTAAAACAACGATTGGCAATTCTCTCGGATGCAGCAAAATATGACGCATCCTGCGCTTCCAGCGGAACACAAAAGCGCGATTCGGCGAAAAGTGGCGGCCTTGGCTCCACCGAGGGATCCGGCATCTGCCACGCCTATGCGCCTGATGGACGCTGCATATCGCTATTGAAAGTCCTCCTGACGAACTTCTGCATTTACGATTGTGCGTATTGCATCAATCGGTCCTCCAGCAATGTAGAACGGGCGCGCTTCACACCGGAGGAAGTGGTTTGGCTGACGTTGGAATTCTATCGCCGCAACTATATCGAGGGGTTGTTTCTCTCGTCGGGCATCATCCGCTCCCCGGATCATACGATGGAGCAAATGGTCCGTGTCGTTCGCGAACTACGCGTCTCCCATGACTTCCGCGGTTATATACACCTGAAGTCGATTCCGGAGGCATCGGCCCATCTCATTGAAGAGGCAGGGCTTTACGCGGATCGTCTGTCCTTGAATATCGAGCTTCCGACGGACAGCGGCATTGCGCGCCTTGCGCCGGAAAAAAGGCCCTCACACATCCGCCGTTCGATGGGGGACCTGCGATTGAAGATAGAGGCGGCAGACGAGCCGACGCTCCAATCGAAGACGCGCAAGCGTTTTGTGCCTGCCGGTCAGAGCACGCAAATGATTGTTGGTGCCGATGGGGCAAACGATGCGACGATCCTTGGGACGAGTGCGCAGCTCTATGGCAGCTATGGCCTGAAGCGGGTCTACTATTCCGCCTTCAGCCCCATTCCGGACTCCTCGAAGAACCTGCCTCTGATCAAGCCGCCACTGATGCGTGAACACCGACTTTACCAAGCAGACTGGCTATATCGCTTCTACGGTTTCGAGATCGAGGAGATCACCGCGACGCGGCCTGGCGGAATGCTGGATCTCAATCTCGATCCCAAGCTTGCATGGGCGCTCGGCCATCGCGCCGACTTTCCAGTCGACGTCAACAAGGCGGAGCGAGAACGGCTGCTTCGCGTGCCGGGGCTCGGAACCAAAACGGTGAAGGCGATCCTTTCGGCCCGTCGCTTCCGGAGGCTGCGTTTGGACGACCTCTCCAGACTCGGTGTCTCGATCAAGAAAGTGCAGGCTTTTGTGACGGCAGAGGGCTGGACGCCACGTCAACTGGCGGATCGAGCGGATTTGCGGACGATGTTCGAGCCGCCGCCCGAGCAATTGACGCTGCTCTGATGCGCCGCGTGGTTCTGAAGGGCAGGGGCGACTTCGACGAATGGCGCAATGCCGCCCGCGCGCTGGCCTGTGCCGGCGTTGCCCCGGAGGACATAGAATGGAGTGAAGAAGGCGGTGAGAAGCAGCTCTTCTGGGAGCGCGACGTATTGCCTCCGCAACCCGTGTCCGGCAGTCGGTCGATGACAGTGCCTCCGGCGTTTATTGATCTTGCTTCAGCGGTGATTTGCCATTCCGATCCCGTCCGTTTCTTTCTTCTCTATCGGCTGCTGTGGCGGCTTCAGTCCGACAAGTCGCTGCTATCGGTGGCGTCCGACGAAGACGTTTCGGTTGCGCGGTTGATGGAAAAAAACGTTCGCCGCGATGCCCACAAGATGACGGCTTTCCTTCGCTTCAAGGAAGTGGGATCCGGCATTTCCGTGAATGGCAGGCGGAAGTTTCTCGCCTGGTTCGAGCCGGATCATCACATCGTCACGCGCAAGGCGCCGTTCTTTCAGCGCCGGTTCAACGACATGGACTGGATGATCCTGACGCCAAAGGGTTCGGCGAGCTGGGATGGCATGAGGTTATCACTCAGCGATGAGCCCTGCACCAAACCTGACCTTACCGATCCTGCCGATGAACTTTGGAAGACCTATTTTGCTAATATTTTCAATCCTGCGCGCCTGAAGGTGAAGGCGATGCAGGCGGAGATGCCGAAGAAATACTGGAAGAATATGCCCGAGGCGGAGTTGATTCCCGACCTCATCGCGAATGCCGAGCAGCGGGTGCTGGCGATGGCCAGGCGTGAGGCGACGATGCCTCCTGCCTTCCACGACAAGCTTCAGGCGGCATCCCGCAACCTGCAGACTGCGCCATCTACTGCTGAAGGGACATGGGAGGCGCTTCGCGAACAGGCGGCGGCCTGCAGCCGCTGCCCATTGCATGCCAAGGCGACACAGGCAGTCTTCGGGGAGGGACCGCAGGACGCGGAAATCATGTTTGTTGGCGAGCAGCCTGGGGACCAGGAGGATCTTGCCGGGCGTCCGTTTGTCGGTCCGGCGGGGAGGGTTTTCGACGAGGCCTTGTTGGCAGCGGGCATGAATCGCGCGGAGCTTTATGTCACCAACGCAGTCAAGCACTTCAAATATGAACCGCGCGGCAAGCGGCGCATCCATCAAAAGCCGAACCGGGGAGAGGTAGAGCATTGCCGCTGGTGGCTCGACCGGGAATTGGAGCTGGTCAAGCCGAAGCTGGTGGTCGCAATGGGGGCGACGGCACTCTTTGCGCTCACGGGTTGGCAACAGAAGCTTGAGGATGCGCGGGGCGAGTTCATACCGCTTGAGGGCGGTCGGCAGTTGTTCGTCACCGTCCATCCCTCCTTTCTGCTGCGATTGCCGGATGAAGGCCTGCGGCAACAGGAAGTCGAACGGTTCCGTAGCGATATTGCGCGCATCGGTTCAGAATTGGCGTCTTCGAGTTGAATCTGTAAGTTGATATGATCGCCTAAGGCGATATGGGCTGGTTGGCGCAGGAGGGGAAGATGAGCGACAACTATATCATCAGTGCCAGAAAGCGTGCAGGCGATGCATTGATTGCCGAACCTGGACCGATAAAGTTTCTGAAGGTGCCTTCCACGCTCGACAGCTACGATGCGCGTCAGGCGGTATCGAGTGCCAAGGATTGGGTCGCGGAGGTGCAGGGGCTCGCGGATGGCGACGAGAACCCGAATTCGATCGGCCCGCGGGGCGATGTGCTGATCTTCGTGCATGGCTATAACAACGACATCCCGACTGTCTTGAAGCGCATCCGGCAGCTTCGCGCCGATCTGCGCGCGGAAGGCTGGCATGGCGAGATCGTGGCCTTCGACTGGCCGAGCGACAACCAGACACTCAACTATCTGGAAGACCGATCGGATGCCGCGGCTGTCGCGAGTGAGCTCGTGACGAAGGGCATCCGGCTCCTGAAGCAGAGCCAGCAGTCCGGCTGTGAAACCAATGTGCATCTGCTGGGTCATTCAACCGGCTGTTACGTGATCATGGATGCCTTTGCACAGTCGGACAAGCACGGCGATCTCTTCAAGGCGGACTGGCGCGTCGGTCAGGTGGCCTTCATCGGCGGCGATGTCTCCACAAGCAGCCTGTCGCTTGCCAGCGACTGGAACCAGCCGATGTTCCGTCGGATCATGCGGCTCACCAACTACTCGAATCCCTTCGATTCGGTCCTTGCCGTCTCAAACGCGAAGAGGCTTGGTGTTGCGCCGCGCGTTGGTCGCGTTGGGCTGCCAGCGGACGTCAACGCCAAAGCGTTGGACGTCAACTGCGGGGAATACTTCAATACGGTCAATCCCGCCTCGCAGCCGCAGATTGGTTCCTGGACACACTCATGGCACATCGGCAATCGGGTTTTTGCCCGCGACCTCGCCATGACGCTGGAAGGCGCGATCAATCGTCACGCCATTCCGACGCGCCGTGAACAAGGTGGCAAGCTGATCTTGCAGGATCGGCCGCGTCCGGCCTTTCAAGATGCCTGGGACGTCAAGGCGGACGCGCAGGACGCGAGAGCGCGGATCTAGCCGTTCTGGTTGTCCGAAAAAGAAAGGCCGGCGCGATGGCCGGCCCTCCCTATCAGAAGTAGCTTTGCAGGGGGCGAACTTCGAGGTTGCCGGCCCGCAGCGCCTTGATGGCTTGGGCGGCTGCCTCGGCGCCGGCCATCGTGGTGTAGTAAGGGACCTTCTGCATCAGCGTCGCGCGACGAAGCGACTTGGAGTCCGAGATCGCCTTGTTGCCGTCGGTCGTGTTGATCACGAGCTGAACCTGGCGGTTACGGATCGCGTCCTCGATATGCGGACGACCTTCCAGGACCTTATTGATCTTCGTTGCCGTGATACCGTTTTCGGCGAGGAAGCGCTGCGTGCCGCCGGTTGCCAAAACCTTGAAGCCTTCGCCGACGAGAACGCGGATGGCCGGCAGGACGCGCGGTTTGTCGGCATCACGGACCGAAACGAAGACCGTTCCGTCTCGCGGCAGTTCGACACCGGCACCGAGCTGCGACTTGGCGAATGCCAGCGCGAAATCGGTGTCGAGGCCGATGACTTCGCCGGTCGAGCGCATTTCCGGGCCGAGCAGCGTGTCGACGCCGGGGAAGCGGGCGAACGGGAAGACGGCTTCCTTGACGGCGATGTGCTTCAGGTTGCGCGGATCGGGCTTCTCGCCATAGGCGGCGAAGAGCGGATCGAGCTTCTCGCCGGCCATGGCGCGGGCGGCGATCTTGGCGATCGGGGCGCCGATGGTCTTGGCGACGAAGGGAACGGTACGCGAGGCGCGCGGGTTCACTTCCAGCACGTAGACGGTGCCGTCCTTGATGGCGAACTGGACGTTCATCAGGCCGACGACGTTGAGCGCCTTGGCCATTGACTTTGCCTGGCGCTCGAGCTCGTCGATCATTTCGGACGAGAGCGTGCGCGGAGGCAGCGAGCAGGCGCTATCGCCGGAATGAATTCCGGCTTCCTCGATGTGCTCCATGATGCCGGCAATGAAGGCGTCGTTGCCGTCGGATAGGCAATCGACGTCGACTTCGATGGCGTTCGACAGATAGCTGTCGAAGAGCAGCGGGTTCTTGCCGAGCAGGGTGTTGATCTGGCCGGTCTTGTCGTTCGGGTAGCGCTGCTTGATGTCCTCAGGCACCAGTTCCGGAACGGTGTCGAGCAGGTAGGTCTGCAGCTGGCTCTCGGCGTGGATGATCTGCATGGCGCGGCCGCCGAGGACGTAGGACGGACGCACGACCAGCGGGAAGCCGATTTCGGTGGCGACCAGGCGGGCCTGCTCGACGGAGTAGGCGATGCCGTTGTTCGGCTGCGTCAGGTCGAGCTTGATCAGAAGCTTCTGGAAGCGGTCGCGGTCTTCGGCAAGGTCGATCATATCAGGCGCAGTGCCGAGGATCGGGATGCCGTTCTTCTCGAGCGCTTCGGCGAGCTTCAGCGGGGTCTGGCCGCCGAACTGCACGATGACGCCGACGACTTCGCCCTTTTCCTGCTCCGCGCGCAGGATTTCGATCACGTCTTCGGCCGTCAGCGGCTCAAAGTAGAGGCGATCTGACGTGTCGTAGTCCGTCGAGACCGTTTCCGGGTTGCAGTTGATCATGATCGCTTCATAGCCGGCGTCGCGGAGAGCGAAAGCGGCATGGCAGCAGCAATAGTCGAACTCGATGCCCTGGCCGATACGGTTCGGGCCACCGCCGAGGATGACGACCTTCTTGGCGGCGGAGACTTCGGCTTCAGAGCGAAGCTCCCCGACGAAAGGCGTTTCGTAGGTCGAGTACATGTAGGCAGTCGGCGAGGCGAACTCGGCAGCGCAGGTATCGATGCGCTTGAAGACCGGGCGGACGTTCAGGCTGTTGCGCAGTTCGGCGACTTCCTTCGGGCGCTTGCCCGTCAGCGTGGCGAGGCGGGCGTCGGAGAAGCCCATGGCCTTCAGCGTGCGCAGGTTCGTGGCATCTGCAGGCAGGCCATGCTCGCGGATGCGGGCTTCCATGTCGACGATCGCCTTGAACTGGGCGATGAACCACGGGTCGATCTTGCAGCCTTCGTGGACTTCCTCAGGGCTCATGCCCTGGCGCAGCGCCTGGGCAACCATGCGCAGGCGATCCGGGGTCGGCGTGCCGATCGCGGCGCGGATAGCGTTCTGGCTGGATTCGCCCTCTTCGACACCCGGGATTTCGATTTCATCGAGGCCGGTCAGGCCGGTTTCGAGGCCGCGCAGCGCCTTCTGCAGCGATTCCGCGAAGGTGCGGCCAATTGCCATGACTTCACCGACGGACTTCATGGCTGTGGTCAGGACCGGCGAGGCGCCCGGGAACTTCTCGAAGGCGAAACGGGGGATCTTGGTGACGACGTAGTCGATCGACGGTTCGAACGAGGCAGGAGTGGCGCCGCCGGTGATGTCGTTGTCGAGTTCGTCGAGCGTGTAGCCGATGGCGAGCTTGGCAGCGACCTTGGCGATCGGGAAGCCGGTGGCCTTGGAGGCCAGTGCCGACGAGCGCGAGACGCGCGGGTTCATTTCGATGACGACGAGGCGGCCATCCTTCGGGTTGACGGCGAACTGAACGTTCGAGCCGCCTGTTTCAACGCCGATCTCGCGCAGAACCGCGATCGAGGCGTTACGCATCATCTGGTATTCCTTGTCGGTCAGCGTCAGGGCCGGTGCGACAGTGATCGAGTCGCCGGTGTGGACGCCCATCGGGTCGATGTTTTCGATCGAGCAGATGATGATGCAGTTGTCCGCCTTGTCGCGGACGACTTCCATTTCATATTCCTTCCAGCCGAGAACCGATTCCTCGATCAGAACTTCCGTCGTCGGCGAGGCGTCGAGGCCGCCGCCGATGATCTCGAAGAACTCCGAGCGGTTATAGGCAATGCCGCCGCCGGTGCCACCCATAGTGAAGGAGGGGCGGATGATGGCGGGCAGGCCGACGACGTCGATCGCCTGGGCAGCGATCGCCATGGCGTGGCTGATGTAGCGTTGCTTGCGGTCGGTCTCGCCGAGGTTCCACTGGTTTTCCAGCTCGTCGAGCGCCTTGTCGAGTTCGGCGCCGGAGAGGCTTTCCTTCAACTTGTTGCGCTCGGCTTCATGCGTCTTGCGGTCGGCGTCCTTGATGTCGGTGGCGTTGGCAAGCATCGAGCGCGGGGTTTCGAGACCGATCTTTTCCATCGCCTCGCGGAAGAGGGCGCGGTCTTCGGCCTTGTCGATGGCGGCGGGCTTGGCGCCGATCATCTCGACATTGTAGCGGTCGAGAACGCCCATGCGCTTCAGGGAGAGTGCGGTGTTGAGCGCGGTCTGGCCGCCCATGGTCGGCAGCAGCGCGTCGGGACGTTCCTTGGCGATGATCTTGGCCACGACCTCGGGGGTGATCGGCTCGACATAGGTCGCGTCGGCCAGGCCCGGGTCGGTCATGATTGTTGCCGGGTTGGAGTTGACGAGGATGACGCGGTAGCCTTCCTCCTTCAGCGCCTTGCAGGCCTGGGTGCCGGAGTAGTCGAATTCGCAAGCCTGGCCAATGACGATCGGTCCTGCGCCGATGATGAGGATCGATTTGATGTCTTGGCGCTTCGGCATCGGCGTTTTCCGTTTTCTAGCTGCGCAGAAAGCCGGCCAGGGTGGGAGGAACCGGCCGGGTCGCGCATATGATGGTGTTTTCAGGCTAGAAGCGGCTTATAGGCAAATGTATTTGTAAACGGAACCCCATAAATTGCGGAATCGACAGGAATTGGCGGCTCTTGCCGGAGCCTAGCGGATGCCCGGCACCACGAGCGCCCTGATCTCGCCTTTTCGAGCAGGGTTGGAGATGACTTCTACGGCCTCCTCGAGGCCGATTCGACGGGAGATCAGCGGTTCGACCTTGATGGTGCCTGACGCAATGAGATCGGCGGCCCGCCGGTGCGTGAAGGGATTGATAAACGAGCTTGTGAGCTTGATCTCGCGAAAGAGGAGATCGAACGGCTCGATCGCGACCTTCACACCCTGCGACATGACGCCGAGGATCACAACCGTGCCGCCGCGACGTGCGAGGCTTGCTGCCTGCTCGATCGTCTCGGCAACGCCGGCGCATTCGATCACGACGTCTGCGCCGCCGGGCAGCACGCCGTCCGTCGCCGTCAGGTGCGCGACGACCTCACCCGTCGAAGGGTCTGCGCTGGCGGTCGCTCCAAGCTCCTCGGCGAGCCGACGCTTCTCCTCGCTGCGGGTCAAGAGGACGACATTGGTTGCTCCCGCCAGCCGGGCCAACTGGACGACCAGCAATCCGATCACACCGCCGCCAAGCACGACCACGGAAGAGCCGGTGCGGATTTCGGCGAGGTCGACTCCGTGGATGCAGCATGCAAGCGGCTCGCAAAAGGCGCCGTGGAGGGGAGGCAGTGCATCGGGCAACTCGAAGGCCTGCTGCTGCGGTATGCAAACATACTCCGCAAAACCGCCGTCGCGATGGATGCCGATCGCCTGCAATTTGCGGCACAGATTGACGCGGCCGCGCTGGCATTCGGGGCAGCGGCCGCAGGCAATGTTGGGATCGCCGGTGACGCGCATGCCTTCGCGAAAGCCGCTGACACTGCCGCCTATTTTTTCGATGATCCCGCTGAACTCGTGGCCGAGCGTAACTGGTGGATTGGAAGGAAACTCTCCCTTGAACAGATGGCGATCGGTCCCGCAGATGCCGCAGGCCTCCACGCGCACAAGCAATTCGCCTTGAGCCGGTTCTGGCAGTTCCATCTCGCACAGAACCAGCTTCCCTGGCGCTTCGAGCCGCACCGCCTTCATCGCCTGTCTCCTCCTCAGACTTCGTTGTGCAAGGAGGCCCGATTGTCGGTGTGTCGTCAAGGAGCGATGCCCTGGAAGTACTCCTGGGCTTCCATACGAAAATATTCGTCCGGTTGACGTTTTTTAACGGTACTGGTTCGTGAAAATTAATACTTAGTGTGCTTTCTATTTGGCATTGCAGACCAAAAGGCGGTTTGCTTGCGGACATCCAGAATCACAATGGCTGATCGTGACAAAGCACTTGCAAATCTGAGAGCTTGGACTTTCGAGTTGCTGCCGCATGTCCGCCACCGATTAATGGCGGACGGCTGGCTCTATCTGGTGGTTCTGTTTTACTTCATACTTGGTGTCCTGTTGCTGGTCGCTTACGGTCACGCCGAGATGATGTCCTTAGGGCTGTATTTCGACCAATGGACCTACCTGTTTCTGTTTTTTATGCCGCTCATGGCCGGCATTTTTGACTACGCACGGATCTTGCTTCGCTTTGGGGCGAAAAGATCGCTGGCGACACGAAGAGTGTTCTCACCCCATCGGTTAGCTCATCTTCTTTCAGGCATGGCATTGCTGATGGCGCTGATGGTCTTTCAGGGCACGTTCACATCAATCAAGAATTTGTTGCCGGTTATTCGAGGCGGCTTTCTCTACGACCAATGGCTTGCAAAGACGGATGCACTGCTATCCTTTGGCCCAGACCCCTGGAAGATCCTACTGTCGATTGCGGGGCACGATGCGATCGTCAAACTCGTGGATTGGAATTACAGCGTGTTGTGGTTCGCGGTTTGCTTCGGAACGCTGTTCTATGTAGCAACCTCGCCGCGAGCGGCTCCGGTACGCGTCCGCTATATTGGCATGTTCATGCTGGTCTGGGTGGTCTGCGGAAACATTCTCGCTGGTCTTTTCATGTCCGCCGGGCCCGTGTTCTACGGGGCAGTGACCGGCGACACCCAGCGCTTTGCGGAACTATTGAGCTTCCTGGCATCGCCTGATGGCCCCACGACCACCAGCATGGTTCAAAGCTACCTTTGGTCTCTTCATACGCACCATACACCGGGGCTCGGCTCCGGCATCTCAGCGTTTCCCAGCGTGCACGTGGGATTGGTTGCGCTGAATGCATTCTTCGCGGCGGAGATTTCGCGCCGTCTGGGTATCATCGCTTTCTGTTACACCGCGTTCGTCATGGTCAGCTCCGTCTATCTGGGCTGGCACTACGCGGTGGATGGCTATGCGTCACTACTCGTCGTGGGCACCAGCCACTTTGCGCTTAAATGGATGTTGGAACGCGACCGCGGACCAGTCGCGGACACCCCCGAGGCAGCGGTCGCAATCGCCTGACTACGCGCAGACACAAAATCTAGCAAACGATCGACCTGCCGTTTTCGGCAAGGCTGCCGCCCGGAGATAGCTGGAATTTCCTGATCGCCGAGATATATAGATAACGACCGAAGGTTTAGTCCGGGAGAACCATTATGGAATGGAAAGGCCGGCGCCAGTCCGATAATATCGAAGATCGCCGTGGCGATCCTTCCATGGGCGGATTGGGCAGAGGGGGGGGCTTCAGTTTTCCGTCGGGCGGCGGCATGGGCCGGCGCGGCGGCGGCTTGAGCATCGGCACCATCATATTCCTGGTCGTCATCTATCTTGTCCTGAAGGCCATGGGTATCGACCTGCTACAGATCATGGACGGCGGCACGACGACGGGCGGCCCAGGCTATGAGCAGAGCGAGTCCGGCGGTCAGACGCCCGCCAACGATGAAATGACCGCCTTTGTTCGCACCGTCCTTGCCGAGACCGAGGACACTTGGAACGGGATCTTCCAGTCTCAGGGCCGTCAGTACGAGGAGCCTCGGCTCGTCCTCTTTTCCGGGCAGACGCAGTCAGCGTGCGGTTTTGCCTCGGCAGCGACCGGGCCGTTCTATTGCCCGAGCGATCACAAGGTCTATCTCGACACTGCCTTCTTCAACCAACTGAGCCGCCAATTCGGCGCCTCCGGCGATTTTGCAGAGGCCTACGTGGTTGCCCACGAGGTCGGCCATCATGTTCAGAATCTGCTCGGCATCCTGCCTAAGTTCAATGAGGCACGCCAGCGGATGAGCGAGACGGAAGCGAACAAGTTGTCGGTCCGTGTAGAGCTGCAGGCAGATTGCTTCGCTGGCATATGGGGCAAGTTCACCGAGCAGAAGGGTATCCTCGAAGCCGGCGATCTCGAGGAGGCGTTGAACGCCGCCCAGAAGATCGGCGACGACACCCTGCAGAAGCGCAGCCAGGGCTACGTGGTGCCAGAGAGTTTCAACCACGGCACCTCGGAGCAGCGGGCGCGCTGGTTCAAACGCGGCTTCGACAGTGGGCAGTTGTCCGCCTGCGATACGTTCTCAGGGCCTGTATGAGGTTCGGCAGCCTCTCCCGTGGGGAGAGGCTGACCAGATCACTTTTCACTGTCCATGTGCTTGAGTTGGGCTTCGGGATAGCGGGCGCCGGCTGCAGCATCCTTCGGGACGGCTCGTTCGATGGTAGCCATGTCTTCTGTCGATATTGCCGTCCTGGAAGCGCGGGCTCATGCCGCGGAAATCGCCGGTGCCGCTTCCCTGTCCCTTCTGCCAATGGCCGCTGATCAGGCCGCGTGAGAGAACGCCGTAGGCGGTAATGGCAATGCCGAGTTCGCGGCAGGTCGGCAGTATTTGGTCCTCTATGCCGCGTGAGATCAACGAGTACTCGATCTGCAGGTCGCAGATCGAATGGGTGCTCGCCGCCCGGCGAATGGTGTCCGCGCCGACTTCGGACAGGCCGACATGCCTTATGTAACCAGCCTTGATCATGTCGCCGATCGTGCCGACCGTCTCCTCGATCGGAACATTGGGATCCAGGCGTGCAGGGCGGTAAACATCGATGTAGTCGACGCCGAGGCGTTTCAGCGTATAGGCAAGGAAGTTCTTGATCGCCGCCGGGCGGGAGTCGTAACCGCTCCAGTTGCCGGCCGGATCGCGTAGCGCTCCGAATTTGACGCTGATGACGACCTCATCCCGCTTACGGCCGTTCAGCGCTTCGCCTATCAACATTTCGTTATGGCCCATGCCATAGAAATCGCCGGTATCAAGCAGATTGATGCCGACGTCGAGAGCCGCGTGGACCGTTGCGATGCTTTCGCTGCGGTCGGATGGCCCGTACATGCCGGACATGCCCATGCAGCCGAGTCCGATCGCCGACACCATGGGACCGGGTTTTCCCAATCGATGCATCTCCATTTTTGTCTCCATGCGTGTGTTGATGTTCGGACGGGTTTTAGCGCGTCGGCCTTCGTGCGATAATCCATGCAAATGTGAACGGGCTGTACGGGAAAATGTACGATGGAAGACCTTCCTCTCAATGATCTGGATGCCTTCACAGCCATTGCAAGGGAGCGCAGCTTTCGCGCGGCGGCGCGCAAGCGTGGCGTCTCGGCTTCGTCGCTCAGCGACTCGCTGCGGCGACTGGAGGAACGCGTCGGGGTACGCCTGCTCAATCGAACGACGCGCAGCGTGACGCCGACCGAGGCGGGAGAACGCCTGCTCGAACGGCTTGCGCCCGCGCTAGGGGAAGTTTCCCAGGCACTCCAGCAGCTCGACACATTTCGCGACAGCCCGAGCGGGACGTTGCGGCTCAACGTGCCGACGATCGCCGTGCGGCTGTTTCTGCCCGATCTCGCCAATCGCTTTTTGAGGCGTTATCCGCAGATCTCGCTTGAGATCGTCGGCGAAGACTCTTTCGTGGATGTGCTTGCCGCCGGCTATGACGCCGGCATTCGCTATGACGAGCGTCTCGAGCGGGACATGATTGCTGTGCCAATTGGGCCGCGCAGGCAGAGATATGTCACGGCCGCCGCGCCGGATTATCTGGCGCGGCGTGGTGTCCCCAAGCACCCGCGCGATCTGCTTGAGCACGATTGCGTCCGGCACCGCTTCCTCAGCGGAACCGCTTTGCCATGGGAGTTCGAGCGCGGCGAAGAAACCTTGATGATTACGCCGAAGGGGCCGATTGTCGCCAATGCAATCGATATGGAAGTTTCTGCAGCTATCGCGGGGCTTGGGATCATACGCACGTTCGAGGAGGTCGTCTCCCCGGCCGTCGAAACGGGTGCGCTCGTGCCTATTCTCGAAGAATGGGTGAGTGAATTTTCCGGGCCATTTCTCTACTATGCCGGTCGTAAGCATTTGCCACCCTCGCTTCGCGCCTTTGTCGACTTCGTCAAAGGCGAACGGGTCAAAGGCGGCTAGAATCTGCCTTTGTTCCGCTTCTCCATCAACAGAAGTCGTGCGCCTATCAAAAGATTTGAAATGTTCACGGATTGTTTCGCTAATATGCGTGAGCTATGTAACATGATCGGCGACGAGTTCGTCTTTCCAGAAAACAACCTGCTGTAGAGATCTCTGATGCTCGATCCGAAATTCGTTCGTCGTGGCCTCTTCCTCGTCTTCATGATCCTGTTTCTCGACGTGATCGGGATCGCGATCATCATGCCGGTACTGCCGGCGTATTTGGAGCAATTGACGGGTGGCTCGGTAAGCGACGCAGCCCTCGACGGCGGGTGGCTGCTCGTCGTTTATGCGGGCATGCAATTCCTGTTTGCGCCATTTCTCGGCAATCTCAGCGATCGTTTCGGGCGACGTCCGATCCTGCTGCTGTCGGTGCTGACTTTTGCGATCGACAATTTCATCTGTGCGGTGGCAACCAGCTTCTGGATGCTGTTTGTGGGCCGGGCGCTGGCCGGCCTTAGCGGCGGCAGTTTTGCGACCTGTTCCGCCTACATTGCCGACATCAGCAACGATGAAAATCGCGCCAAGAATTTCGGGCTGATCGGTATTGCCTTCGGCGTCGGTTTCACGATCGGACCGGTCATTGGCGGCGTCCTCGGCGAATTCGGACCCCGGGTGCCGTTCCTCGGAGCCGCAGCGCTCTCATTCGCAAATTTCGTTGCGGCCTACTTCCTGTTGCCCGAGACCTTGGACGCTAGGCACCGTCGGGCCTTCGAATGGAAACGCGCCAATCCACTCGGCACGCTGAAGCAGATGCGGAGCTATCCGGGCATCGGCCCGATCTGTGCCGTCATGTTCCTCTTCTGGCTGGCGCATGCCGTCTATCCGGCCGTCTGGTCCTTCGTTTCGACCTATCGCTACGGTTGGAGTGAGGGGCAGATCGGCCTATCACTCGGCATCTATGGGATCGGTGCGGCCTTCGTCATGGCTGTCATTTTGCCGAGGATTGTGCCGGTGCTTGGCGAGTGGAAGACGGCTGTGCTTGGCTTATCCTTTTCCGTTGTCGGCCTAACCGGCTACGCCTTCGCGTGGGAGGGCTGGATGGTCTATACAGTTATCGTGCTGACCGTGATGGAGAACGTCGCCGATCCGCCGCTCAGAAGTATTGCTGCAGCCAAGGTGCCGCCGTCGGCTCAGGGAGAGTTGCAGGGGGCGCTGACCAGCCTCAGCAGCATCACGACAATTGTCGGGCCACTGATCTTTACCCAGCTGTTCGGCTACTTCACGCGGCCAGAGGCCCCGGTGCGCTTCGCCGGAGCCCCATTTCTGCTCGCGGCCGTCATCATCCTGATTGCAGCCCTCGTGTTTCTAGCGAGGGTGCGCACGATCAAAGCGGCCGAGGTCGTGGAACAGCCAGCGGAGTGAGCCATCAGAATTCGTGATGCGATGATGAATTTTTCATCATTTGCACAGTTTTGCGTAGTTCTTTGCCGGGCTTTGAACTAAGCCCTGTTGATTACTTTGCCGCAAGTTGCGGCCATCACCGATTCAATCACAGGAACAGTGTCATGGACACGCCGATCGACGCGCGCAAGCTTGCGCCGAAAACCGATAACCATTGGGCTGCGCATTTCCGCGCGACGCTGGCGCTCGGCATCCCGCTGATCGGCGCGCAGCTTGCCCAGCTTGGCATCAACACGACCGATGTGATGATCGTCGGCCGTCTCGGTGCGGAGAATCTGGCTGCGATGGTATTGTCGGCACAGTTCCTTTTCACGATCCTCGTCTTTGGGTCGGGCTTTGCCATTGCTGTCATACCGATGGTCGCACAAGCCTACGGCAAGGGCGACGTCGTCAGCGTGCGCCGCTCGCTGCGCATGGGTCTATGGGTCGTGCTGGCCTATTGGGTGATCATGCTGCCGGCGTTCTTCAACTCCGAGCGGATATTGCTCGCCGCCGGGCAGAAGCCGGACGTGGCGGCACTGGCGCATGGCTACATCCTGATCGGTCAGTTCGGCGTGCTGCCTGGCCTGCTCTATAACGTCATGCGGGCGCTGGTGAGCGCGATCGGGCGTGCGGCCGTCATTCTGAACGTGACGATCGCAATGCTCGTGCTGAACGCCTTCTTCGCCTATGCGCTGGTGCTCGGCCATTTTGGCTTTCCGGCGATGGGCCTGGAGGGCGCGGCGATCGTATCAGTGGTCGTGCAGATTGCCGGCTTCCTGTTCATCGTTGGCTATGTCCAGAGCAGGGCGGAGACGCGACGCTACGAAATTTTCGTGCGGTTCTGGCGTCCGGACTGGAAGGCATTCTGGGAGGTCGTCCGTCTCGGTCTGCCGATCAGCGTGACGATCCTGGCCGAGGTGAGCCTCTTTACCGTGGCGTCGCTGCTGATGGGGCATATCGGAACGATCGAGCTTGCCGCTCACGGCATCGCCCTGCAATGGGCCTCGATCGCCTTCATGATCCCGCTCGGCTTGTCGCAGGCGGCAACCGTTCGGGTTGGTGTGGCGCATGGGCAAGGTGATTACACTGCAGTCGTGCGGGCCTCGATCGCTGTCGTCGTCATCGCCTGTGTGATTGCTGTCGCCGGTAGCATTCTGTTTGCTGCCGTTCCTGAATTCCTGGGAAGCTGGTTCCTCGATACCAAATTGCCGGAGGCGCCGCAGGTGCTTGCCTATGCCGGGCCGCTGATCGTCGTGGCGGGTCTGTTTCAGTTGGTCGATGGCCTGCAGGCAATCGCCAATGGGTTGTTGCGTGGTCTGAAGGACGCGCGCGTGCCGATGATTCTGGCGCTGATTGCCTATTGGCCGATCGGGTTCTTCCTCGCCTGGGCCTTTGCGTTCCCGCTTGGCTTTGGTGGTATCGGCATCTGGTTCGGCTTCCTGGTCGGGCTTGCGGCGGCAGCCGTGATGCTTTGCGGACGCTTCTACCTGCTTCTCCGTCGCGAGAAGGATATGGCCGGCGTCTAGCCGGCCGGAATTAAGCGGCGACCGGCTTGTAGTTGGCAATGTCGGCGCGAATGCCGAGCCGCTGAAACAGCGCTTGCGGATCGAAATTGCGGGCGCGATGGGCGGCCTGAACAGCAGCCTTCACACGTTCAATCACCTCGGGGCTTTCCCATTGGGCAATCGTCACGAAATTGAATTCGCCCGGGCCGGAAACCTGTTCCAGCACCTGATGGCTGATAAAACCGTCCTGCGCCTGCAAAACCTCGTGCGTCTTCAGCACGTTCATCAGAAACTCCTCGCGCGCAGCCTCCGGAACCGCAAACTTGTCGATCCGGTAAAACTCTCCGTTCATCCTCATCTCCTTTTCTTTGGATGTCACCAACCCGGGTGTAATTCCTCAAGTTAAGTTGAGGTCAATAGGCCGAAACAACAATGTCCACTGAAGAGCATTGGGCGAGGGCGACTGCTCCCATTGCTCCCGTCATCGGGACTGACGCTGCGGTTAGGCGGTGAATTCGCAAGCCTGAAATGATTATGGGCGGTCGTGAGGGACCGATCCGCTTGTGCGTGCAGGCCGGAGAGCGGTGCCTTCGGAGTGATCTGATCAACGAAGCGGCATCGGATTGTAGCCAACCTCATTTCTGCGTAGCATCGGCCAAGCCGTATTTCAGCAACTTGGGGGAGAGCCGCAGCATGGCGAAGCTCGTATTTGCTTTGAACCAGTCCCTTGATGGTTATGTCGACCATACGGAATTTTCGCCTGATCCCGCGCTCTTTCGTCATTTCATTGATGACGTTCGCAGCCTTGCCGGCAGTGTGTACGGTCGTCGCATGTATGAGGTGATGCAGTATTGGGACGACGACCGTTCCGAGTGGGACGACGCGAAGCGCGACTATGCAGCGGCATGGCGGCGCCAACCGAAATGGGTCGTGTCGCGCTCGCTGCAATCAGTAGGGCCGAACGCCACCCTTGTCGTGGATGACGTCGAGGCGACGATACGCGGGCTGAAAGCGCGACTGGATGGGGACATCGAAGTTTCCGGACCTGAGTTGGCGCGAAGTCTGACCGATCTCGGTCTGGTCGATGAGTATCGGCTGTACCTCCATCCCGTCGTGCTTGGTCGCGGCAAACCGCTCTTTGCCGGCCCGCGGCCGCCGCTGTGCCTGGTCGCGAGCGATCGAATCGGCGCAGACGTGATCAGGTTGACATACGTTCCAGCATAGGCGCGCGACCAACCCGACGGCCTTCTTGCCTCGAACAGCCAGTGGCCTACAACCTAGTAATTATACATCGACATCGGATCATTGATGCAGGCGTAGTCCAGCAGACACTTTCTCCCGCTGCCGTCACGCAAACTGGCCGTACCCAGCTTGTCGCCGGGCCCACACTGCGCCGGCGGATAGCGAAAGTTGCGGCCGCCGAAGCCGAGACGGACATAGACCTTTTTGGACTGGCGTATGATCTGCGCGAGCTGCGCGCAGCTGTAATCTTTTGCATCGACCTTCACGGGCCCGGCGGCAAGAGATACCGTCGGGAGCAAGCACGCAACTGCTAGTATCAAGCACCTCATGGCTGCCTCCCTCACTGAAATGCAGTAAATCAGCAGTTGCGGCACCTTTCAAACGGATATCGCGTGGCTGCGGTCGCAGCTGCGCGTAATAGCTGCAAAAAATAAAAAAGCCCGCCGGAGCGGGCTTTAGAATTGCAGGAATGCGTCTCAGCGCTCTGCGAGGGCTTCCTCGCCCTTCTTCGCGCGCACCAGATTGATAAAGCGGCGGAAGAGGTAGTGGCTGTCCTGCGGGCCGGGGGAAGCCTCCGGGTGATGCTGAACCGAGAAGATCGCCTTGCCGGCGACGCGCAGGCCGCAGTTGGTGCCGTCGAAGAGGGAAACGTGAGTCTCTTCAACGCCATCGGGCAGAGACTTCGTGTCGACCGCGAAGCCGTGGTTCATCGAGACGATCTCGACCTTGCCCGTGGTGTGGTCCTTGACCGGATGGTTGGCGCCGTGGTGACCCTGGTGCATCTTCTCAGTCTTGGCGCCGAGCGCGAGTCCCAGCATCTGATGGCCGAGGCAGATGCCGAAAACCGGAATGTCGGTCTTGATCAGTTTCTGGATGACGGGAACGGCGTATTCGCCCGTTGCGGCCGGGTCGCCCGGGCCGTTCGACAGGAAGATGCCGTCGGGCTGCATGGCGAGAACTTCCTCGGCGCTCGTCGTCGCCGGCATGACGGTGACCTTGCAGTCAAGGCCGGCAAAGAGGCGCAGGATGTTGCGCTTTACGCCGTAGTCGAGGCAGACGACGTGGTACTTCGCGTCTTCGGCCCTCAGTTCTCCGTAGCCTTCGTTCCAGATCCACGGGGTCTGCGCCCACTGCGACGACTGGCCCGACGAAGCGATCTTGGCGAGGTCGAGGCCTTCGAGGCCGCTCCAGGCCTTGGCTTCCGCCTTCAGCGTCTCGACGTCGAAGACGCCGTTCGGATCATGAGCGATGACCGCGTTCGGGGAACCATTTTCACGGATCCAGGCGGTCAGCGCACGCGTGTCGATGCCGCAGAGGCCGATGATGCCGCGAGCCTTCAACCAGGCATCGAGGTGCTTGACGGCGCGGTAGTTGGACGGATCGGTGATGTCGGCCTTGAAGATGACGCCGACCGCGCCGTGGCGTGCCGCCGGCGTCAGGTCTTCGATGTCTTCGTCGTTGGTGCCGATGTTGCCGATGTGCGGGAAGGTGAAGGTGACAATCTGGCCGAGATAGGAAGGGTCCGTCAGGATCTCCTCGTAGCCGGTCAGCGCCGTGTTGAAGACCACCTCGGCCTGGACCTTGCCGGTCGCGCCGATGCCCTTGCCTTCAATGACGGTTCCGTCTGCGAGAACGAGCAGGGCGGTCGGCTTTTCGGTTGTCCAGGGTGCTGTCGCGGTCATCTTCATCCCGTTTCCGGCGGCCACACGTCCTTGGGCAACGTTGGCCGGCCATTTGGTTCGCAAGCATACGCACGCGGCAAGGCGCGCGCTCTCAGGCCTGATCACGAATTTTGGTGCAGGTGGCGGTAAATAGCCACGCTATTGCGCGAGGTCAATCTTTGTACCGCACATTCCGCCAGTTTTCTCGCGCTTTCGGCCGTCATTTTCCGCAATTTATTTGATCCCATGCATTCGCGTGGTTTATGAAGCGGCAACCAAACAGGAGTGATTATGATGTTGCGCGATCAACTCGCCGCCGCCCTCAAGGATGCCATGAAGTCCAAGAACGCCGAGCGTCTCTCGACCGTTCGCCTGATTCAGGCCGGGATCAAGGACCGTGACATCGCCAATCGCGGCGCAGGCAAGGAAGAGGCCAGCGACGACGAGATTCTGCAGATCCTTGCCAAGATGGTGAAGCAGCGCGACGAATCGGCGAAGATCTACGAAGAGAACGCCCGGCCGGAGCTGGCTGCCAAGGAGCGCGCCGAGATCACCGTGCTGCAGGACTTCCTGCCGAAACAGCTCTCCGACGCGGAAGTCCGCAGCAATATTGCGGCGATCATCGCCGAGACCGGTGCTGCCGGGCCGAAGGACATGGGCAAGGTGATGGCGGTGCTCAAGGAGCGCTATGCCGGCCAGATGGATTTCTCCAAGGCCTCTGGCGCGGTCAAGGAGCAGCTGAACTGATCAGCGCAGGCTCGCCGTCTTCCCGGCGGCGGGCCCAAGCACCGCCTCCGCGGCAGCGTCGACAACGGCGAATTTGGCTGCTTGGTAGCCCCAATATTCCATGACAAAGCCCTGCGAGAGCCAGGTATCGCCTTTGTAGGGCGGCTGAGTCCAACCGACGCTTCCCATTTCGGAGGCCTGCGTCAGCAGGCGCTTCAGATGCGTGTTGGAGATCATGAACTGGTCACGGATGTCCTTTAGCGACAATCGCCCGATGTCGACCCGATCCGAGCTGCGATCGAAGGTGTCGATGCGGCTCATGAGGTAGTCCATGATCAGGCCACCGGAATTGGCCCAGTTGAACAAATTGTATGTTGCGCCGGGATCGCGCACGGCGTCGCTATCGATGATCGCCTTGGAAATCAGCGGCTGCATCTTGGCGAAGGCAGACGGATCGGCGTTGATCCGGTCCAGCCGATTGCCGCCGTCCAGACTATCAAGAATGAAAAGGTGGGTGGCGAGCCATCGGAAGAAGTGTTCGTGGGCGGTCTCGGTCGGCTCCAACAGGCGCGTGCGCTTGTCGCTTGCGCTCTCGACAGGGCGAAGAAACCGGTAGGCGAGCATTTCCTGGATGAAAGCAGCGGCGGTATTGCGGCTTGCAATCCTGTTCGCCACAACGAAGGTGATGAAACGGCCCGAATAGAGGCCTAGCTTCGGTTCGCCGGGATAGCCGAAATGAAGCGCGAAACCGGCATGGGCCATCAGCCAGCGCTGTTGAGCGGCGAAGATCGAAGCGATACGCGGGCTTTCGCGATAGATCGCCAGCATTTCGCGGGCGCAATGCAATACGGCCACAAAGAAGGCATCGCTTTCTAAAAAATCTTCAACTCTATGTGGCATTCGACCATCCCGCTGTCTCGCTTCATTGGGCATCGTGCGATAACTGTCAATGCCTTCTGCGGCCGCTGGTGGCGACGAAAATATCAAAAAATGAAACCTAGGGGCGAAATTAAAGAAGGCAGGAGCTGGGGGTGCTCCTGCCTTCTTGCTCTTTGCTTCCGGTGGCGACGCAGGACCGAGATCCAAGCCAGCGGGTACTCGCAAAGGCACCCTCGCGAGGCGGCGCCGGGGGTAGGGATGGTGCCTCGCTTGGGGATCGCTTTGTTGACCCTGAGGTTATTGCGGCGCGGCAAGTGATTCAAATTACAAAAAAATAATGATTGGCGCCGGAGCCTGCCTCAGGTGTGGCATTTGCGCTAAGGATTGTGACTTCGGTGCAGGAAAACACCGTTCACAGCGGTCCAGAAGCCGTTGTTCTGCCATCGATTTTTGACGATCGGCAAGAAATTCGTCGCTCCCGATGCTGACGTTGCATACACGTAAAAGGCGGGCTCGGGCTGTCAGTGTCGCACCCCATGTCGCAGGGGTGGTAACGCATTTTTGAACGCGCTGATGGGACAATTTCCGATGGCGCGACGATCCTGTGAATAGCGCGTCGTTTGGGCAAATGCCGTGGCATGTGTTGACGAACCTGCTTATATGGACCCCAATCAAGAGGTTCCAATGCGCTTTTCCAACTCCTTTCTCGACGAGATACGCGATCGCGTGCCGATTTCGGACGTGATCGGTCGTCGCGTGAGCTGGGACAAACGCAAGACCAATGTCTCTCGCGGGGACTATTGGGCCTGCTGCCCGTTTCACGGGGAGAAGTCACCGAGCTTTCACTGCGAGGACCGCAAGGGACGCTACCACTGCTTCGGCTGTGGCGTCACCGGCGACCACTTCCGCTTCCTGACCGACCTTGAGGGATTGAGTTTTCCGGAAGCCGTGCAGCAGATCGCTGACATGGCGGGCGTTGCCATGCCGATTGCCGATCCGGTCATGGAGAAGCGCGAGAAGGAGCGTACCTCGCTTCTCGACGTGATGGAACTAGCGACCACGTTCTTCCAGGATCAGTTGCAGACGGCGAACGGCGCGCGGGCGCGCGCCTACCTCCGTGATCGCGGGCTGACGGGACGGACGATCGAGACCTTCCGGCTTGGCTTCGCGCCTGATAGCCGCAATGCCCTGAAGGAGTTTCTGGCAGGAAAGGGTGTTGCCAAGGAGCAGATCGAGGCGTGCGGTCTGGTTGTCCATGGTCCCGATATTCCGGTTTCCTATGATCGCTTCCGCGACCGCATCATGTTTCCGATCCTGTCATCCCGCGAGAAGGTCATCGCCTTCGGCGGACGTGCGATGTCACCGGATGCTCCCGCGAAATACCTCAATTCCAATGAGACGGAGCTCTTCCACAAGGGCAATGTGCTTTACAATTTCGCGCGCGCCCGCCGCGCGACGCAGGGTGCGAGCGGTGAGAGCACGATCATCGCCGTCGAAGGCTATATGGACGTGATCGCGCTGCATCAGGCCGGTGTGGAGAATGCCGTGGCGCCGCTCGGCACGGCTCTGACCGAGAACCAGCTCGAACTCCTCTGGAAGATGACGCCACAGCCGGTACTTTGCTTCGATGGGGACGGTGCCGGCGTTCGCGCCGCCAATCGTGCCGCCGATCTTGCGCTTCCGCATATCAAGCCGGGGCGCACGGTGCGCTTTGCTCTCCTTCCGGACGGCAAGGATCCGGACGATCTCGTCCGTGACGAGGGCCGCGCGCCATTCGACAAGGTCATGAGCCAGGCGAAGCCTCTGGCGGAGATGGTCTGGAGCCGAGAAATCAATACCGGCCAGTTCGAGACGCCCGAAGCCAAGGCGGAGCTCGAAGCGCGGCTGAAGCAGCTGGTTGCCGTCATTGCCGATGAAAATGTACGCCGCCACTACCAACAGGATATGCGCGACCGCCTGAACAGCTTCTTCCAGCCGCAATTCCAGAATCGCGGCAATGAGCGGCGAAGCTTTGATCGTGGCTCCGGCCAATCGCGTGGCCGAGGCAACGAAGGCCCGCGTGGTCCGCGGCTTTCCGGAGGCGGCATTTCAGATCGGCTGGCGCGCTCGGGACTGGTGAAGGGCCATCAGGAAACACCGGCGTTGCGCGAGAGCGTGTTGGCGCTGACCGTCATCAATCATCCTGCCTTGATGCAGGACGAATACGATGAGATCGCTTCCATCGATTACGACAACCGCGAACTGCAGCGGCTTTGGTCGGTGATGCTCGGCGCTGCCGCTGCCGTCGCCGGGCCGCACCTGACGCGCGAATACCTGCTGGAGCGTATGGAGGAGCAGGGGTTTGGCGCGCTGCTGCAGGGTCTTGAGCAGCAAATCCGCAACGCCCGGCTTTGGATCGCCACGTCAGAGGCGGCGATGGAGGATGCACGCGAAGGCTACCGGCAGGCGCTCGCCTTCCACAAGCGCGCCAAGGCCTTGCGCTTCCAGAAGATCGAGCTTGAACGCGAGATCGCCGCGGCGACCGAGGCCGGCAACGGCGACGTGATCGACCAGCTGATGCGCGCGCTGCAGGAGGTTCACTTCGAGGGGCTTCGCCTCGAGAACCAGGAAGCGATCATCGACGGTTTCGGCGTGCTCTCCGGTCGCGTCAAGGGAGCGGCGAGCCATTGAGGGATCCGAAGGACCGAGAATTTTCCGCTGGCGATGCGTTGTTCGGCGCCGAGCGGTCGCCACTTGCGATTCTCAACCGCGTCTACGGCTATCCCGCCTTTCGTGGCAAGCAGCAGCAAGTGGTCGATCATGTCGTCTCGGGGGGAGATGCCGTCGTTCTTTTCCCGACCGGGGCCGGCAAGTCGCTCTGCTTCCAGATTCCGGCGCTCTGCCGCGAGGGTCTCGGCATTGTCGTTTCGCCGCTAATTGCGCTGATGCGCGATCAGGTGGAAGCGATGAAGCAGCTCGGCATCAGGGCGGCGGCGCTGAATTCCACGCTGTCGCGCGAGGAGTTCGTCGACGTTCGCCGCGCGATTTCCTCGGGCAAGCTCGATCTCCTCTACGTCACACCCGAGCGCATTCTTCTGGATGGATTTCGCGATACGATTGGCAATGCGAGAATTTCGCTTTTCGCTATCGACGAGGCGCACTGTTTTCACGGATAGGCACGATTCAGTGAAAACGTAAGGTATCAAAGCATCCGCCGACTAGGCGGATTCCGCTTCCTATTCGAATGCAAGTCGGGACGAGCGCTTATCCAAATAGCAGGTCGAGGACCGACTTGCTTTTATTCGAATAGACAAAGATGTCGGGCGCAGCCCGGCCATTTATGCCCACGCAGTGGGCACCGGACCCGGCCGCAGGACGGGCTTTGACACTCCGGTGGAGGCCGATCCAGCAGCTGATGACGCACGATAGGTCACTCGGAAGCAGACGGCTTGTCGCCATAGTCGAAGTCCAGGAATGTCGTCCGGATCCCCCAGCCGGCTTCCGCGTCGCGGCGGATGAAAAATACGCCACGCGAAGAGTAGTGGCGCATCAGCTTTTCGACACTTGCGATCCCGGCGGTTCCCAGCTCAGCCATGTGTATCGTTTTTCGGCTGATCCCGGACTCCTTCGACACCTCGGTCTGTGACTGGCCGAGGAGAACCCGTGCAGCAGCGAGCAAGCGAGGTGGTGGTCTCATGAAGGATTGAGTGTCATCAAATTATGCGGCACGCAAATAATAGTTGACAATTACTCATTGTGCGCAAATAAAGAGTCAAAATGAGTAAAAACAGACGCATCGTGAATAGCTCACCGGCTGCCAACGATTCGAATCAAAGAGGGTATTCTTGACATATCAATGGCTCGATGAGGCGACCGTGCTGCGCCTGCTGAAGGATCTGCAACTGGCTGAGGCGGGAGAGTTCGAGAAACTGCCGATTGCCAACGCGCCGTTGCTGCGAGACTCCAGGACAGTCCTCGGCAACGTATTCGCCCTCAGCGGTACGGTCACGGGTCATCCTCGTCTAAGGGACGGGAAGGAGATCGTGACCAGTCAGCTTTTTTACCTCAACAAGGATCTCGGAATCGCCCGCACGATGAATCGCTGGTATCGAGTCACCGACGGTGCTCTGCTAAAGGGGCACTGACGATGAATTTCGAAGGCCGGACGAATCTTGTCAAGAAGTATTCGAAGGATCCAGCGAAGCTTATAGCGGGTTTCGGTATTGTGCGCGCGTTGAGGGGCGCGGGTCTGCTACGACAGGGAGCGATCGGCTACGTCGTTTTGGTGGTTCCTGAAGACTATCGCACTGACGAATACGAGGCTGCCGCCTTCACCGTGTTGGGAGCCAAACGGGATGATTGGGTCGAACAAGCAGTGAGCGTGCGTCTCGCGAATCCTCCCTTCAAGAAGGGGAGCTCCAATGGCCGCATATCGATCTACGATACGAAGGGGTTAGACGTCTTGATAGCAAGAGACGTCGATGAAGTGCCTCGCGACGTACTATTTGCAGCCACAGCCGTGTTGCGATTGGACCCGCCGACGCCGGCGCACGTAAATGCTGCTCGTCGAGTTTGTGGGAGATCACCGCTGTCTCCGGGGGCGGCGACCATCATTTCGAGGAAATCTCAGGGACAACTCCTGGCGGCCGTTCTCAAGCCGGATCTCGCAGAAGATCGGATCGATCAGATTGATGAAATCGTTCGGGTTGATCCCATTGGTCCCAGTCTTTTCGATCTGCCTGGCTACGATGCGATCAAGGATTGGGCCGCAGATATTGCTAAGGACGTAATCCGCTGGAAGCAGAAGGGTCTAGCGTGGAATTTCGTCGCGAGAGGTGCGATCATCTCTGGCGTGCCTGGCACGGGGAAGACTCATTTCGCTTCCGCTCTCGCCAATGCGCTGGGGCTGCGGCTCGTTACAGCGACTGTGGGCGGTTGGCAGGCCACAGGCGCACTTGACGACATGCTGGCAGCAATGCGGAGAACGTTTGCCGAGGCGGCTGAAGCCAAGGGTGCGCTACTTTTCATCGATGAGATCGATTCAATCGGCATGAGGAATGCCCGTCCAACCGGATATCACGGCGACCAGTATTGGCAGACGGTCGTGAATGAGGCGCTTTTTCTGCTGAACAGACCTGGCGACGGTGTCCTAGTTGTAGGCGCAACGAACTTTCCGGATTGGATTGATCCCGCTCTGAAACGGGCGGGTCGCCTGGAGAGCCACTTCGTCCTTCCCTTACCTGACAAAACTACACGGGCGCAAATCCTTGGACACCACACCGATGGCATTTTCCCGTTCGAATCCTTGGAACAGATCGCCGAGGACCTCGATGGAAAGACCGGAGCGGATATAGAGCAATTGGTTCGCGACGCACTGCGTAAGGCCCGAAATGAAGGACGGGAGCTTTGTCTCCAGGATCTTAAAGCGCAGCTTCCGGAGAAACTGTTCTACACGCCTGAGCAACAGCTGAGGATCGCGGTGCACGAGGCGGGCCATGCGTTGGTCTCGCTGGCACTCGGTCATTCGACAGGCGCCATGATCGAGATCAAGGATAGCTTTGATCCAAGCGGTGATGGCTTCATCGGGGGCAAAGTGACCTACGATCTAAAGGAGGACTACTTCCCGACTGAGACGAGCCTTCGCACTCGGATTGCCGTGAGTTTCGCTGGGATGGCGGCGGAAAAGGCGGTTTTTGGCGATCGGTCGATTGGCGGAGGTGGCGCAATGGGGACCGATGTCGAATTGGCGACCACGCTGGCGAGAAGAATGGTGGGGAGCTATGGCCTTGGCCGGATCCCGATGTTCCTGGGCACCGCGAGGGATCTGAAGGACAAACCTCTCTCCGATTCACTGGAAGCCGAGGTTGCGCAATTGCTTGAAGAGGAATGGGAGCGCACGCTTTCCCTCGTCTTTGAACAGCAAGAACAGCTCCTTGATTTGGCAAAACACGTGGTTGTCCATCGTTCTCTGAAGATAGACCGCGATGGTACGCCAAAGGCAGCCTGATAGCGGACGGATGCAGTGGCGCGCGATGTTATGGAGATTAAGCTGCCTAGTGTGAGTGGTTGAGCTCGTGATTTGATTGAAACCAATCAGATTTGCGGTATCAATGGTTCCCGGAGCTATCCTTGGGGACCCCTTATCAAATGTTCGCGGCAGTGTAGATCTCGAACGGCAGCATGTGCTGCGAGACGATGGACGTTCGATGGGTATTGAGGGATTCTGCCATCTCTTTGACCAGCGTGTCTGCAAGGAGGCGGGCGGGATGGGAGAGAACGACACGTAGCACCCCTTCTGCAAGGCCCGCGCGGGTCTCGTTGGTAAGTTCATGGGCAATAACGACAAGCCGCTTTGCGGCAGGCCCGCCGTTCTCTCGAAGAGCGCGCATTACTCCCGTCACGCCTCCGCCTGCGACGTAGAGGCCTACCCAGTTGTCTTCAGATTCCAGTAGCTTGCGTGTCATATCGTAGGCGAGATCGGGTTCCTCTTGCGTACCTTGAGTTTCCAACATCTGAAAGTCACGCTCGCTTTCCCGGAAATACGATCTAAACCCCATTTCGCAGAGTTCCTGCGAAAGGTATCGGTGGCTTCCGACGAAGACCGCAACCTTGCCGGGGCTAGGGTTCACATTGTCGATGAACCACGCGGCTGTGCGCCCTTTCTTAACGCAGTCGTTGCCGACATATCCCGCTCGTCCTCTTGCCGTCAGATCAGAGATCATCGTGAAGACTGGAATTCCTTCATTTTCGAGGCCGTCCACAGCGTGATTGATCTGCGGGTGGTCGGAAGTGATAATTCCTATGGCGTCTGCATCTCGGCTCATTGCCAGCAGCGCATCCGCGGTATTCTCGGGAGCTAGTTCGTCCACAAACCGGATAATTGGACGTCCGTGAGCGTCCGGATAGGCTTCCACGGCTTTCGTCAAGACCTCCGCCCACATCTGGTAGAGCTTTCTGTGGGATTGCTTCAACAGGAAGCCGAATTTGATGACGGGCTTGTCGTTTTCGAGCCGCTTCTTGATGGCTGTGACACCGTGGAAGCCAATCCTTTCCGCGGCTGACAGAACTCTTTCTGCCGTTTGGGGTCTAACCGGATCGCGGCCATTCAGAACCCGATCGACCGTCGAAACTCCTACATTTGCGGCCTTTGCAAGGTCCGCGATCGTTGGTCTCGTCATCCAAAATCTCCCACGAAATGAGGGTTAATCTGAGAGAATTTGGGAGAAAAGTCCAGCTCCAAATTGACAGAAAGCTCAGTTTTATGGTGATCTCCGTGTCGCTGGAGGAGCATTCAGTACTTTAAAAAGACGCCTAAATGGCGTGACTTTGGGAGGAGGGGCTATGCCCGCGGCCAACGGATCGGTGCGCCTTGTTGAGCGCAGTGAAGAACATCAGTCCGGATCACCGTCACTGGTTCTCGAAATGCGGAACATCACCAAGGCATTTCCCGGCGTTCTTGCGCTCGACGGTATGAACCTGAAAGTTCGGCCGGGTTCTGTGCACGTGCTCGTCGGCGAGAATGGCGCGGGGAAGTCGACGCTGATGAAGATCCTCAGCGGCACCTACACAATTGACGGCGGCGAGATCATTTTCAAGGGCGAAACTCTGAGTGCGCAGGACACTGCAGCTGCTCTGGATCGCGGGATCTCGATGATCCACCAGGAACTCAGCCCCGTTCTCGATATGACCATTGCCGAGAACATCTTCCTCGGTCGCGAACCAGCGATGGCAGAGAACGGATTTATGTCGCGCTTTGTCGACTTCGCGAAGATGAACGCTGATACGAAGGCGCTTCTCGATCGGCTAGGCCTTAAGTATGCGCCCGAAACCAGGATGCGCGATCTCTCCATTGCTGCAATGCAGTTGATCGAGATCGTCAAGGCGATCTCGCGCGAGGCGTCACTTGTCATCATGGATGAGCCGACTTCGGCAATCAGCGATACCGAGGTCGCCATGCTGTTCCGGCAGATCGCCGATCTCAAGGCGGCTGGCGTGGCTATCATCTACATCACACATAAGATGGATGAAATCTTTCAGATTGCCGACGACATCACCGTTATGCGCGACGGTCAGTTCATCGCGGCAGCACCTGCAAGCGAATATGACGAAGGCAAGCTGATCTCCCAGATGGTCGGCCGCACGATTTCCAGCATTTTCCCGAAGGAAGAGGTGCCGATCGGCGAGGTCGTGCTTTCGGTCGAGAACCTGTCACGCGACGGCACCTTTGAGAACGTCAGCTTCAACGTCCGTGCTGGCGAGATCGTCGGGTTGTCCGGCTTGATCGGCGCCGGTCGGACGGAAGTTGCGCGCGTGATCTTCGGGCTCGACGCGGCTACTGGCGGCTCTGTCATTCTTAACGGACAGGTGCTGAAGTTGAAGTCACCGAAGGATGCCATCTCGCACGGGATTGCGATGGTTTCCGAGGATCGCAAGGCAGAGGGCCTCGTTCTTTGCCGCTCGGTTGGCGAGAACATCTCGCTGGCAAACCTGAAAAAGTTCGCCGCAGGCCTCTTTGTCAGCGAGAAGCAGGAAGAATCTGCTGCGCAACGCATGATCAAAATGCTGCAGATCAAGACGCCCAATACCGACATGATCGTCGAGAACCTGAGCGGCGGCAACCAGCAGAAGATCGTAATCGCCAAGTGGCTTCTCGGCGATCTGAAGCTGTTGATCCTCGATGAGCCGACCCGCGGGATCGACGTCGGCTCGAAATCCGAAATTCACCGCCTGATGACCGACTTCGCCCGCCAGGGCCTGGCGATCATCATGATCTCGTCGGAGCTTCCCGAAGTTCTTGGCATGAGCGACCGCGTCGTCGTCATGGCTGAAGGCAAGGTCGCTGGCGAACTGACAAGAAGCGAGGCCAATCAGGAAAGCATCATGCGCCTTGCAACGGGAGGACACTAATGAACACCGAACCCATGGCTGCGGGCGCTCCCGCCAAGGTTACACCGAAATCGAGCGGTCTGGACTTCGCCGCAATCTATCGCAAATACGGCACGATCCTCATCTTCGTCGGCATCTGCATCCTTGCTTCGCTTTTGAGCCCGACGTTCCTGACCGAAGCCAATCTGACAAACGTTCTGCGTCAGGTCGTGGTCGTCAGCCTCCTGGCCTGTGGCGTGACCTTCATCATCATCCTCGGGCACATTGACGTGTCGCTCGGATCGGTGCTTGCACTCTGTGGGGTGATTGCCGCCAGTGTGATGGCGATGACCGGAAGCATCATTCTGGCAGTCGTCGCCGGGGTAACGGTCGGTGTCATCACGGGCATTATCAACGGCTTCGTTATCACGTTCTTTCGCATTCCGTCCTTCATCATGACACTCGCGATGACGACGGTGGCCCGTGGTGCGGTTCTTCTCTACACGGGCGGATCCCCGGTGACTGGCCTTGGCGACTTTAAAGTGATCGGGCAGGGCTCGATCGGACCGGTGCCGATTTCGGTTCTCATTCTCGCCGTGCTGGTCGTTGTGTCCTGGATCCTGCTCAACAAGACGAAGTTCGGCCGCTACGTCTATGCCGTGGGTGGCAATGAACGGGCTGCGCGCGCGTCCGGCATCAATCCGGACAGCATCATCGTGAAGGCGTTCATCTTCAACGGCATCCTCTGTGCCGTCGCTGGCATCGTCCTGATGTCCCGCATCAATTCCGGGCAGCCGGCAGGCGGCGTCGGCTACGAATTCGACGCAATTACGGCTGTCGTAGTCGGTGGCACCAGCCTGATGGGCGGAACCGGAACAATCACGGGCACGGTCATCGGCGCGATGATCATCGGTGTCATCAACAATATCCTCAATCTGATGAACGTCAGTTCCTACTGGCAGCAGATCATCAAGGGACTGATCATCGCGGTCGCCGTCATCCTTGATGTTTGGACGAAATCGGCCCGCAGCAAGAAGAAGGCCTGATCGAAAAGTTCCCGCGCGATGCGAACGCGCTCGCGCGAAGGACCACCTGTGTGTCGACGCCTGGGCGTCGGAACGACGAAATTTCGAATTTACCAACGGGAGGAGACCCCAAATGAAACTGATCGCAAAGCTTGCACTCGCCTGCGCCGTATCCGCAGCAGCTCTGTCCACGTCTGCCGCTTTCGCTGCCGACAAGTTCGTCGTCGGCTATGCCAACATGGCTGACACCGACGTTTTCGTCATGGCCCGCAAGAACGCCTTCATCGAAGCGGCGAAGTCTGATCCGGATGTAGAGATCAAGTTCACCGACGCAAACAACGACGCCAGCAAGCAGCTCGACCAGATCGACAACCTGATTGCCCAGAAGGTCAACGTCATCGTCGTCGTTCCGGTCGACTACGAAGGTATCGTTCCCGGCGTCGAAAAGGCCAATGAAGCTGGCATCCCGGTCGTTGCCCTCGGTATCCAGTCGGCAGGCGGCAAGTACACCTTCGTCGGCTCGAAGAACATCGACGCTGGCAAGATGCAGGCCGAGTACATGAAGGCAAACCTGCCGAAGGATGCCCAGATCCTCTACCTGCAGGGCACGCCCGGCCTCTATCACTCGCAGGAGCGCCTGAAGGGTTTCGAGGATAATCTCGGCCGTCCTGACGTCAAGATCCTTGCCAATCTCTCCGGCAACTATGACCGGGCCGAGGGCATGAAGGTGACCGAGGATTGGATCCAGAGCTTCCCGAAATTTGATGCGATCATCGCCGCCAACGACCAGATGGCGCTCGGTGCCCGCGAAGCGCTGCAGGGTGCGGATCGCCTCAAGGGCGTGATGATCTCCGGCGTCGACGGCGTGCCGGATGCGCTTAACGCGATCAAGGCAGGCGAGATGTCACAGACGATCTTCCAGAACGCCGGTGGCCAAGCCAAGGCTGCGTTCGAAGTCGTCGAAGGCATCAAGAAGGGTGAGACGCCTCCGGCTGAAAAGCTCGTGCCGTTCGAGTCCATCACCAAGGACAACGTCGACCAGTACATGAAGAAGTAATTCCTCCCGAGAAGCGTGTCGGGGCTTCGGCTCCGGCACGCGCCATCCAATGCAATGAATATCCTGGAGCTCATATAATGATGCGCTTAAGTCTGGTAACCGACATCCTCGGATACCTTCCCTTCGAAGAGATGCTCGACACGGTCTCAAAGCTCGGGTTTGAATCCGTGGAACTGGGTTGCGGAAACTGGTCGAAGGCTCCGCACTTGCGCCTCGACGAACTCCTGGGTAGCGAGCAGGCCCGGACCGAGTACTTGGCGGCTCTCGACCGCCGAGGCCTTACGATCTCTGCCTTGAATTGCTCTGGCAATCAGCTCCATCCTGGCGCGAGCGGCGCAGAGCATCGCGCTGTTGTTGAGAAGACATTCCGGCTTGCCGAAAAGCTCGGCGTGAAGACCGTGGTCATGATGTCCGGCTGCCCAGGCGGTACACCAAAGGACGAACTGCCGAACTGGATCACCCACGTCATCCTGCCTGAGCAAGTCGAAGCCCTCGACTATCAGTGGAACGGCGTGCTGATCCCGTATTTCCAGAAAGCGGCGGTTCTCGCCAAGGACTGCGGCATTCGCGTCGCGATCGAGAACCTCGGCGCCACAATGATCCACAATCCCGCTAATATGCTGCGGCTGCGCGAGCACGTCGATCCGGTCATCGGCATGAACTTCGACCCGAGCCATCACATGTGGATGGGCGGTGATCCGATCGCGGCCGTTCGCCTGCTGGGCGATGCTATCCACTACATGCATGCCAAGGACGTCCGGCTGGAGCGCACGCTCGCGGAGGCCAATGGCCTGATCGACACCTACTGGATCAACGACATTGCCAAGCGCTCTTGGAACTACGTGGCGCTCGGGCATGGCCACGACGTCCAGTGGTGGAAAGAATTCTTCGCGGTTGCGAGGATGGTTGGATACGACGGACCGGTCAGCCTCGAAATGGAAGACGCCGGAATGGATCCGCTCCTTGGCGTCAAGAAATCACTCACGACACTGAAGCTCGCGCTCCCACGCGACTTCGACTGACATCCCCCATCAGGAACAAGCCAATGACCCTCAAGATCGGTGTTATCGGAACTGGCGCAATCGGCCAGGAGCACATCCAGCGCCTCCATCACAAGCTGGTTGGTTCGACCGTCGTCGCTGTCAACGACATCAACAAAGCTCAGGCGGAGGAGGTCGCCAAGCGCCTGACCCCCGCCGCCAAGGTATTCGAGAACGGCCACGACCTCGTCGCCGATCCCAACGTCGATGCCATCGTCGTGACGTCTTGGGGGCCGACCCACGAAGAATTTGTTCTCTCGTCGATCGCTGCTGGCAAGCCCGTCTTCTGTGAGAAGCCGCTGGCGACAACTGCCGAGGCCTGCCTCAACATCGTCAATGCGGAGATTGCCAGCGGACGCCAGCTTGTCCAGGTCGGCTTCATGCGCCGTTACGACAAGAGCTACCGCCTGCTCAAGGAGCAGATCACCAACGGCAATCTCGGTGAGCCGCTGATGGTGCACTGCGCCCATCGCAACCCGAGCGTTCCCGAGGTCTATGCAGGCGACATGGCGATCACCGATTCATTCCCGCATGAGATCGACGTGCTTCGCTGGTTGCTGGATGACGATTACGTGTCGGCGCAGATCATCATGCCGCGCAAGACAAAGCACACTCGCAAGGATCTCGACGATCCCCATATGATCCTGCTCGAAACCAAGAAGGGGATCCGCATCGATGTCGAGGTCTTCGTCAACTGCCCCTATGGCTACGACATCCAGTGCCAGGTCGTGGGTGAGGACGGGATCGGCTATCTTCCCGAGCCGATGAGTGTGCTGTTGCGCAAGGACGCAAAGCTCAGCCACGAGATCCTCCAGGATTGGAAGCTCCGCTTTATCGACAGCTACGACGTCGAGCTCCAGGAGTGGATCGAGTCCGTCAAGGCAGGCGTGGTTCGTGGCCCGACGGCCTGGGACGGTTACTTCGCGGCGGTGACTGCGGATGCCTGCGTCGAAGCGAAGCATTCTGGCAAGATCGTACCGATCAAGATCGGCGAGCGCCCGGCCTTCTATGCGCCCAACACGCTCAAGCCTGCCGCTTAACAAAACACCGAGGAGGAGGAAGCCATGAAGATTGCTCTCGACCCGCATATGCATCGGCACCTGCCGTTGAATGAACTTTGCCGCAAGGCGGCCGAACTCGGCTACGAGTACATCGAGGTCTCGCCGCGCGACGATCTGCTTCCGTGGTGGGTTCGCCCACGCGCCCACAAGGAGCGCGTGGCGGAGTTCAAGAAGGCACTCAAGGACCATAACGTCCAGGTAGCGTCCCTATTGCCGATGTATCGTTGGGCAAGCCCACACGAAGACGAGCGCAAGGCAGCGGTCGGCTACTGGAAGGAAGCGATCCAGCTCGCCGTTGATCTCGGCGTCGACACGATGAATTCAGAGTTTGGACGCGGCCCGTCGCCGGACCGTGGCCATCGTTCCAATTGCTGCGGCGGACATTTTACCCACGAGCACAGCGAAGCCGCCTGGTGGCGTTCGATCGAGGAACTCGTGCCGGTCTTCGAGAAGGAAGGCGTGACCCTTAACATGGAACCGCATCCGGAAGATTGGTGCGAGACTCTGCATCCGGCCATCGACATGCTGAAGACGATTGGCTCCAAGAACGTCAAGTTCCTCTACTGCGCACCGCACACCTTCTACTTCGGCGATGATATGGCGAAGATGATCCGGGACGCTGGCCCGCTGATCAACCATGTCCATGTAGCCGACACCTACAATCATCGGGCGTCGTCGGGCCTTCGCTACATCATCAATCCTCCGGGTGCCAAGGTGACCATTCACCAGCACATGGACATGGGGCAGGGCGAGATCAACTGGGACACCTTCTTCTCATCGCTCGCCGAAGTTGGCTTCGATGGCATCGTCACGGCTTGCGTCTTCGGTTGGGAGGATCGCGCTGACGCGTCCGGCCGCTTCATGCGCTCGGAAATTCAGAAGTACGTCGACAAGTACTGGAAGAAGTAGGCGGGCAAGCGATGCGTTTGGGACTGGTTGGATATGGCACAGGGGGCAGGCATTTTCATGCCCCCTATATCGCTGCGGCACAGGGTGTCGAGCTTGCGGGTGTCGTTGCCCGCGCACCGCAAACAATCGCGCGTGTCCAGGAAGATATGCCAAGTATACCCGTCTATGCCAGCCTCGCCGACATGATCAAAGCAGGCGGCATCGATGCCGTCACCATCACGACTCCTCCGCAAACGCGTCGAGAGCTCGTGCTCGAGGCGATCGCTGCCGGACTTCACGTCGTCGCAGACAAGCCTTTCGCATCAAGTGCCGCGGTTGCGCGGGAACTTGGCGAAGCCGCGGAGCGTGCAGGTGTGGTCCTGGCTGTCTACCATAACAGACGGTTCGACGCCGACGTTCTCACCTTGAAGAAGGTGATCGGTTCAGGGGAACTCGGTAAACTATGGCGCGTGCATTCCCGCATGGAGTTCGATGATCCCGCGACGCTTGAGGGCGGGCCGACCGGAGGCCTTTTGCGGGATCTCGGGAGCCATTTGGTTGATCAGATGCTCTGGTTACTTGGCCCGGTGCGGAGCGTGTCCGCATATTTGGATGTTGCCGAAACCAGCGAGGGAGTAACCGATGCCGGGTTCGTCCTGAATTTGCAGCATGTCTCCGGTGTTCATTCGCACCTGTCTGCGAGCAAACTCAACAGGCTGACCGTGAGGGAGTTTCGTGCCTATGGCGAGAATGGAAGCTTTGTCTCGTCCGGCACTGATGTACAGACGCAGGCCATCTTCGCTGGCAAGCGCCCGGCTGACGATCCTTCGGGTTGGGGCTATGAGTCAGAGGACCGCCTCGGTATTCTTCGAACGAGGACCGGCGATAGTGTTGTTCCATCCGAGCAGGGGCAATACCATTCCTATTATGAGGGTTTTCTGCGGGCGGTGAACGGCGACGGCCCGCCTCCCGTCAGTGTCGAGGAGGCTACCGCGACGTTAATGGTACTCGACGCGGCAAGGCTCTCTGCGC
The DNA here is from genome assembly GCF_014193305.1 of Rhizobium sp. BK181. Taxonomy (NCBI): domain Bacteria; kingdom Pseudomonadati; phylum Pseudomonadota; class Alphaproteobacteria; order Hyphomicrobiales; family Rhizobiaceae; genus Rhizobium; species Rhizobium sp. BK181. Next base: position 256,077 of record NZ_JACHZA010000002.1, read on the forward strand.
AAGAAGGGCGGACGGTCGATGTCTGACCGTGTCGAGGCCGTTCCGGTGGGATCTCGTCGTCCAGGACCGATGCGTACGGCGATAGGGTGGCTGGTGGAGTCTGGCGAGGCCCAACTGTTTCTAGCGGCTCTTCTTGCTGGAAGCGGCTGGCTCTTTTCGCTCAATGCACTGAAGGAGCTGCCGCCGCTCCTGTTCATCGGCTCCCGCTTTATGATCGCAGGTCTGCTGATCCATATCACGCTCGGACTGCCGTCACTCGGTCCCATGCGCCGCGTTTGGAAGGGGCTTGCCCTTTCTTCGTTTGCGATGGCTGCGGCGATGACGCTGTGGATCATTGGACTGAAGCATACCAGCCACATAGGCGTCGCAGCTTTCATTACCGCGACTGGCAATCTGATGGTGCCGCTTGTCGGCCTCGTCATCTTCAGGTGGCGCCTAGCACTCCACTCGGCGACCTCCCTTGCCGTTGCCGCTGTGGGGCTCGCACTCTTGCTGCTCAATGCCGGTTCTACCCTTGCGGCGCCGGATGTGATGTTCCTGGTATCGGCACTGTTGTGGGCTGTCAGCCTTGTCGTCGTCAGGGAGAAGGCGCGAGACGTGAGTGCAGCATCGGTTTCCGTTGCCCAACTCTTCTGTACTGGTGCAATCGTCGCCGTCGGATCGATGGTCACGGAGGAGTTGCCCGCGACGATCCCGTCATTCTCGACACTCGGTTGGTTTCTGGCGAGTCTGGTTCTTTCGACGTGCCTTCGGTTCGTGCTGCAGTTCGAGGGGCAAAGCCGGACGGCTCCGGCGAAAGCTGGCGTGATGATGATCTTCGAACCCGCGTGGGCGATGGTCTTTGCATTCATCTTCGTCGGTGCGTCGATCACTTCGGTTCAGGCCGCTGGGTGTGCCGTCATCTCTGCAGCCGTCGCGCGTGAGGCGCTGGCAAGGAAAGCGCCCAGCGGGTGAACGCGGTGGGTCACCACTGAATCTGGGCCATTGGTCCAAGTCGAATTGAAATCAGATGCAGGTCCGTCGGTCTCTGTCGGACGGTGGGAGAGGCGTGTCCAGCGGGCGGCGCGGCTTCCGGATGAAAGGATGAAGATATGAACAAGAGATTGGATGTCATCACGATCGGGCGCTCCAGCGTCGATCTTTATGGGGCGCAGATCGGCGGACGCCTGGAGGACATGGGTTCCTTCCGTAAGTATATCGGCGGTAGCCCCACCAACATTGCCTGTGGCGCAGCGCGCCTCGGTCTCAAGAGTGCCGTCATTACGCGCGTGGGTGACGAGCACATGGGACGCTTCATCCGAGAGCAGCTCCAGCGGGAACGCGTCGATACCCGGGGAGTGGCGACGGATCCGGAACGTCTGACAGCCTTAGTGCTCCTCGGCATCCGTGATGAGGACCAGTTTCCGCTCATCTTCTATCGCGAGAACTGCGCGGACATGGCGCTTTCCGAGGATGACATCGACGAAGGATTCATTGCTGAATCCCGAGCACTGGTGGTGACCGGGACACACCTGTCCAACGCCCGCACGGAAGCCGCGGTCATGAAGGCACTCAAGGTCGCCCGCAGGAACGGTGTCAAGACGGCGCTCGATATCGACTATCGCCCCAATCTGTGGGGCGTTGCGGGTCATGGCGATGGCGAGAGCAGGTTCGTAGAGAGCCGGGGCGTTACCGACAAACTCCAGTCCACCCTGCATCTCTTCGACCTGATTGTCGGAACCGAGGAGGAGTTTCACATCGCCGGCGGCTCTACAAACACCGTCGATGCTCTCAGGGCAGTTCGGAATGTTTCCGATGCCACCATGATCTGCAAGCGAGGTGCACTGGGCGCGGTGGCTATTGAGGATTGGGTCCCGAATAGCCTTGATGATGCTCAGAGGGGCCCGGGATTCCCAATCGAGGTATTCAATGTCCTTGGCGCCGGCGATGGCTTCTTTGCGGGTCTGTTGAAGGGCTGGCTCGATGGCGAAGCCTGGCCGAAGGCCCTGGAATACGCCAATGCTTGTGGTGCCTTCGCCGTAAGCCGCCACGGATGCACGCCAGCATACCCAAGTCTCGAGGAGCTGCAGTTCTTCCTCAAGCGTGGGGTGACACGCCCGGATCTGCGGAACGATCATGAGCTTGAGCAAATCCATTGGGCGACGAACCGCAGCGGAGATTGGTCGAGCATGCACGTGTTTGCTTTTGATCATCGCATGCAGCTGGAAGAGCTGCCCGGCTACACACTGAAGCGGGGTGGCGACTTCAAGCTGCTATGCCTGGAGGCTGCACAGCGCGTACAGAACGGCAGGCCAGGATACGGGATCCTCTGCGACAACCGTATTGGACGACGGGCGCTTCACGCGGCGGCTGGCACCGGGTTGTGGGTTGGGCGTCCCTGCGAATGGCCAGCGTCTCGGCCGCTGACGCTCGAGCCAGAACTCGGTTTGGATTGTGGCGGCCTGGAGGAATGGGCGCGCGACAATGTCGTGAAAATCCTGTGCTTCTGCCACCCGTCCGACAGTGCAGAGCGCCGTGCCGACCAGGAGACGACGGTCAAGAGGCTCTACGAGGCATCGCGCCGTAACGGTTTGGAGTTTCTGCTCGAAATCATTCCATCGAAGGTGTCCGCGGTGGATGACGAGACGAGCGCAATCTTAATTCAACAGTTCTACGACATCGGCGTCTACCCGGACTGGTGGAAGCTCGAGCCGATGAAGACGAAGGCTGCCTGGAAGAATGCCATCGCGGCGATCGAGAAGAACGACCGCAACACTCGGGGGATCGTTGTTCTCGGCTTGGATGCACCGGAAGCAGAACTGGCCGCCTCGTTCGAGGTTGCTGCATCCTTTGATCTGGTCAGGGGGTTTGCGGTGGGCCGGACGATCTTCGGCGACGTCGCCAGGTCCTGGATGAAGGGCGAGATCGGCGACGCCGATGCGGTCACCGAGATGGCGAAGCGCTACACGCGACTTTGCGAGATCTGGGACGCGGCACGCTTCAAGTCGCACAAGGCAGCGTAGGAGAATACGAATGACGACCATTCGACTGACGGCCGCACAGGCCATGGTGCGCTGGCTTTCGGTGCAATTGAACGAGGACGGTGAGCGCTTCATCGAGGGGGCGTGGGCGATCTTCGGTCATGGAAACGTCGCAGGACTGGGAGAAGCCCTTGAAGGGATCGGCTCGGCCTTCCCGACGTGGCGCGGCCAGAACGAGCAGACGATGGCCCACACAGCTATCGCCTACGCAAAGGCTCGGAAACGGAAGCGAGCTCAGATGGTCACCTCGTCGATCGGCCCCGGAGCGACCAACATGGTGACCGCGGCAGCACTCGCTCACGTGAACCGCCTTCCAGTTCTCTTCGTGCCGGGAGACGTGTTTGCCAACCGCCGGCCGGATCCTGTGCTTCAGCAAATCGAGGACTTCGAGGATGGTTCGGTGTCCGCAAACGACTGCTTCCGCCCGGTCAGCAGATACTTCGACAGGATCATGCGCCCTGAGCATCTTCTGACAGCGCTTCCGCGGGCCATGCGCGTGCTGACGGACCCGGCCGCTTGCGGACCTGTCACGCTCGCCTTCTGCCAGGATGTGCAAGCGGAAGCCCATGACTACCCGGAGGACTTCTTTGCCGAAAAGACCTGGCGTGTTCGGCGGCCGGAACCGGACTCCCGCGATCTCGCCGATGTTGCTGATCTCATCCGCAGGGCCGAAAACCCGGTCATCGTCTGCGGTGGCGGTGTGATCTATTCTCAGGCGGAGACCGTTCTGGCAGAATTTGCCACCCGGCATCGGATTCCGATTGTGGAGACCCAGGCTGGGAAATCGGCACTGCCGCAATCGCATGCGCTGAACTTCGGTGCTGCTGGCGTCGATGGTTCGGCGGCCGCGAACGCGGTTTGCGAACGTGCTGATGTCGTCATCGGGGTGGGTACCCGCTTCCAGGACTTCACCACAGGTTCGTGGTCGTTGTTCGATAAGACAGGGCGCAAGGTCGTGTCTATCAACGTGCAGCCTTACGACGGTGACAAGCATGGTGCTGTCGGGCTCATCGGTGACGCAAAGGTCGTTCTCGAAAAGCTGACCGAAAAACTCGGTTCATACGCTGCTACGGCGCCGCAATCAGAACTGAAATCGGACTGGCTGGATCGCGTCAACGCCCATTGCGCGGCGCCTGGGGATCGCGCACCAGGATACTTGCCCACGGATGCTCAAGTCATCGGGGCCGTGCAGCGCGCATCGACGGAGAAGTCGATTGCGATGTGTGCCGCGGGAACGATGCCCGGAGCGCTGAAGCTTCTCTGGCAGGCGTCACAGGGCGGATACCACATGGAATACGGCTTCTCCTGCATGGGCTACGAACTCGCAGGCGCACTGGGAGCCAAGCTTGCGCTCCCGGATCGCGAAGTTCTCTGCTTCGTTGGGGACGGCAGCTACATGATGGCCAACTCCGAGCTGGCAACTGCCGTCATGAGGCGGATCCCGTTCACGGTGATCCTGACCGACAATCGCGGCTATGGTTGCATCAACCGCCTCCAGATGGGCTGCGGCGGCGAGCAGTTCAACAACCTCTACAAGGACTGCAATGTCGAGGTTCAGCCAGAGATCGATTTCGTCGCGCATGCGGGATCCATGGGCGCCTTCGCAGAGAAAGCAACGGACATTGCCGATCTCGAGCGCCGTATTGTCGCTGCGCGAGATCGCGATCGCCCGACCGTCATCGTGATCGACACCGATCCCATGCATGGACCTGGCGAGGGGGGCGGTGGCCACTGGTGGGATGTGGCGGTGCCCGAAATCACTCGGACGGAAAAGGGTGCCGAGGCTCGTTCTCGCTATCAGGCGGGCCTGTCACGGCAGAACCTGGTGAATTGATGGCAGTGTATCCAAACCAACGGGAGGGCCAGTTGTGGCAGATCTGAAGCGCAAGCCGTTCGGTGATCACGGGAAGGTTCACGAGATCACACCGCAGTCAGCCGGATGGCGGTATGTCGGGTTCTCACTGTATAGGCTGCGGGCGGGTGAAGCCGCTGGCGAGGCGACAGGATCCAACGAGGTGATCCTCGTCGTCGTCGAGGGCAAAGCATCCGTCAGGGCCGCCGGCACTGATTGGGGTGTCCTGGGCGAGCGTATGAACGTCTTCGAGAAGACGCCGCCTCATTGCCTCTACATTCCGGCCCAGGAGGAATGGGCATTGGTGGCCGACACTGACTGCACCATTGCGGTTTGCTCGGCGCCGGGCAAGACCGGGCGGTCCGCGCGACGGATCGGACCGGATGGCATTTCGCTCGCCGAGAGGGGGCGCGGTACCAACACCCGCTACATCAACAACATCGCGATGGAGAACGAGGTTTTCTGCGATTCCTTGCTTGTCACGGAGGTGTTTACGCCCGCCGGGCATTGGTCGAGCTATCCATCGCATCGTCACGATGAGGACGATTTCCCGAGGATCACCTACCTGGAAGAGACCTACTACCACAGGCTCAATCCCAGAGAGGGATTCGGGATCCAGCGGGTCTATACCGACGATGGCAAACTGGACGAGACCATGGCAGTTGCCGATGGTGATGTCGTCCTCGTGCCGCGCGGCCACCACCCGTGCGGTGCGCCATACGGTTTCGAAATGTATTACCTGAACGTGATGGCTGGCCCAGTGCGGAAATGGCGCTTCATCCCCGCGCCGGAAGTGAAGTGGATTTTGGACCGCGACGCAAAATAGCGCTCGCCAATCCACCGTCCCTATTGTCGCTTGTCCGGCCGAAAAGGCCGAGGAGTATAATCCAATGCCGCTAATGAAATTTCACGTCTACAAGGGCCGCAATGCAGAGGAGATCGATGCGCTGCTCGACACTGCGCACGAGGCGATGGTCCGGTCGTTCAACGTGCCGGAACGCGACCGATACCAGATCTTGAATGAGCACGAGCCCTCTCACATGCGAGCCTTGGATACTGGGCTTGATATCCCGCGCAGCGAGAAGTTTGTCCTTGTCGAGGTTGTCTCCCGGCCTCGTGCGCAAGCGGAAAAGCTTGGCTTCTATGAAAACCTTTGCAGTTCGCTCCGAGAGCGGTGCGGAATACCGTCAACGGACGTCATGATTTCGTTTGTTCAAAACACCGACGAGGACTGGTCGTTCGGAAGGGGGCGGGCGCAGTTTGTTGAGGGAGAGCTTTAGAATGGGGAACGCGAAGACCCTGGAAGATCCCGCAACCTTGAGGACGCTCCTGCACGAAGCGCTGCTGCTGCGTTCGATCTGCGCAAGGCCACCCCGACAGCCGAGCGGTTCTCCCAGCGAAATCGAACTGTGGGAGCGGCAAGTCGACGCTGCCGACACGCTCGATTGGCGCTGGTGGTAGCTCCGCGACCGCCGGGCGGCCAACTCGATCCACCAATGAACATCGTGGCACTCTGCGCGAAAACGAGGTGATATACATGACCGGACCAATCAATGTCCCGGAGATCAAGAGCGTAGTCATAGCTCGACGGACCTCCTTTTCCCCGCACGTTGCCGCTGTACTCAGGCGGTCTCTTGATCAGCCCGAATCCGTCGCATTCGGCACGGTGGAGTCGCTTGCGAGGGCAACCGGCGTTGCCAACTCCACCGTAGTGCGTGCCGCACGGTCATTGGGATTCGAGAGCTTTCGAGATTTTCGGAAGATCTTCCGGGAGCATATCAAGGGCTCGTTCCGAACATTGAAAGCGCAGTCCAAGTAAGGGGATAGGCTGCTGTCATGAGTCTGCTTCGATCCTGGCAGGGCTTGATATGTGCCAAGATTGGAACCTCCTGATGACTCCCAGAGAGATGATGCGCTGAGCTCGTCGTATCAACCTTTCCCTATGTTCTAGCCGATTGAGATCGTTGGAACGAAAGCCTGCGCGGTTCGGTTCTGGTCGTATATTTTCATCCCCAGGTCTGCTTTGGGCATCCAGACACGCCCAGTTTCAACCGCTGCAGACGCCGGGATCGCCGGGAACACGTGGACCAGCGCACCTTCCCCATGATGGGCTTTGATTCTGTTGAAGAGGTCGCGCAGTAATTTCTTATATACCGCGAGGTCGTCCTTCCTGCGCATGATGTCGTTTCCGGGTTGCTCGCACGTGATCGACCATACGGCCGTGTCTTTCCCTAACACCGAAAAAATCCTGTCGTCATTCACCGTGGCGCTCAAGGCCAATTTTAGCGCGACCGGCACGTCCTTCCTGCTGCCGTATTCGCTGACCTGGTAAGAAATACGTGGTTGGTCAGGCAACCATTTCCATGTGTCCGGTTCCCGGTGCTTCTGATGAACAGAAACGGGCACGACGTCGCCTAGGAGCGTACCGAGGCGGATCAACAGTGGCTGCGGTGCCAGGGCGAAGACGCTGAGCTGACGGATCTCCCGCTGTTCGATGCGCTCCTTGATCTTTCGCGCGAAAAGCCGTTCCAAGTTTTCGTTCTGCTCAGTCCAGTAGGTTTCTTCGTGATCCTTGCGTTCCGATCCGATCAATTCGATGTCAATCGTGCGGCCTTCTGCTGGGTGGTGATCGGGGGGCATCGCGCTGAAGATTGCACGCGTTGTAACCAAAGAGTCGCGCTGACCAGTCGTGGCGGCGAACCTCACGACATGCGAGACGCGGTCGACATCCATGTCGGTGACAATCTCGATCCGGTCCTCGTGCTCCGCCTTCATCGCCAGAAGAACATCCTCGGGAAAGTCTGCCAGATAATCCACGTCGATTGCCTTGTGGTGGATGGGACACATAAGCATCAGGTTGTCGATGTCCTGAGCAAGTTGGGGAGATCGCACCGCATCTCCGCGAGGGCCGCCGGCCTCGTCAGCGACGATGTGAGCGATGTAGCCGAACTTGCCTGTACGTTTACCCGAGATGAGATCGCCGATTAGGAGCTTGTTACATCCACGGAATTGACACCGCCCAGCCGCCTTTGCCCACAAGGCACTTGCGACTTTTGCTGGAATTGCTGTCTTTGACATGTGGCCCCCTTATCGCCGCGCCGACCGCGGCACCATTTCAAATGAATTTTCTGCGGATTCGCGGCGCCGGGTCGTTAATCATTTCGACAGGCTGTGGCGCTCGCCCACGCATAAAAAGGTTCGCTCCCACTTGCAGCATGACGAACATCCGCAACCTAACAATCATCAAAACGGAGAAGTCGATGTTGCCGACGTCCTCGACCATGGCCTGCATTGTCGTTACGTCGGTCATGCTCGGGGTTACCGGAAAGCTTGGATGGGAATGCCATTCTCCGAGGTAATTAAAACGGCCGAAGTCATTGCTATGCTTCTCAAAGAAAGCTTCCAAGGCTTGAGTGTGGAGCTCTGGGCGACGCTCGAAGTACGTGCTTTCGCCACCCCTCGGATCGACAGTAACGTCTACAACCCGAAATCGACCCTCGTCGTCCAATTGCTCAGCCAACAACAAGCCTCCGGTTTCTCGTCGCCCTGATTGGGACAGTTCCCGGCAGATCTTCCTCCGGACCGAGCTAGCTAAAGCGATTTGCATCTTGGTCCTGTTCAGAGAAGAGAAGAGACACGAGTTCTTTCAGCTTCACCTCGTCGGGGCACGATCCCGCGCCCCAGCCATCCGTGCCGGTGTAGTTGATGGGGTGAGTATCGAACGGAGCAGTGAATATCCAGCCTTCGCTGAGGCCGATGGCATATGCAGGAGCGGGAAATTGGCTGCCACCACCGCGAAGGGTATCGATAGTCAGACGGGCCAAGTGGCCAGCGATGACGGAGACATCCGCATCGTCGGCGATCATCGGAGGTTGGCCTGTCTGCAGGACGCCGTAGTTCACTTGCTGGGAAGGCATCTTCCACTCAATGTCCTGATCGTCGCACCATTTGAGAATCTGGCGACGTGCCACATCAGGTGACGGATCGTGCTCAGGTCGCGATCGGGCGACGATTCCACCGATCCCACCACCGAAGACTTCGGCCCATACCATTGGCCGGCCCCTGAATCTCGCGGCAGCAGCGGCAAGGCCGAAAACCGTCGCATCCGCGGTAGCGTCGATAATCAGGTCGCAGTTGGAGATCGTTTCGAGTGCGGTGGCGGTCCACTCAGAACTTTCCTGGCCGCCAAGGTTCACGATTTGCACGGTGACCTTTGCGTCCGGAGCAATCTCGAGTAGCCGTGCCCGCAGTACCTTTGCTTTGTGTGCACCGACACCACGCCAATCGAGCTCATTCCTCACCAAGTTTCCGGGAGCGAGAATGTCGTCGTCGAACAATTCAAGCTTCCGGGCACCCGATCGCACCAGCATTGCCGCCGTTCTCGATCCAAGAGAACCACATCCGATTAGTGCGATCCGCTTGTCGGCGAGCGCCGAGTTTGCAGTTGGAAGCCGTCGTTGGCCAGCGTCTGCAACAAATGTGGAGTAGCCGTAATGGCGGACGTCGCCATCTGTCTTGCGAAACACCATCGCTAACCAAGCGGTGTCGTCATCTACAAGCAGGTAGGTGGCAGGCGGCCAATCCGGAAACTCAGTGGTGAGGCCTGCGGCCTTCAGAACCAAGGCCAAGTCTTCTTCTTTGGCGGGTCCCGGAAACATGATTCCGCGAGGAACACGGATTGCGGTCCCCTTGTAATTAGTGGCGGCCGATACGGGCTTACTCTGTTGCCAGATCTTATCTCCATCCGAGCCAAGCATGGTCAGATGCGCCACGGCAGCGTCGCCGTAGTAGTGCTCATCGACCTCGATTGGCATTAACTGGCGGTCATCCATGGCTTGAACCAAATGCAATGCTACCTCAGGTATGACAAGCCTGAGGTAGGTGCCGCGGAGACGCTGGCCTTCAGATACCGCGTGAGCCGAGGGAACCCCGTCGCCTCTCGATTCAGCGCTTTCGCCTACAAGCAAGCGGTAGGCGCTTTCGATCATCATCGAGCCAGTGAAATTTAGCTCCCAGTTGTCGGGCCGATACTCCAGGCATAGCTCGCCTGACGGACCGTACTGATGGCCGGATAGGCGTTCGCTGTCCGCGTTGAATACCAAGGGAGGAATCGAAGGGAAAAATTCCGGGTAGCGCATTACAAGACGCCACCTAGAATCCGCTTCGACAATCTCAAAGTCCAATAACAACTTCAGTCCGTCTAGGCGCCACCGCACGTTCTGGAGCCAGTCAGCCGATTGCTCAAGCCGAGCAATCTCAAGCCGCTCAGACAAGCCTCGGCCGGGATCCGAAACCCACCAGATCATTTGCCGCCGAATCCTGCCGGCTTACCCGGAACACGCGCCTGAGCGGGGAAAGAGGGCACGGCCGCGGCGACGGTCGCGGCCGTGGCAGGACGCAGTAGCGACGAGGCCGGCTTTGGGGCCGCACGGTCCCTTGCCCGCTCAGCCAGGCCGCGACCTATGCGGGGCGCCACGGAGTCGGTTATCATCTGACGGCTGTTCCCCTGGGCGGCATGGAAGAAGTCTCGCCGAGCTGCTTCCAGCCATTCGGAAAACGCAGCTTGGCGTTCCGGATATTCGGCCCACTTATCTGCGAAGTTCTCCAGGGGGTCAGACGGATTGGTTATGTGGTATCGGATGCCATCGAACCCGATGAAGCGGTCCATCTTGGTCAGGATTGAAACGAGAGCTTGGCCGATTGTTTCCTCGCCTTCGTATGCGTGAGCTGCCAATGTCGTAAGGATCACGGAGATCGGTTTGACATCCTTGCGGTCCGCGAACATCTGATCGCGATGCCGCTTGAGGATCATGATTGCCTGTTGCAGCGGGGTGACTACCCGGTACTCAGGAATGCTTTCCACGCTGGCCTGCGTCGATTCGGCGAGCTTTTGGCGCTTGCGCGCGAAAGCGTCAGCCATGCGCGAACGGAACCAATTGGCGTAACCCTTGGGGTTGGAACGGGGCCAGTTGCTCGTTTGCTGAAAAAAGAGTGGGTGTTTATTGTCTGTGATGGCGATCGCGGTCCCGGCCCACTGTGCATCGAGCCCGCGCGATTCTAGCAACACTCGCGTAGAGGGGCCATTAGGAAGCGCCGGAACGATATCCATATGGAACTGTGCCCCATCCGCATACTCGAGCGTCCAGCAACGACGGCCTTCCCCGAGAGGCTTCACCATTGCCTGAGCTACACGATAGGCCTCAATTTCCACCCGAAGCATTTCCTTGAGGGTTTGTTGGGTCAACTGATCCTTCACCAGCGCGGCCAACTCGCAGACCGAGTCAATGTCATACTGACCGTTTTCGTCGTCCGGTTTGATAACTGTGCCCAGCCGGAACGAACCCTGGGAGTACACTTGCGGATCGTATTGCTTCACCGTCGATGCGTCGCGATGCAGCCAAGTGCCCAAGGACTCGTAACTAGAAACTGCCTGCTGGTATCTAGTGGGTGAAATACTAAGCTCGTCCGCCAAAGCCTCGAGGTAGCCTTCGGCTTCCTTGGTAATCGTAATCATCGCGCCCTCATCCTGCTAACCCAACGATAAGCACGACCATTGGTGCCTGCGCCTGTGGGCGCATGTCGCCTGACAACTCGATCAGCTTCGTCCCAGAACTAGATCGATTTGTCGAAACGGACAAACCTGAATGGATGGTGCCCCGCGGCGACTTATCGCACACAGGTTGCATTTAGGTTCGCGCCGCCCGTGGATCAAGGGGGGCATGTTCAATGGCGTGCCAAAAAATGAAGCAACGAGATCAGCCACATAGAGAACAAAGCCAACGGTCTTCGAGCACACCAGTTTGCGACTGGGGCGGCCTTCGAGTTTCTGGACAATGAACTGGACATTCCCTTTGAGCCATTCGTAGCCAAGGACAGCGAAGATCTCCTTCTTCCTAGGGCGCCGGGGGACCCATGGCATGGCGCACGACAGCTTGCACGACTTCAGACGTGAGCGCACAAGTTCATGAACACAAGCCCGAAAGCCGTCTGCGCGTCTGCAGTCGAGAGCACCTCTCGAGGAGCCTTCCGGACTTGACTTTTTGCCCCAAATAAAGAACATAAAGTGAACAAATGACGAGGTGTAAAATGACCAGATCTGAGGAAGTCGTGGCAGCAGCTTTGGCGGTGGTGGCTGCTTGCCGCGCTGAACGGGAACGTGATGCCGAACGACGGAAGCGCACCTTTGGCAGTATCGAGATCGGCCGCGCACTGCCACAGATCAAAAATCACCAACTCAATCTGGATCTACACTGATGATCCCGCTGACGAAGGAAGATATCGACTTCGAGGTACAAGCCGCGCTTGCCTGGCATGACGACGACGCGTGCGCCACAATCGCTACCCTACTTGAGGACATCCGGCATTTGAGGAGGCAGTTGCTTCTCGCTGAGGGTGCCATGAGCCGCGGAATGACGCGAGGATGGACGCCGAAGCTCGAACGGAAATGAACATGCGTCACCGCAGGGGCATTAATTTGGCGCCACCTGGGGACCACGCCATTGATTTGAGTCGGGAAACTCTCGGCTCGTTGCCGGAAATGTACGTGCTGGTAGCTGCGTGCCCAGCATGTATGAAAACCTCTCCGATCGACCGCTGGGAACTCGGGCCACAGGTTGGAAAGCGGGTCACCCTTGCCAATTTGGCAAAGAGACTGAAGTGTTCGGCGTGCGGCAACCATGCCAGCAATAGATTTCTGATCGGAAAGCTACCGCGAGACTGATAGGGAGGCGATGGTGTGCGGACGCATCTATATAAAGGCGACCTTGGAGGAGATGCTGCAGAACTTCGCGTTCGCGGCACGCGGTGATATCGGAAATCTCAGCAATCAGTTTCCGCGATATAACGGCGCGCCATCTCTCTATTACCCGATCATCATTCGCGACATGGTGCGCGAACCCGACACCATGGGACCGGTCTTCGTCACCGCTCGCTGGGGCCTGCAGCCTTCCTGGATGAAGCCAGGCGGTCGTCCGCCACCGATCAATGCACGATGCGAGGGCATTGCTACGAACGGATTGTTCAAGTCTGCCTTCCGCTCGCGGCGCTGCCTAGTGCCGATCAATGGCTTCTTCGAATGGAAGGACATCCTCGGCACGGGCAAAAACAAGCAGCCGTACGCAATCGCAATGGCCGATGACCGTGCATTTGCACTCGCTGGCATTTGGGACACTTGGCGCGATCCGGCCACTGGCGCCGATGTTCGCAACTTCGCGGTCGTGACATGCCCGCCGAATGAGATGATGGCAAGTATCCATGACCGAATGCCTGTCATCCTGCATCGGGCAGATTACGAGCGATGGCTATCGCCGGAGCCCGATCCGGACGAGCTAATGAAACCTTTCCCGGGAGACCAGATGAAGATGTGGCCGATCGGAAGAAAGGTCGGGTCGCCCAAGAATGATACGCCCGACATCTTGGATGAGATCGATCCAACGATCGAATCCTAGTGCTTGCGCGCTTCGAGAGTCCAAGGCGCTGTCGTGGCATCCGCAGCCACCCCGAATCGCTCCGTAGAGACTAGCGAGCGCACAACGGTGTAAGTCTCAGTTCCTCGCAGCTTGTTTTTGCAGTTCGTCCAGTCTGCGAATAGCTTGGCGAATGGGAAAATCATAACCCTTGTTGCCATTGAGGCGCTTGGCCTCTTGAAGCAGGGCAAGGTTGCGTGTCGCTTCGTCGATTTGTTGGCTTAGTTCATGCATTATGTGGGTCTCCTGTTGATGTTGTTACTTTGTATTTAGGAGAATCCGGATCTCTGGATTTCGCGGGCGATGGCCGTGTATGGTGAAGCCATGGAAAAGAGAGGTGTGCATGGTAGATCCCGAGGAACCCACAATCGGCAATGCTCAGGTAGAAGCACTGGAAGAGAGAGTGCGCGAGCTTGAGCGCGATCTCGAGAGCATGACGCGGCGGACGGAGTTCCTCCAAGAGACTCTCGTCAAAATGGCTCAAAACAAAGTTGCATCGCGGCCTATCGTGTTGTCGGAGGACGGTTCCATGGCACACGACTTTGCCAAAGGCGCTGAGCTTCTAAAGCGCAAGTCTAAGCTAGGCACGCCGAGATTCAATTCGGACGACACCGAAGTGTAGGGACGCAGAAAGCAATCTGCTGAGGTCATCGAGTCCATGGACCATGCAGGCCGCGCATCATCCCGCGGGTGTTGCTTGTTTCCATACAGATCGGGGTTGTTGCCCTGGCGCTACTCGTCGTGCGCGTGAAGGGCGTTCTCGGGGCGCGTAGTTGATTTTCTGACGGGCGCAAGATACCTACGAAACACGAAATCACGACCACCGGGTCGATCGCAAATGATCGGACGGCCGTGAAAGCGCCCAGGACGTTGGGACAGGCGTGCAATACCGCTCCTCCCAACGTTCCGCTCTTCTCTACCGAGACGCACACCTTTTATTTGGATGGTGTGAGTTTCGTCTCGATGATGTCTGAGAATGCTTTCAGCACGGGTTCGAATCCTGAGAAGTCGATCTTGCCACGCTGATCTCGAACAACCTTCGTCGCAAAACGCTCCTTGCTCATCTTACCTTTCGCAGGCGGCTGGCCGCGTTTCTGCTTCAAATCAACGGTTTTACCATCCCAGGTCATTGCCTTGGTCGTGGCGTCGAATAGGTCTTCCACGATCCGTTCGGTGTTGCCGACTTTGCCGGGGACGGCGACCACAAACAGATTCCGCTCGATATGGTAGAACGGATCGGAGCCATCGATAGGCGTAGCCGAACCCGTTCTCTCCTTTATGAAGCTCCAGATGCCGTTTGTAGCTTTGTCGTTGTCCACGAAAACGATCACCGGGCTCAATTGGCCACCCGCATGAAACGGCAGGACAATCTTGTTGTAATCCCGCACGAAATGCTGGACGTCACCTGCTCCACCGGACAGTCTTGTCGCTGCGGTGTGATGACGGCTCTGTCCGAAGAAGCGAACGTCCGAGGCGTACTTTCCACCGGACAAACCACCGAGCTTCGGAAATTTGGCGTGGAGAACCTGGATCGCGGTCTTCAAATAAATGACGTCCGTTTTTCCCTCGCAAACGATCGTAGGGACGGGGTTCACATGGAAGCTGCAGTAGTTGATGTAGTGCGCGTAGTCTCGATAGAACTTGGGAATGTCCTCGCCGGCCTTCTCAAACTCACGAGCTGACTTGAAGCCGTGGCGAGTGGCCTTGACCTGAAACTGGTGACTGAGCCGGCCGCCGATCTGCTCCAAAGACAAGGGGGTTTCGGCTCCCGACTTGGGATCTTTTTGGAAGCACGTCCCTTTCTTCACTAGGGAGTGGACAAGGACTCGATTGTGAGCCTCGACCTCTGTGCGGACATTTACGAACTCGTTTACAATTAGGCCGGTGACCTCTTGCCGCGATGCGCGCGTCTGCATCCTGGTCTTCTGGTCATTGATGGTGAAGCCTTGCCTCCATATGCGACCTCGAAGTTCGTGTCCGGCGTCCCAGTTTCCAGACAACGGATTTTCCAGAGCTAATGCTGGCGGGAACTCGGCAAGATTGGTCGAGAATGTCAGGTCGTCGACATATCGCGAATAGGTACAGCCATGCGCGGCGGCCATTTTTGAAAGGTGCACGTCCATGACGCGGGCCATCAAGTCCGACACGATAGGAGAAGTTGGCGCGCCCTGGGGTAGCTCGTTGTCGTGGCAAACGATCTGAGCGATGACCGTCGCCACGGCTTCAGGGAGCTGGAAATCCCGGTTCTTCAGGAAGTACCCTCGGACACGACCGAAATTCAGCGAAGGGAAGAAGCCCTCAAGATCGACATTCAATACAAATCGTCGATTGGTGTGCTTGCCAGCGTTTGTTTGTATCGATAGGCCGCGCTTCTTCTGAAAGCCATGCGAGAGGACCTTCTTGATGTTCTCTTCAACCGGCACGATTTCGCGCTGGCACGCATAGAGTAGTTCGGTCAGACGCGACTGAACGAACTTGAGACGCCGTTCTGGTGACGAAATTGTCCGACTGCCGCCTGATTTCTTCGGTACTTCGAAGTGCGTGTACTTTAGGTGCGGCGGTATTTTGTAAAGGATGTAACTCAGCCCCTTTGGAGACACGCTCAGCAAATGGGCCAGGTCGGACAAGTCCTTGCATGCACGAAGATTTTTGAGGGTCATGGTGTGGGTCGCTTGCGGGCACTCGTATGCGTGTCACGGGATTTCCCGTAGAAGAACGTAAGGGTACTCCGGAAGGAGCAATCAGGCCTGACATTGTCAGCAACCGTCGCGATGCGCGACGACAGGATCTACCCGCAAGCTTGTATCGGGGATAGCAATGTCCACGATCCATCACAAGCGGGGTTGCGGAGCCAAAGGTGCGGCTTAGACATTGTCCACAGGGGTCTCTGGAGTGATCCATTCCTTCGGAACAAGCTTGTCGTCGCCACGCCATTCGTGGGCTAGAGAAACGCCTTGGAGATCCCCCCACACATCGGATCCGGCGTGATCCAGCACAATCAGCTGGAGGCGTCCTTTCGCGCGAACGACCTCGTTGCCCATTGCCTTGAACACCGACCTTACAGCCGCGATATCCTCGTCGCGGCTCCGACCTGTCGGCCCGGGTCCGTTTCCCACCTCGAAGCCGCGCGGGAAGTAGACTTGGCTCGGCTGGTCGTAGATCACGAACCCGGGAACGGGATGATGTGGCTGATCCAGAAAGAACCGCTGCAGCGCCAGTGTTACCGCGACATGATATGCAAGCCAGTTTGCTCCGCTCCCGATTTCCCATAGGTAATCCTCGCGCTCGGGTTGGATAACCTTGATTGTCAGATCCGGCACAACAACCGCGATCGGAGCATTCGGCCATTCAGCGTCAAGATCGGGAATTATCGACGCTGCGTAGTTTTCGACCTGACGCAGTGCGTTGGCGAGCTTACGTGTTACTTGGCTATCCGAGTAGATTGCACGAAGTGCGGACAGCCGCTCCTGCAAAGCTCGCACTTCGTCGGCCTGCTCGGATCCTTCGTCGCTTCGTTCGAATGTGGTCAGCGCCTGCTCGAGGCGTCCTATGAACCGCTCCACTCGATCGTGTCGATAGGTCTCCTGGCGAACCTGCTCAGACTGTTGCTCCAGCAGGACGATCCGTTGACGGACGTTGGCCAGTCGGGACGTTGCCTCTTCTAGTTCCGTCCTGAGGCGAAGACGTTCACGGTCGAAAGTGTCTGACAACGCCGGCTGGGTTCTGAGCTGTACGTCCACACTTACCAGCGCCTCATTTAAAGCGGCTAGTTTCTCAGCACCGGCGCCAACCATGGCGATAGGATCATCGCTCTCGCTCACCCTCTCTCGCATCCAGCCAGCGATGTCGAGGCGATCGCGCTGGATCCTGATAGCGGATCCGTAAGACTCGCTGCTACCAAGAAGTCGCTGGACCTCGTTGAGTCGCTGGCGTCGTTCTCCGAGTTCCGCGGCGACCCTGGTCTCCTCACTTCGCAGAACTTCAAGCTCATCAAGGCTCGGAGCAATGGACCCCAAGCTGGCAAAGGATTGCCGCGTGTTCGCTCCGGTGACACGCCTCAGCATGTCAACGACAGCTTCCCATTCCGATGGGATTATCGTGTCCGGAGGGAGTAGGCCCAACTCGATCGAAGTTCTGAGCCACGCCTGTGTCTCATTCTGCCAAGCACGAACTGCAGATCTCGTCGAATTCAGTGCGGCCTCTTTTCGCCGCAGTTCACGCGTCAGGCGATCGATCTCCCAGCGGGCCGCCAGCATTTCCGGGGTTACTGCGCCAAGAACATAGGGGTAGATAGACTTTAGTTTCTCGCGGTGTTCGGTCGTGTCTGCGTTGAAATACAGCACCATTGGATTGGCGACGATATATTGCGGTTGGAATGTGAATGCCGTGAGATCTCGGAAGCTAACCCGAGCCACGTCGCCCTCCGGAGCTAGGCCGAGCTGCGATAGGCCAGCAAGCCTGTCCAAGGACTTTTTCACGAAGTCGGATGTGGTGTTTTTGTCGGGCGCCTGAAGCGGAACATCGACAGTCTTGCCCTCCAGCATGAACATGTCGCCGGTCGAACGAGCATCGCCAGGCTCACGTCGCGCAAGCAGCTTTTGACCCTCGATCGTTTCAATCACGATTCCGAACCACGAGCACGCCTCGCGGATTGTTCCAACCGGGATGCTGCATTTCCCGGAGGCCAAGCAGTAGTCGATAATCGGAATAACGGCCGATTTTCCGGTCTTCGACGCTCCGCTGACGACATTCACCATCCCGGGTTCAAAAGGGACAACTCGTGGAGGATGTCCGGACCGAGACCACAGGATCAACTTGAGGATCTGGAAATGCATTAGGGTTCGACCTTGAGGAGGGAAAAAACGTGACCGGAGGGAAGTCGAGCGGACCAGCGTCCCAGCTTCTCGGCTGAAGACAGATGATGTTTCAATCGCTCCGGTGTATTGCGAAAGCTGGCTTCGTTCCCGTGGACCGTTCCCAAGTCGTAGTCGATCGAAAGCAGCCTCGTGACGATCCCTGTCGATATTGAATCAAGCGTGAGGCCCCTCAGGCCCAAGGCTCGATCGTGTATGGAAAAAAGAAGCTCTCGCTCATCGCCCAGCTTCTCGACAAATTTGGCCAACCCGGACGATTGGTTTGTCGACTTGACCTTCTCCATGGTGAGGCGGTGCAAGATGATGGGAAGGACAAGAAACAGGAGCTGCAACACTGGCATCGAACCTGGCTTTTCGTGCTCATAGCCTCGGACGAACTTCCAGATAAGCGCCGCCCCGAAGGCAGGGTTCTGGACCTGAGCGATGGGAGAAAGAATCTGATCGGCCATTCGTCAATCCGGCGGAAAGAGAGTGAGATAGTCAGGATGCCAACCCAAGCGTCGACCGTCTGCCAGATGATTGTAAGCGCCGGCGACAAAATAGGAGGGAAGGGTCTGCCCATCCAAAGGAACTGTCGCGGCCGTGCACAACCGATATAGCTTTCGCCCCCGCGACGCGACGGCAGATGACCCGTCGGTATCCTCGACCTCATCACGGCTAATTTTGTGAAGTCTGACGAGTTGGTCATCGAAATCCCGAAAGCTGTCGACCAAGATCCGGCCGTCATCCGCCCATTGGACCTTGTCGATCTGGGTCCGCAGATAGTCGCTCGCAGCGGTGAGTAACATCTCGTCCTTCGCATCGATCGCTCGTAGCTGCCTGACGAACGTGGGTTCGTTCTCGACAGTCAATGCGATATCGGCATCAGATGGCGGCGGGGCCCGTGAAATGAGGAAATTCCCGAGGTCGGATCGACGCGAGAAGGACTGGAATGATCGGCGGAACTTCGTTGCATCAACAATGGCCGGCTGCCTCGAGCGTATGAGGGTGTCAGCTCGATCCCGAGCCAGCCCAATTGCTGCTGCAGTCATTTCCTGCAGAACATTGGGTGATGCTCCGGGGCGCACGTACTGCCGCACCGCCTCGACGGGATCATTTTCGGTCGAAATCTCGAACCGAGCGACGATCGTTCCGCAGATGCTGTCGCCGAAAGAGAGAAACCGAGTCAGAAACGACTTGCAGGCTGCATCCTCTGGAAGGCTCTTGGCCAGCTTTTTTAGTTGCACCAGCAACGCAGAGACCTCAGCCCCAGTGCTTGCCGCCGACATTTGCGCAACGATCTTTCCGGACTTCACAGGCGCGACGTAGTAGCGAAAATCCGTGCGGGCTTTGTCAACAATGCCGTCGTGGCATAGCTTCCCCCAGGTGGCAAACGTCTTCCACAGCTCTGCGGAGCGGTCGGCGGCAGGATTTCCCGAAAGCGCGCTTTTGCACTGCTCGAGCAGGATCGATCCATCAGCGCGGTGAACCGCAACGTCATCAAGATATTCTAGCGAGGCGAGATCGTCGTCAGGAATTCGAAATAGGTGGTACGCGAGACGTAACTGTTGAAGCGAGAAGCCGAGATACTGTCCCGCGGCGCTCGTCTTAAGTGGTTTCTCGAGTTCGGCTACTGTCATTTGTACTGGATCGGGGACAACTAATTCAATCGATACTGCAACTCTAGCTGTTTAATTTCTTTGATTGAAAGCTCTGTTTGCGTCTGTTTCGGGGATGTCCACCGAATTTCTGTCGATTGTCAGGTTGCACTTACTCAACTGCGATCTGTAGTGCCCGGAGGAATCGTTCGCCATAGCGTTCGAGCTTTGTCTGGCCGATGCCGGATATCTCAAGCATCTCATGCAGTCGGGTCGGACGTCTCGTCGCTAGAGCTATAAGGGTCGTGTCCGGGAAGACGACATAAGGGGCGACTCCCAACTCTCTCGATATCTCAAGACGTTCCTGACGCAGCACCTCGAAAACCTCGCGGTCTGGAGCAGAAAGTCCGGATCTCGCCGGGGAAGTGCCGCTACCCGTCCGCCGCTCGCTGCGAGATACGGTTCGATCTTTGCGGAGGGTGATCGACCGTTCCTTCTTGAACACCGCGGCTGCCGACTCCTGCAGTTTCATTGCACCGAACTCATCGTGCTCGATCCTTATAAGGTTGAGCGTGAGCAGCTGGCGATAGATGGATTGCCAGGCGGCGGCCGTAAGTTCCTTTCCAGCGCCGAAGACGGGAAGATCAACGTGTCCGAACCGCTTTGTCTTGTCAGTGACCTTGCCAGTTAGTACGTCGATCACATGGCCCACGCCGAAGCGCTCGCCGGTCCTGTAAATCGCGGCGAGCGCTTTGATGGATGCTTCCGTGCCATCCCAGGTCTCGATCGGCTTGGTGCAAGTGTCGCAGTTGCCACATCCTCCAGGATGATCTTCACCGAAATGCCGCAGGATAGACTGTCGGCGGCACGCTGTGGTCTCGCAGATGCCAACTAGGGCATTGAGCTTCGCGCGCTCGATGCGCTTGATCTGATCGGTTGAATCTCCCTCATCGATCATCCGGCCGCGCTGGACGATATCCTGCATGCCGTAGACCATGAATGCCTCGGACGGCAGCCCGTCACGACCCGCGCGCCCTGTTTCCTGGTAGTAGCTCTCGACCGAGGAAGGCAGGTCGAGGTGGGCAACATAGCGAACATTAGGCTTGTTGATCCCCATCCCGAAGGCGACAGTCGCCACGAGACATAGGCCTTCCTCGAGGCGGAAGGCATCCTGGTTTGCGGCCTTCAATGCCGGATCAAGCTTCGCATGGTAATGCTTCGCTCGGATCCCGTGCTCGTTGAGCCACTCCACGGTATCTTCAACCTTCTTTCGGGACAGGCAGTAGACAATCCCGCTTTCGCCTTCATGTCTCTTCAAGAAATCGAGAAGCTGTGTTCTGGGGTTGCTGCGCGGAACAATCTCGTAGCTGATGTTCTTGCGATCAAAGCTGTCCACGAACACTTCTGCGTCGTCGAGATTCAGGAGGCCGATGATGTCTTGCCTTGTCCTTGGGTCGGCGGTGGCGGTGAGCGCGATGATCGGGACCGTCGGATACATTTCCTTCAGCCGTCCAAGCGCCAGATAGTCTTTTCTGAAGTTGTTTCCCCAGACGCTGATGCAATGGGCTTCGTCGACTGCGATGAGCGAGATGCCACCCGAACCCAGCATAGAATCAAGGCTGCCGGTCGCCAGTCGCTCGGGTGTTACGTAGAGGAGTTTCAGATCGCCTGAACGAAGATTCCGCTTAACGTCTATAGCTTCTTCCGACGATTGCTCAGACCAGAGGGCGCCCGCGCAGACGCCAAGCGCTCTGAGCTCCTCGACCTGATCCCGCATCAGCGCGACCAATGGAGAGACAACAATTGCCGTCCCGGGCAGACACAGGGCGGGAAGTTGGTAGCATAGAGACTTCCCTTTCCCGGTCGGGAAGAGCACCAAAGTGTCGCCGCCGGCGATCACATTCTCGATTACGAGTCCTTGCTTACCGCGAAAGTCGGGATAGCCCCATACTCGCCGCAATTCATCCAAAGGATTCGACATCATCGCGCTGCGCGTGTGCGTCTGGTCTTCGAAGACGTTGTTAATCGAATGCAATGTTCTACCATCCTTACCTCCCGGTAACTGATGCCGGCAGGAATCGATATTCGTGGTGAGCAGCCTACCACGAGGCCCCCATTCGGATTCAACAAAGCGATCTGTGTCAACTGCTTTGGACCAGAGCCGGCCTCTCGATAGCGAAGTCTTCGGTTCTCCCGTCTGACCCCCGCGAGGAGAATCAAGCCGCTTCGGTCATTCATAAACAGCCATAGGTTGCTTTTTGTGATTTTCTGAATCCTTGAAGGATGGCGTCTCGCAAGGATTCAATTTCCTCTGTAAGGAATCATAAAAACTAACAAAAACATGATCTTAAAAGTGAGGAGTCCTCAAATTAATCTTTCAATTTCTTCAAAAAAGGTGTTGACGAGAACGTAAAATTGGTCAGGCTAAATGCAATAAAGCAATCCGAGGTAGAAAGTGAGGGGTCATCACATGTGTCTATGGACATCAGGGCAAAGTGACAGCTTTCAGTTCCAAGTCGGCCTGACAGGTGTGCGCGGTAGCGATCGGTCTGCTCCTTTGCGGCGCATCACCGCCAATCTGGCTCTGTTATTGTCTGACGTTCCTGTTTTGACGACTTCAACGCGGGACTTGGCCAGATGACAGAGGCTTGTGCGGTTGAGCTTCCATCGCCTGTGGCATCTACCCCGGCCGAGTGGATGATCCATTTCGTTAGTGCCCGGAATAAACTTGACCGAGGGTTCCTCGAGCACGAGGGAGATATTCCGCTCCCAGCCGATGGCGAACTGTCCGCGGGAGCTGACCAGTTCGAGGTTCTCTGCGCGCAATTGCGGTTCGGCGGCCTCATCCCATGGTGGCCTGACGGCATTGGAAGGCGGTATAGTCCTCTGCCGACGATAGTTGCTCAGACCGCAAGTAGGATCGACTTTTCAGTTCGTGAATCAATTGCCGGAATCGCTTTTCGTCGTGACGAATTCGTCAGCGCGGGCGCCTGCACCGAAGTGATCCATGGACGCCCCGATCTGTGTTTCAGTGACTTGCTCGCCTGGGACGCGCGGCACGGCGCTTCTGAGTATATTCGATTTCTGGCGCCGAATGGAGTGCAGGATTCGGCCTTGGGACTGTCGCTATATCTGCCTAGAACGCCGTTCAGCGCGGTGAAGGTGCTTGTCGATGATGCGAAATCGGCTTCAAGCGTAAGGGAACTCCTCACCCGGAAATACCTTGGCCTTCGTAGCTACGAACACACGAGCCGCTACATTCGCCGAAGGCTCCAGAATATTCACGTCCTCTATCCTCGCTGGGAGGACGGGGAAGACACCGGAGCTACGGATGACTGCCTATTGCCAGGACTGCAGGGGTTCTCACAGCAGTCTGCTGTAGCCGCAACACACCAGCTGCTTCGCTACAAGGTGAAGGTGGATTGGGCGATCGAGGCCGCGAGGTACGCGGCAGGCCAATATCACTTGCATCCGGGACGATGGGATTTCGTGCGACCTGAGCTGCACCAATCGCACTATGTGTCGTTCGTAAACGACGGAGGTCCGGCATCTGCCTTCCTGATACGAAGTGGGATGGCAGAAATCGCCGACGAGGATGAAGATGAATGGCGGCTGGACATTGGCATCGATCTCTGGTGCCAGCCGGCTGACCAGTTGGCGATGTTTAAGGACGCTGCAAAGGTCCTGACCTCGGCACTGGATCTCTGGTGCTTTGTCCGTACCGTCGACTGACCAGCAGCGCTCCTTTCTGAAAATCCAACAGCCTTACCACTGCTCGCCAATGTGAGCGGCCGGGACCCCTGTGACTGGCGACCTCATAATCTCCGGGAGATATCGAGTGAAAATCTACTTTATGAATGACGTTGTGGTTAAGCGTCTCGCGAAACAGTTCAAGCGCCAGGTTAAGGCTTGGGGAGACGATATCGCGTACAATACGGCATTGAACGTAGTCGCGCGAATGTTTGGACATGACCATTATTCAGCGCTGCACGCGACTATCGGGTTGGTGGCGGCCCCTTCTGATGCCGACGTGGATGAAGAAAGCCAGGTTGCACGGTTCTGGCAGTATCATCAGGTGTTGTGCGAGCATGACTTCTCGCCAACGGAAGCCGACGAGATCCTCGAGGCACTAGGCTGTGCTGGTTGGTGGCGTTTCACCGATGATGGTGTCGATGAACTCAACGAGCGGTCGGATGCGTAGCATGCGAAGAGAGAGGGTAGCTCCACCGGACCGGGCAATCATCGACGATCAGCTTGGACCAGAATTCCTCGAAAGTCTTCAGCCATACTTCGATCGGTTCACAGGCCGTCGCTTCAAGCAAGTAAGTCGAGACGTTGCGCTTTTCGCAAACTATCTCATTGCAACCCGGTCGCATCACTCACTGTGCGATTCCTACAGTGGGAGGCAGGTGTCTGTGGACGTAGACTTGCAGGCCGAGCTGAGACGGGCGGTCGATGAAGCGGTCGGAAAGCACAGGGCGGCGGGTTATTGCCATATGAGTGTAGTGAAGTACGCGTCGGCAGTTCGTGGGGCGGTTCGACATCTCTCCGATTTAGCGGGAAGACCTGACCTCGGAACGTACCGTGTCCGGCATTCTGAGGCATCTCAGCCACGAGGCAATCGCAAAGACAAGAACGGAGTCCTGATACCGTACGTCGATATGACGCAGATCGGACCGCTATTCTCCGAGCAGTTTGCCTCTGACCTGCTCATGACCTGCACCAGCAAACGGGAGTCCGCATCGATTCGAGCGTTTCTCACAACGCTCACGATGGACAGATCCAACTCCTCTCGCAGACTTGTGGCCATCCTCAGCAAAGGCGAAGGTCGTACGGAGGGTGCGGTGGCCCTCGTCGTTGCCGCTTTGGAAGTCTGCGAAGCGCGGCTGATGAAAGACTTCGGACTGACACGATCCACAGTCCGGGACCGGCTCCAATGCGCGCGAACCGTATTGGAGCGTCTCGGCAAACTCGCCGATAGAACCTACCCGGCCTTCTTGAAGACCAACTTCACAATCACTCATGAGGGCATTGACGAAAGCTCAAAGAGCCTTGTCGATATTCCTCTGTCGATTGAGGGGGGCCTCAAAGGCGCTCGTCGGCAGCGCGCCGCGTTGGCAGTAATCCGGGACGCCGCGGGGCACGAATTGAGCGTCTGCGTTCGGATTTTTCAACGGATGCAACGACTCATGAGAGGAGAGTTTGACGGTCTAAACTCCTCCCAGGTACGTGCGTCCGCCCAAGCGCTGCGGACCATACTGATTGCCGAAGACCACAGTTTCAAGGCAACCGGTTATGGTCAGTTCCACCTCAGAGGTGTCCGAACCAACAATGCTGAGGTCGATGTAGCGGTCAGGTTGTTGTCCGATCGAGATGCCTGGGCCGCGCTCGGGCTTCAAGACGCTGCCGCACTTGAAAAGCGCATTAACAGGAACGCTGTGCGCCGAATGATTCTCATGGGACTCGGCGCAACGCGGCGCGCGGTTCACGCCTGCATGATCGTGTTCTGTTGCGAACACGGTTGGAACCTGCAGCCCATATGGGACATTCCGAGTGATCCATTCTTCTTTGAAATAGATGATTCGGTCACCCTCGGTACTCTGAGCTACGTTGCTGCATTCAAGAATAGGGCTGGCCATGAGGTGATGGCACTACTCGAACGATACGGGACGAAGCCCGAAATCGTCCGCGGAAGGGTGATGCATGCCTGGGAGGCGACATCGAGAGAAGGGCGATGGGGCGATAACGACCACGCTGCACTCCTCAGCAAAGATGGTGCTGCCCATGACGCGATTGAGCAGTTCAGCGCACTTGGCGCATCGGCGCGCGCTTATACATCGTCGCCGGACCTACGAGATCGCTTTTTCGTACACTTAAGTGATCGTGTTGGAGTTGTCGGCTTTCAAGAAGCACTCACAATCGCCGCAACTTTCTCGACTGCACCCTTGAACACCCCTGGGCTAACCTTTCCGCTAATCAGGAAGAGCTTCGAGCAGCTGAAGCTTCGGGAGGTAGGATCGGTCGAAGGTCTGCGCCCAGTCGCGGGCCATGCAAAAACAAACATCTTGCAGCCGTTCTACGTTAATTCGCAGGATGTTGTCCGTGAAGTTTTGGAGTCGGTCCGTTTCTTTCAGAACGCCCTTCAAGCGCTGATAGTGTCCGATACTGGGATCTCGGGCGCGTTGGCTATGGATGAGAAGACGCTGGAGTGGTTCCACAATCTAGCGGAATTCTCCGGGATTGCCGGTGCTATCGGTTTGGGAGCTTCTACGCCTGTCGGCACTCGGAAGGAATTCTATAATTTTAACCCGACGGATGAAAACGTCCGATCGCTGATCGCCATTCATTTGTCCTTGAAGCGTTCAAGACGACATATAGAGCCTTATCGGTTTGCCATCTACGGAGTGCCCTTGCTCGGCTTCGTTATCGCGATTGAAGGAAAGCTTCGTGCCAACGGATTGACGGCGCTCTTTAGACAAACTGCTCGCCAGCTCCTGAGTGACTTCAAGGCAAACAAAATAACGTTGCCAAGCCTGATCTAAGCCTCGCTAGGGCGGACGGCGCCATCTGAAAATTCTTCACTATACGAACGGAAGGGAACTATGATCTCTATCGCCGAATACGCGCGCGTATTGCGTGACTGGCCGCTGCCCACAGGGCTGATTGCTACAAAAAGTTCAACCGCAAGCAAGCTCTGGCGTGAGGGAGACGGTCGGAGACTGGAGCATCAGTGCTGGCGTATTGCTACGTCGGACGCCCAATTGAAGCGGCTAAATGTGTACAGCACAGTGTCATTCGATTCCGCGATTGGGTTCCCCAGTGTCAGTTTGGCAGCCAAGATCCATCGGGGGGACAACCTTGCTAAAAAGCTTCTGGTTCTCCGTTGCCTAACCACCGGCCTGGATGGCGGTGGTCGCAACAACGCGGCCGATATCGTGACGACCACGTGGTATTTCGACTGGATCGTGAGGTACCGAAACGCCAAGGGCCTAACGAAATTTAGTCAAATGACTGTCGATGATTTCCACGAGTACTGTAGCGTATTGAGCACCGGCGAGCTTTTGTCGTTGCTGCCTTACGAGGAATTTTTGAATGAGATGATGGAGGGCGCTGGTATTGATGATTATCTGTCGCCAGCCGGTATTCACTGGGCTCGGTTGGCAGACGCACTGGGCGTAACGAGCGCTTCCATCAATCAGTCATCGAGCTTTGCGGATGCGCTCATATCCACGTTTCCGGATGTTTTCGTCCATCAACCCAAGCTCCTGTTGGATCTACGGCGTGGTACGCGCCAATCTGGGACAAAATTCGACCCAGGTGATGGGATCCATGCGGGCGAGGTCGATGCAACGGATTCGGCCAAAGATGACACAGGGCAGCCAAAGCGTCGAAAAAAATTCCAACATATTTTGGGAATCTGGGGGTACCTGCATTTCAACGCGATCAGCCGTCCGGACGAAGACGGTCTTTCCTTCAACCCGTTCGAACTTGAGTCCAAGAAGCAGCTTGAACACAGGTACGGAGATTTGTCCCCGGGCAGAACACGTACACTTGAGCCCGTCGATCTGTTTCGCATCCTCGGCGCCTGCACGACGTGGATCTACCGTTATGGCGACTACATTGCGACTGCCTATAATGGTTTTCAGGAGGCAAGTCCCCTAACTCGCAACGCTCGAAGAGCGATGGAACTGGGTTGGGAGCGCAATCGCCCCGACGGTGCTCCCAAACTAGCCGCGGGTATGAATTTGGGATCACTGCCGCAACTCGAAAAAGGCCAAATCCTTTTAGGTGTGGCAGTAAGACATCTTCTGTCGGCAATCGCCGTCCTAATTCTCACTTTCGGTGCACGACGTTCTATCGAAGTGAACAGCATCAAGCTGGGATGCTTGCACGAGGATCGACCGGGACTGCTTGAGCTCGAGGTCTATATTGCAAAAACACACCAGAATCTCGGGCGTAGGCCGGTGCCTGAGATCCTTCGAAAGGCCGTCAGTCTCCTCGATCTGCTTTCCGCGCGAACGCGAGAAAAGACAGGTGACGACTGGTTGTTCGCGGTCGCGCAGTACCCGTCAAATCCGAATCGGCAGGTTTCAACACGCTTCGATTTTACCATCAATGACTTTGTGACCTTTGCGGGCCTTGAACCGCCGGATGGCCAAGAGGTATGGCGCCTCACGAGTCACATGTTCCGGCGAGGGTTCGGTATCTACTATTATCATGGGTTTGATGGCGCCAACCTTGATGCCCTCAGCCTTATGTACTGGCACTACGACCCGCGGATGACCCGAGTCTACATCAACATGGCAATTCCCGGTCAAATGAATCGGATCAGGGAGGAAATCAAACGCGCTCAGCAAAGCGCGAGGGCCAACAGGACACCCGAAATGAAGAAATGGATCGAAGCCGCTCGAAAGGATTTGAAGCAGCTATCGGAGTTCGCGAAGGATTTCGATGAAGCTCGGTGCGAGTTCTTCGTATCGAAAATGATTGACGTGTGGATGCGGAAAGACTCCGTCGCCGGGCGTGGTGGCCGTGCGCTCTTCAACAGCGTGCAGGCGATCGCCGCCCAAGTGGCAAGCGCCGTGCGGATTGGTTCTCGGGCGAACAGTGCCGATTTGGCAATCGACGATATCAGAGAGGAGTTTCGTAAGTTCGCAACAACCAACCTTCTTGAGCCTGTGATCGGGACCAATGTTTTCTGCACGGCAAATCCGACAGATGAGAAGGTCAAG
Organism: Rhizobium sp. BK181; assembly: GCF_014193305.1. Lineage (NCBI taxonomy): Bacteria > Pseudomonadati > Pseudomonadota > Alphaproteobacteria > Hyphomicrobiales > Rhizobiaceae > Rhizobium > Rhizobium sp. BK181. Next base: position 284,597 of record NZ_JACHZA010000002.1, read on the forward strand.
CTGGAAGCAAACTGCCTTAATCTGAAAAATCGAATCCAGCGACCACAGAGCTACGCGTCGGAAGCCTCAAGCAATATGCCTGACTTCGATTTCGCACTGAATAGTGTCTGCGCTGATTGCGCCTACTGTGCGATCTTTGCCCGCGGGCGCGCGGCAATAGAGGAAGAGCTTCGCGACGAGAAGGCTCGGATTCCGCTGGCTGCCACGGCTGAGGTCAAGCATGCCGCGCAACGACGATACGAGGAGAAGAGGCTGGCATATGCTACCGCGCTGAAAGCAATGAGGTCACAGAATGAAGGGTAAGTCCGTTGCCTGGGACCGCCCCCTAACGAAACAGGAGGTTTGGAACCTTAGCCCGCAGGACAAGCACGTACGTCTTGTGACCTCGATTGAACGCAAGGTGCTCTTTCTGGAGGATGTCGTGAAACGACGGCACATTCCGCTTCATGTGATCGAGAAGCTGGCCGGCAGCCGAACCGCATTTCGCAAGTGGCAGGACATCAAGCTCCGGCTTTGGAAATGGTCCATCGTAGGAGCCGACGTCGTTGTGGATAACAAGACCGGTGAGGAAGGGCCTAACTATGATCTGATGATCCGCTGGAAGAACGCCATGGCTGCGTTGCGAACGACGAAGGAAAGTACTGCCGTAAAGGAGCCGGACAACAGCAAGCTCACGACGGAACTGGCCCGGCAAAACCTCGCGTTGATCGCGCGAAATGCCTTCTTGGAAGCACAACTGCTAAAGATGATAAGGAGCGCGAATGCCCGTTCTTCCGACTGATTTTAAATTCGATCGTGTGCCTGAAGGATTCAAATGGCACGAAACGGACATCGGCGGCCTTCCACTTGTGTACTGGCCGTCGGGTGCGGTCTGCGAGCCGCTGCTCAGATACTTCGCGCACGGTTGGCGTACTCGTCTTTTCACTTCCATTAAATCCATGACCCCGGAAGTCTACGCACTGCGAGAGTTCCTCGCGTCTCTGGAGAACCGGCTTACTCATTGGCTGGACGCGGACAATGATGACCTTACCGTATATCGCGATCTTCAGGCTCCTCAGCTTAAGAAGGGTATCATCGCAAAGGCGCAAATAGAAAAGAAGATCGGCTATGTCTTCAAATTCTATATGCACATCCAATCCGCAATGCCCTTCCAGGCAAATCATCGCTTGACGCCACGGTTCGTTGGCGAGCCCGAACAGGAAATGACGCCTTTCTCGTCAAAGGAGGTCTTCACGAAAAAGGGAGGGAGAAGCCTTGTATGGTTGTGGTCGGACCCGTCGGGCAAGGCTGTCAAAAAGCGTCCGACCCCGGACGCTACCGCTGTCAAGCGCATCTTAAATCATCTTCGATACGCCGCGAAGGAGGATAAGGCAAAGAGAGCGTCGGGGTGGCAGGCGGAGCAACGTCGGCTCGAAGGAGAACGGAACTGGCTTATAGCCAAATGCGAAGCGGAGGCGGGCTTACGCCGGGAGGAGACCGCATCCTTGACTATTCGGCATATCGCAATCGCGCTTGCCGAGGAGCGACTACTGGGAATCAAAAGCGTGAGGGACCCGGATGCGGCCACCGAGAGACTTTTCTTGGCGGCGAAAGACGAGGATGTGAAGAAAGACATCCTCGAGAGATTGATGCGATTCCGTGACAGGGGGCACGAAACACTGTATATAACGATGCCGCGGAAACGAGGAGTGGCATCGGTCCAGTTTCCCCTTGACCTAGTAGAGGAGCTGCTTCGGCTCGGCTTTTGGAAGGTTCATAAGGCCTACACCGACCATTGGTGTCAGCTAAAGTCTGGCTATCGCGTTTAAGAGAAACTGTTCCTGTCAGGACGCACTGGCCAAGGGCTTTCCACTGGTGCCGTCGGTGATATCGTCAACGACACTTTCGCTGAGCTCGATATCGCAGGTAGCGGCCATAGGCTCCGAGCCTACTACCTCACCAACATGGCTTGGTTGATCTGGAACGAGAATTTTGCCCTCAACGGCTACCAGTTCGACGCGGCCATTGTGAACATGACGCTCGATCGAATTGCGGAACTTGCGGGCCATGCTGACCCCTCCATGACTGCCCAATATTATTTGGACATGGCACTTATTCGGCACTTCAGTCGTACAAACCGCCAGCGGCTGAACGCTATGTCAGATTTGCTTAACGCGATCATTCACGCTGGGCCTACGTTGTCAGACGAAGTCGCAGGCCTTCTTGAGAAGGTCGTCTACAAGTTGGTTGACGTTAGCCAACCGCATTTCCCCATAATGCTGCAGACCTTGGTCGATGACGATTTCTCTGACATTCCCCCGCCTAGTGCGCCACCGTCCGATGGCTCCCCACCAGCTAAATGGCCGTCATATTTGCAACCCGTCACTTGAGGTCGATCTAAGGATACCCATCATCGTCACGTATCATATAGGTGGAATTAATTAGATATATCATGATTTTAATCGTATAGCGAAAATCCTATCCGTGAAAATCTGGGTGTTTCCCAATGGGGACATGATTTCCGCCCCGAATATCGCGAGCTCGGCAAGCTTGCCGAACAGTTCCCGGGTGTGCCGCGCATCGCGTTGACGGCGACGGCAGACCCGCATACCCGCGAGGATATCATCGAGCGCCTGGCGCTGAACAATGCCAAGGTCTTCACGACCAGCTTTGACCGGCCGAACATTTCCTATGAGATCGTCGAGCGGGACCAGCCGCGCCAGCAGTTGCTGCGGTTTCTGGCCGGCCACAAGGGCAACAGCGGCATCGTCTATTGCCTGTCGCGCGCCAAGGTCGAGGATACGGCCGAGTGGTTGAACGGCCACGGCATCCGAGCGCTGCCCTACCACGCCGGCATGGACCGGGCACTTCGGGACGCCAATCAGGACGCCTTTCTAAAAGAGGAAGAGCTTTGTCTCGTTGCAACTGTCGCCTTCGGCATGGGGATCGATAAGCCGAACGTTCGCTACGTCGCGCATCTCGACCTGCCGGGCTCGGTCGAGGCCTATTATCAGGAGACCGGTCGCGCCGGGCGTGACGGTCTGCCGTCCGAAGTCTGGATGGCGTACGGCATGGCCGATGTCATCCAGCGGCGGCGGATGATCGACGAGGGCGGAGCGGCCGACGATATCAAACGTGTAGAGCGTTCCAAGCTCAATGCGCTGCTGGCGATCTGCGAGACTGCTTCGTGTCGGCGTCAGGCGATCCTTGCGCATTTCGGCGAGGCGTATGCCGGCAAGTGCAGCGGCTGCGATACCTGCCTGAAGCCGGTTGAAACCTGGGACGGTACCGAGGCCGCGATCAAGGCGCTCGCGGCGATCTATCGCACGGGCGAGCGCTTCGGCACCGGACATGTGGTCGATGTCCTGCTCGGCAACGTCAACGAGAAGACGGAGCGCTTCGGCCACACGACGATGCCGGTCTTCGGCGCGGGCAACGATCTGCCGGGGCGCACCTGGCAATCGGTCTTCCGGCAATTGCTCGCCATGGGGTTGGTCAGGGTCGATCAGCAGGCCTTCGGGGCCTTGAAGCTGGAGCCGGAGGCCCGCGCCGTGTTCAAGCATGAACGGATGGTCTTTTTCCGCAAGGATCGCCCGGTTGCCGAACGCCGCTCGAAGCGCGTGGCGCAGACCGAGCGTCGGTCGGTGCTGGCCGGTGACGACAACGTGCTTTTCGAAGCGCTGCGTGCCGAGCGGACAGCCATTGCCCGTTCGCTCGGCGTTCCGCCTTATGTCGTCTTCCCGGATACGACGCTGATCGCCTTCGCGACGGAGCGACCGCGCACGCATAAGGAAATGCTCGGTGTTTCCGGCGTCGGCCAGTCGAAGCTTGAGCGCTACGGAGACGCGTTTCTGGACGTGATCCTCAGCCACGACAGCTAGGCATTTGACCTCGTGGCGCAACGGTGCCATCTTTCGCAACGGAAATAATGGGATAGCCGCCCAGTTAGTGCGCTCGGTGCGGCTGTTCGGCTTACGTGAACTGACCTCCCAGCATTGCAGAGAACTGCCCACAGTACCCCGATTGACAAAACGGAGAGTGTTGGATGCCAGGCCCGTCGCCATCGCAGCAGCGTTCAGCGCTAGGATCTTTGGTGTTAATTGCTGCCGTGGTCGCCTTTGGCGCCGGCGCTTTTGCGTACACAGCCGGATGGCTTTCCCCGGGTCGCCTTACCTCCACAAAGCTTGTCAGTGCCTTGGCGCCTCCCGGCGGACCCGCTCTTGGCCATCGGCGAAATCACGCGAAGGGTGTCTGCTTCACTGGCGTATTCGAAGCGAACGGCAATGGTGTCGCGCTGTCGCGGGCGACCGTATTCGCGGCAGGACAATATCCGGTCGTGGGGCGCTTCAACCTGGCGACACCCGACCCGAACGCGGCCGATCCCACCGTTCGGGTGCGCGGGCTCGGCGTGCAGATTTCGACGCCTGACGGGGAGGTCTGGCGGATGGCGATGATCGATCCGCCGGTCTTTGCCGTGTCCACGCCGCAGGGATTCTATGAGCTGCTGCAGGCGGCCGGGAGCAAGGATCCCGCGGCAATGAAAACGTTCGTGGGGGCTCATCCGGAGTTCGCCGCGTTCGGCGAATGGGCAACGAAGGCTCCCTGGACTGCCAGCTACGCGGAAGTAACCTTCAACGGCCTCAATGCATTCATTTTCACGGATGGCGCGGGCAATGAGCACGCCGTTCGCTGGTCATTGCGCGCAGACGCGCAAGCGATGCCGATCACGAGCGAGGATTTTGCCAAGCTCGGTCCCAATCACCTGGAGGACGAGATTGCCGAGCGCGTCGCGACGTCGCCGCAACGCTGGACGCTCGTGCTGACGGTCGCCGAGCCATCCGATCCGACGTCCGATCCGACAAAGGCCTGGCCGCCGGAGCGACGGACCGTTGAAGCCGGTACGCTGGTCGTGCAGAAAGTCGAGCCGGAGGCCGACGGCCCATGTCGAGACATCAATTTCGATCCGACCATTCTGCCTGATGGCATCAAGGTTTCCGACGATCCGTTCCCGGCAGCCCGCTCCGCTGCCTATGCCAAATCCTTCGATCTGCGCACGTCGGAAGCCAGCCACTATCCCCGAACAGCAGCGAGCGTAAAGCCATGACGGGCACGAACACGCACTTCAGCACCCTCCAGCGTCTGTTGCATTGGCTGATGGCGATCGGCATCCTGACAATGCTCTTCATCGGTGTCGGGATGGTGTCCACCATCGGGCGGCAATACGTGCCGTTGCTGGTGACACACAAGACGCTGGGCATTGCCATTCTCGTTCTTGCCTTGGTTCGCCTTGTGGTTCGCTTCATATCGGGAGCGCCGGCTTTGCCTGCCGATCTGCCGGAGCCGATGAAGCTTGCGGCGTATCTGTCTCATGTCGCCTTGTATGCGCTGATGATCGGTATGCCTTTGATCGGCTGGGCCATGATGTCGGCGGCCGGCTACCCCATCGTGCTGTACGGCGGGTTGCGGCTTCCGGCGATCGTGCCCCAGAGCGACAGCCTTCATGCGCTTCTTTGGAGCGCGCATTTCTATCTGGCCTTTGCCTTCTTCGCTCTCGTCTTGATGCACCTTGCGGCGGCGCTCTTTCACGGGCTCGTGCGTCGCGATGGCGTCCTTCAGACGATGCTGCCTGGCAAATAACGGCGGCGTGCGGCAGGAGTCGCCGCGGTGTGAGGCTATCAATGAAACATTGAGATCGGGCGAGGTGTGTCTATATGGGCCGGCTGAAAGGATACGGTCATGGCCCAAAATATCTACGACCAGCCTGAATTCTTTGAAGGATACAGCCAGCTTTCGCGCTCGCTCCACGGGCTCGATGGCGCGGCGGAGTGGGAGTCCATCAAGGCGGTGCTGCCGGCTTTGTCAGGCAAGCGCGTCGTCGATCTCGGTTGCGGCTTCGGCTGGTTTGCCCGCTACGCTGCGGGGCAGGGTGCAAGAAGCGTCCTCGGCTTTGACATCTCGGAGCGAATGATCGATCGGGCCAAACGGGAGACCGTCGACTCCACCGTTCGTTACGAGATTGCCGACCTCGAAACGCTCGAATTGCCACCGGCATCATTCGATCTCGCTTACAGTTCCTTGGCATTTCACTACATCGAGGATTTCAGCCGCTTGGCCGCCACCATCCACAGCGCGCTTGTGTCGGGTGGCGATTTCGTCTTCACGATCGAGCATCCGATCTATATGGCGCCGGCCAATCCCGGCTGGACGGCGGATCGCGAGGGGCGGCGGATCTGGCCGCTTGATGGCTATTCACGCGAAGGCAAGCGCACAACGGACTGGCTCGCAAAGGGCGTCGTGAAGTATCACCGTACGCTTGGAACCACCCTCAACACCCTGATCGCAAATGGCTTTTCGATCCGCCACGTCGAGGAATGGCGGCCGGGCGACGAGCAGCTTCGCGATCATCCCGAGTGGGCTGAAGAGATGGATAGGCCTATGTTCCTGCTGATCGCTGTGCAACGTTGAGGACGGCAAGACAGGCGCTTGGCTATGTGCTAGTGCAGGGCATCGGGAAACATCACAAGAAGGGCATTCAATGACCTCGCAATTCCTCTCCCACCTCCGCACCGAACTCGCCGCACTGAAGGATGCCGGGCTTTACAAGTCCGAGCGTGTCATCACGTCAAAGCAGGCGGGCGAGATCGCCGTTGCGTCCGGCGAGCGGGTGCTGAACTTCTGCGCCAACAACTATCTCGGGCTCGCCGACAACGAGGAACTTGCCGACGCCGGGAAGAAGGCGCTCGACCGCTATGGCTATGGCATGGCCTCGGTACGCTTCATCTGCGGTACGCAGGAGGAGCACAAGCAGCTCGAGGCGCGTATTTCCTCTTTCCTCGGCATGGAGGACACGATCCTCTATTCCTCCTGTTTCGACGCCAATGGCGGTCTCTTCGAGACACTGCTCGGCGAGGAGGATGCGATCATCTCCGACGCGTTGAACCACGCCTCGATCATCGATGGCGTGCGACTCTCCAAAGCTAAGCGCTTCCGTTATGCCAACAATGACATGAAGGCGTTGGAAGAAGAGCTGAAGAAGGCCGAGGGCAGTCGCTTCAAGCTGATTGCCACCGATGGCGTCTTCTCAATGGACGGCATCATCGCCAACCTGCAGGGCGTCTGCGACCTCGCCGAGAAGTATGGCGCGATGGTCATGGTCGATGATAGCCACGCCGTTGGCTTCGTCGGCAAGCATGGACGTGGCTCTCCAGAGCATTGCGGTGTCGAGGGGCGGATCGACATCATCACCGGCACGCTCGGGAAGGCGCTTGGGGGGGCTTCCGGCGGCTATACCTCGGCAAAGGCCGAAACCATCGACTGGTTGAGGCAGCGGTCGCGACCCTATCTGTTCTCGAACACGCTGGCGCCGGTCATTGCTGCTGCGTCACTGAAGGTCTTCGATCTCATCGAGAACGGCGATGCGCTGCGCGAACGGTTGGCGGCCAATGCGGCATTGTTCCGCTCCGAAATGACGAAGCTTGGCTTTACGCTGGCTGGTGAGGGGCATCCGATCATTCCTGTCATGCTTGGCGACGCCAAGCTGGCTCAGGATATGGCGGCACTGATGTTGAAGAAGGGTGTCTATGTGATCGGCTTCTCCTTCCCTGTCGTGCCGAAGGGACAGGCGCGCATCCGCACCCAGATGTCGGCCGCACATTCACGCGCGGATGTCGAGCGGACGATCGCGGCATTTGCCGAAGCAGGTCGTGAACTTGGAGTGATTTGAAGGGTTTCGGAGAGTAAGATCATGTCGAATATGATGAAGGCGCTGGTGAAGGCGAAGCCGGAGGTCGGGCTTTGGATGGAGCATGTCCCGGTTCCCGAAGTCGGGCCGAACGACGTGCTGATCAAGGTGAAAAAGTCAGCGATCTGCGGCACGGATGTCCATATCTGGAACTGGGATCAGTGGGCGCAGAAGACCATTCCGGTGCCGATGGTCGTCGGCCACGAATTCTGCGGCGAGATCGCTCAGATCGGCTCTGCGGTAACGAAATATCGTGTGGGCGAGCGCGTCTCCGGCGAGGGACATATCGTCTGCGGCAAGTGCCGCAACTGCCGCGCAGGCAGGGGACATCTCTGCCGCAACACCCTCGGAGTCGGCGTCAACCGTCCCGGTTCCTTCGGAGAGTTCGTCTGTATTCCGGAAGCGAACGTCGTGCCGATCCCGGACGACATTCCGGATGAGATCGCCGCGATCTTCGATCCGTTCGGGAATGCCGTCCACACGGCCCTTTCCTTCGACCTCGTCGGTGAGGATGTCCTGGTTACCGGGGCGGGGCCGATCGGCATCATGGGCGCGCTGGTCGCCAAGCGTTCGGGCGCCCGCAAGGTGGTCATAACAGACATCAATCCGCATCGGCTGGATCTCGCCCGCAAGCTCGGCATCGACTATGTCGTCGACGCATCAAAGGAGAACCTCACCGACGTGATGAAGTCGATCGGAATGACCGAGGGCTTCGATGTCGGCTTGGAGATGTCGGGAGCCGCACCGGCCTTCCGCGACATGATCGACAAGATGAACAATGGTGGCAAGATCGCCATCCTCGGCATTGCGCCCGCCGGCTTCGAGATCGACTGGAACAAAGTCATCTTCAAGATGCTTAACCTGAAGGGCATCTACGGCCGCGAGATGTTCGAGACCTGGTACAAGATGATCGCTTTCGTGCAGGGCGGGCTGGATTTGTCGCCCGTCATCACGCACCGGATCGGAATTGATGACTTCCGGGAGGGGTTCGAGGCGATGCGCTCCGGCAACTCCGGCAAGGTGGTTATGGATTGGAATTGAGGAGGTTCGATGCACTATGAAGGAAGCTGCCATTGCGGTAAGATCGAATTTGAAGTGGAGGGGGAGTTGACCTCCGCCCTCGACTGCAATTGCTCACTTTGCCGACGGCGTGGGGGACTGTTGGCCTTCGTGCCGCGCGACAAGTTCACGCTGAAAACGCCGCGCGAGGACCTGTCGACCTATACGTTCAACACGCATACGATCCAGCACCGCTTCTGCGGCACGTGCGGCATCGCTCCCTTCGCGGAAGCGCAAATGCCGAATGGCGCCGAGATGGCCTGCATCAACGTCCGCTGCATTCCCGCGGTCGATCTGGCAAGTCTCGAGATTCAACATTGGGATGGGCAGTCTCACTAAGCTTTGGCGTGGCGCAAACAACTAGCGGCGGGCATGACGAATCTTGGGGCAACTTTGCCGTTCAAGAAGAATGTTGGCCGCTCTTGTCTTCTTGCGGTGACATCCTATCTATGCTTGGCAATCGCTTGAGCGGTTCCGGGCCTGTGGATAAGGCTTTTTCCGGGTTTTCTGAGGCTTTTTTTCTGGAAAAGCTTGACGAGAACAAAAAATATGGGAATCACCGTTCGACTTGGAAAGCGGTGAACTGGGTCAAGGGCGGATCGCACAACCATGGCCGGACATTCGATGACTTTTAAGCTCTGTCGTCCGGCGCCGGCAATCGTGGTTAATCAGGCATTAAATCTCATCCCGTTAGGTGAGAGTTGGTGATTCGAGACGGTCGTTTGCGGCGTATCGGCTGCGTGCGGCCGTTCACTGCGGCGAGTTTGAATAGCGTCAGGAAGGCGACGACATAAATGGCAACCAAGGTCAAAGAGAACGAAGAAGCGGAAGTCGAACGCGACGGCGGCACCGACGGCCCTCTTCTTGATCTTTCCGATGACGCGGTCAAGAAGATGATCAAGGCCGCGAAGAAGCGCGGCTATGTGACGATGGACGAGCTTAACGCCGTCCTGCCGTCCGAAGAGGTAACCTCCGAGCAGATCGAAGACACGATGTCGATGCTGTCGGATATGGGCATCAACGTCATTGAGGACGAAGAAGCCGAGGAAGCCACTGCCAGCAGCGACGACGATGATTCCGGCTCCGACGATGAGAGCGAAGGCGGCGAACTCGCGCCTTCCGGCGGCACCGCCCTTGCTACCGCCAAGAAGAAGGAACCGACCGATCGCACCGACGATCCGGTTCGTATGTATCTGCGCGAAATGGGCTCGGTGGAGCTTCTGTCGCGTGAAGGCGAAATTGCGATCGCCAAGCGTATCGAGGCCGGCCGCGAAACGATGATCGGTGGTCTCTGTGAGAGCCCGCTGACATTCCAGGCGCTGATCATCTGGCGCGACGAACTCAACGAAGGCACGACGCTGCTTCGCGAGATCATCGACCTCGAAACGACCTATTCCGGTCCGGAAGCGAAGGCTGCGCCGCAGTTCCAGAGCCCCGAGAAGATTGAGGCCGACCGCAAGGCGGCCGAAGAGAAGGAAAAGACGCGCCGCGTCCGTTCCGGCGACGACGACATCACCAATGTCGGCGGCGAGGGCCTCCCTCCGGAAGAGGAAGAAGAAGACGAAGACGAGTCCAACCTGTCGCTGGCCGCCATGGAAGCGGAACTGCGCCCGCAGGTCATGGAAACGCTCGACATCATCGCCGAGACCTACAAGAAGCTGCGCAAGCTTCAGGACCAGCAGGTCGAGCAGCGACTTGCCGCCACCGGCACGCTGTCTTCCGCCCAGGAGCGTCGCTACAAGGAGCTCAAGGATGAGCTCATCAAGGCCGTCAAGTCTCTGTCGCTGAACCAGAACCGCATCGACGCCCTCGTCGAGCAGCTCTACGACATCAACAAGCGCCTCGTTCAGAACGAAGGTCGCCTGCTGCGTCTGGCTGAATCCTACGGCGTCAAGCGCGACTCGTTCCTCGAACAGTACCAGGGCGCCGAGCTCGATCCGAACTGGATGAAGTCGATCGGCAATCTGGCGGCACGCGGCTGGAAGGAATTCGCCAAGGGCGAAAACACCACGATCCGCGACATCCGCCAGGAGATCCAGAACCTCGCAACGGAAACCGGTATCTCGATTTCGGAATTCCGCCGCATCGTGCACATGGTGCAGAAGGGCGAGCGCGAGGCGCGCATCGCCAAGAAGGAAATGGTCGAAGCGAACCTTCGCCTCGTCATCTCCATCGCCAAGAAGTACACGAACCGCGGTTTGCAGTTCCTCGACCTCATTCAGGAAGGCAACATCGGCCTGATGAAGGCGGTCGACAAGTTCGAATACCGTCGCGGTTACAAGTTCTCGACCTATGCGACGTGGTGGATTCGTCAGGCGATTACCCGCTCGATTGCCGACCAGGCCCGCACGATCCGTATTCCGGTGCATATGATCGAAACGATTAACAAAATCGTTCGTACGTCGCGCCAGATGCTGCACGAGATCGGCCGCGAGCCGACGCCGGAAGAACTGGCTGAAAAGCTCGCCATGCCGCTCGAAAAGGTCCGCAAGGTCCTGAAGATCGCCAAGGAGCCGATCTCGCTCGAAACGCCTGTTGGTGACGAAGAAGATTCGCACCTCGGCGATTTCATCGAGGACAAGAACGCGCTGCTGCCGATCGACGCCGCCATCCAGGCGAACTTGCGCGAGACGACGACCCGAGTTCTGGCATCGCTGACGCCGCGCGAAGAGCGCGTCCTGCGCATGCGCTTCGGCATCGGCATGAACACCGACCATACGCTTGAGGAAGTCGGCCAGCAGTTCTCGGTCACCCGCGAACGCATCCGTCAGATCGAGGCGAAGGCGCTGCGCAAGCTGAAGCATCCGAGCCGCTCCAGAAAGCTCCGCAGCTTTCTGGACAGCTAAGCTTCCACCTTCGATAAGAAACATCCGAGAGCCGGGCCTTGTGCCCGGCTTTTGCTTTTCGCTGGCTGCGGTGTTCCTTGTTGTCGAATGGGGACAGGAGTAAGGTATCGGCCACGGGGGAAGGGACCGACCACAGCGCATGAGCGAGGGTCGCCATAGCCTGTTGCGAGACCAAGACCCTCCGTCGGGAGGTGCGCAATGACCACTTACATCGTGCTTATCAACTGGACGGATCAAGGCATTCGCAATGTTCGCGACTCGGCAAAGCGCCTGGACGCGGCCAAGAAGCTGCTCGGTGATATGGGTGGCTCGTTCCAGCAGTTCTTCCTGACCTTGGGCGATCACGACATGGTTGCCGTCTGCGATGCGCCTGACGATGCCGTCATGGCGCGCTTCGGTCTGTCGCTCGGGATGGCGGGGAATGTGCGCACCAAGACGTTGAAGGCATTTCCGGAGGCTGCCTATCGCGAGATCATAGGTTCGCTCGGATAGTTCTGCGATTCCTCTTGGAGAGGGCGATTGCTGGCAATCATGTGGACGATGTGCCGTGCGCGCACGGTTGTGCTCGTGTACGTGAGGCTTTTTTGTTTTACGGCTTGATGATGCCTTCTTAAAAGGCCACATCGGTAGCGTGGCGCAGGGCATCGTTAGCAGGCATGCAGCAGGTTTCGACAAAGAAATGGGGAGCATTCGGCTGGGGCATTTTCGCCTCGGTGCTTTTGCACGTTGCCGTCGTCGCCTTCTTCCTCGTGAAGTTGCCTTTGCCTGCTCCTCAGCCGGAAGAAGAAACAGTCAGCGTCGACCTCGTGCCTCCACCGGAGGAAAAGAAACCCGAGGAGAAACCTCCCGAACTGAAGGTACCGGAACAGCCAAAGCCTGAAGAGAAAAAGCCGGAGGAGCCAAAGTCGGAGGAGAAAAAGGCCGAGGAGAAAAAGGCAGAGGAAAAACCGACCGAGAAGTCCCCGGAACCGCCGAAGGAAGAAAAGGCCGAGCAACCGCCTCCGCCGCCACCACCGCCTGAACAGGCAAAGGCGCCGGAAGAAAAGCCGCCCGAAAAGCCGCCCGAAGCCGCCGCAAAGGATGCCCAGTCCAAGGAACCGGCCGGCAAGGGGCAGCCTTTGCCGGTGCTGCGCCCGGTGACGGAATTTGGCGACAAGGATACCGGACCGGAGAAATCGACTGAGGGGGATGCTTCCGTTGCCGGTGTGAAGTCGGATACGCCGAAGCCTTCACCGGAGCCCAAACCGGCGCCCCAGGAGGATCCGGCGCAGCCAGAGGAAACGGCAGAGGCGGCCAAGGCCCCCGAAAGCAAGGAGCCTCCTGCCACCCCGGTTCCGCAGGATATCGAACTGCCGCAGGTCGACCTGGCGGATAGTCATGCCGAGAAGAACGGCCCTGCCGCCGGAGCCGAGAGTGAGGCCAAAACGAGTTTCGACCAGGGAAAGCCGCCCAAAGCAACAAAGCCCGACGCGACCGCGACCGCTCAGGCGGACAAGCCCGTCGAGCTGACGGAGGCGAAGACGCTGTTTTCGCAGAGTATGACGAACGATCCGGTGGCAAGAACCGCCATGGGAGATATGCCACGCGGTGCCCGCGTGGCGGAACTGTGCAGCACGGAGCTTAGGCAGCAGTTGATACACGGATCTCCAGCATATCGACCGGAAATCCTGCCATCCTACAGTCTTAAGAAGGGTACGATCCTTCAAGCCAGCAATGCGTTTCGGGCATCTGGTCGGTGGTATGATGTCAGCTTCCGTTGCGAGGTGGACGACGGGGCGACAAAGGTTAAATCCTTCAGCTTTGCTGTGGGAAATCCCGTTCCGAAGAGCCAGTGGAAGAGTCGTGGGCTTCCAAGCTTCTAGCTACCGGAAAGGCCGCTACAGAACTGGCACCAGTTCGGCACAAGACAGCCGAGATAGCTTTGTCTGATCGCCACATGTCGGTGGCGCGTGAAAGGACAATGAGATGTCGAACGAAATCGAGCGCTTCTTCGAACTTCAGGATGAGGCGACCAAGGCCGCCTTCGTCGAGAACCGTGGCGACGAGCTCACCGACATCCTGGTCGCAGCGCTTGAGGATGTATTTGTGATTCTCGGCGGCGGCGATTCTCTCGAAACAATCCATTGATCCGCCAAGCCGATCAATCGCTGCCGTAACACCCTGAACGGAGCGAATTTTCTTTGCGTTGTTTTGAGCAACCTGGGCTGGCATTATGCGGCATCACGTCCGGAGCGAACGCATGGCCCGCAGTCAGTTTCGCATGTTCAAGTCAGCAATTTCCGGTGTCGAGGCCGTGGCTGCTGATAGCAGCCAGAGTTTTGCACGGCACACGCACGAGCAGTTTGGCATCGGGCTGGTCTCGTCGGGCGCACAGAAATCTCTGAGCGGACGGGGGATGGTCGAGGCGGGTGCCGGCGATATCATCACCGTCAATCCGAACGAAGTGCATGATGGCATGCCGATCGGCGAGGGGAGATCCTGGCGAATCCTCTACTTCGATCCTGAGATAGTCGCGACCAACGTGTCCGATATCACGGAGGGACGGCGATCTGCTGTCGAGATAGAACACCCTGTACTGCACGACAAAACGATCGCCGCGCAGTTCGAGGCGGCGTTTGCACTCGTGGTAAGTACAGGCGAGCATCGGCTACAGCGGGAGGAAGCTCTTCTCGTACTCATCGCGCATGTGATGTCGGAGGCCGTCGCAAATGATGCGCAGGCGGCGCCGCGGGCCATCCGGATCGCGCAGGAGATAATTGACTGCGATCCGACTGCGGCTATTTCTCTGTCCGATTTGGCCCGCGCCAGCCAGCTCAGCCGGTTCCAGGTGCTGCGTGGTTTTGCCAAGGCGACCGGCATGACGCCACATGCCTATCTCGTCCAGCGCCGCATCCATCTTGCCCGGCGTCTGATCGCCGGCGGCGTAGCGTTGGCGGAGGCGGCCCTTGCCAGCGGCTTTGCCGACCAAAGCCACATGACTCGCGTTTTCGTCCGGAAGTACGGGGTCTCTCCGCGCACCTATGCCAACGCCGTCGCATGACTGCACTGCAATTTCATACAAGATCGCCCGGCGGTTTTCGTCTTTCTTCTGCGCAAACAGGAGAGGGTGATGCAGCGACACTTGCAGGGTTATGTCTATCTGACGTTGGCGATGATGACGGTTGGCAGCACCGTCGTTGCAAGCCGCGTCATTGCGTCAGGCATGCCGCCGTTCACAGCGACGGCCCTTCGCTTCGCCGTTGCTTTCCCGTTCTTTTTGCTGTTGATGCGCCTGACCGGAATGCGCCTACCAAGCCTACCGTCTCGCGATTGGATCATCCTCCTCGTTCAGGCTGGTGCGGGCAGCGTTGGCTACACGACCCTGCTGATTTCGGGCCTGAGGTTGACTGCTGCCGCCGACGCCGGCGTCATCATCGGAACGCTGCCTGTGGCCGCCGGGGCGCTTTCCATTCTCGTCCTGCGTGAGAGGCCACATTCGTCGATGGTGCTGGCGATTGCGTTGGCGACGGCAGGTGTTCTCTTTATCGCCATTTCGCCCGATGCTGGAGAGGGATCGCTGTCTGGCAATATGTTGGTATTCGGTGCCGTCATCTGCGAAAGCCTATTCATTCTCCTCAACAAGAAGCTCAGCACAAAGATTCCGGCGCTGACGCAGTCGGCGGTGATGACGGGACTTGGATTTATTGTGGCGATGGTCGCGGCCTTGGTGACGGAGGGCGTTCCGGGCGAATTTCCCGCGGGCGCAATGTGGGCGGTGATCTATTACGCGCTTGTGCCGACCGTTGCCGGCTTTGTTCTCTGGTACGCGGGAGCGGAGCGTGTCAGCGGAATTGAAGCTTCGCTTTTCACGGCAGTCGCACCGGTCTCCGCGCTCTTGATGGCATTCGTCCTGCTCGGTGAGCCTTTGCATTTCCGTCAGATCGCCGGCGTTGCCTGCGTGCTCGCGGCAGTCCTGGGCCTTGGCTTGTTTCGGCGGCGCGAGATGAAGGCAGAATAGCAATGCGGTGCTACGGCATTATCAATGCTGGAAGAGAGCGCGATAATCCCGTGGGGTCATGCCTTTCAGCGCTCGGAACTGCCTGTTGAAGTTCGCGAGCGAGCCATAGCCGGCCGCGTCGGCGACAACAGCGATGGGCTGCCTCGCGCCCGACAGGCGAGCGCAGGCATCGCCAATCCTGATATGGATGAGGTAGTCGGAAATCGTCTTGCCCGTGTGTTTGAGGAAGAGCCGATGGAGCCCGGAAAGGCTGAGGGCCGCGATATCGGCGAGTTCGGCAAGAGCGATGGGCCTGCCATAATTCATGTGAATGTGGTTCAGCAGCCGATCGATCCGCTCGCGATTCTCGCCGGCTGTTTCGCGCGGCGGCGATGTCGTTGCCAACGGCTGCGATGATGTATCCCCGGATAGTTGGTGCAGAATAGCGAGCAGGGTGAAGAGGCGTTCGGTCGGTGCAGCAACAAACAGGCTTTCGTACAGCGGACGAATCGCGATTGCGGCGCCGCAGCTGAACTGGAGCCCCCGATCGGCGCGGGCAAGCATGGCCTCGATGGCGCGGAGCTCGACAGAGGTCTGCGCCAGCCGTTGTGTCCAATCGGGATGAAACCACGTAACGAGTGCTACATGCGGCTCGGATGGAGCGATCTTCTCCCGCGAGGACCATGTGTGTGGCAGGTTCGGACCAACCAGCACGAGGTCACCATCGTCATACTCCCCGACGTGATCGCCAATGAAGCGCTGGCCTCGCGAGTTCAGCGTCAGGGTCAATTCGAACTCGGGATGATGATGCCACTGGAAGGGAATGGAATCGTCCAGACGCCTGTTCAGGCGGCTAAGAGAGCTCTCCGGTTCTTGTATCAGTTTTTCGAGATATGGCCTCATCCGGCGCCCGCATTTTTGATGACGCCAGAATAGTATCAGTATTTGCCAAGCCGCGACAACATCCGACTATCTGGCTTGGTATTCTTCGTCATCACCTGTGGAACAGGGATTGGCTCGATGGAGGATAAATATGCAGCAGTCACTCAAGCGGGACGCGCACCCGACAACGTCAACGACGACGACGCAACTGAAGGATATCAAGAAGACGTTGCCGCTTCGCGTGCTATCGGAGGCGGACTGGCAACATTGGATTACGAAAGGTTATGTCATCGTTCGCCAGGCCGTCCCTGCGGCGAATGTCGAGCGGCTTGTCGAAGTGCTCTGGCGCTTTGACGAGAAGGACCCGAACGACGCATCCACCTGGTATGCGCCGCAGCGCCGTGAGCACAAGATGAAAGAGCTCAACAACACCGGCATGCTCGAAATCTACAATCACCAGGCGCTGTGGGATAACCGTATGGAGCCGCGCGTCTACGGCGCCTTCGTCGATATCTGGGACCGGGAAGATCTGTGGGTGACCATCGATCGCGCCAATCTCAATCCGCCAAAGAAAGTCAAAGGTAATCCGAACGGCTTCATTCATTGGGACGTCGACACCTCGATCCGGCCGTTGCCGATCGGCGTGCAGGGCGTGCTCAGCCTGAAGAAGCAGGATGGCGATGTCGGTGGGTTCCAGTGTGTTCCAGAGCTCTTTCAGCATTTCGAGGAATGGGAGAAGACGCAGCCGGCAGACCGCGACCCCATGCACCCTGATATGACCGGACTGTCGATCGTCAATATCGACATGGAGCCGGGAGATTTGCTGATCTTCAATTCGCTGCTCGCGCATGGCGTGCGACCGAACCACTCGACCGATCGAGTCCGGATGGCTCAATATATCTCGATGCATCCCGCAGAGTACGACGATGTCGGCGAGCGGGAGGAGCGCATCCGCCTGTGGCGCGAACGTGACCACCCTAAGCGTGACGCCTTCCCCGGTGATCCGCGCGAATGGGAGAGATACAATACGGCGACGGCAGAGCTTTCGCCGCTTGGACGCAAGCTGCTAGGGCTAGAACGCTGGTAGTTCCGAAATACGCGGAAGCCGCGCGCGGCTCCTGCAATTTGATACAGCGGCTCCTATATCTGGTCTCTGGCCGAAAGGAGCTGCTGATGTCCGCACACCCCATGAAAGTCCCAGGTCCCGATCACCCGATTACCGTCAGGCCTAATCCAGCCCGCGTCGTCGTGAAGCTGCGTGGGCAGGTTATTGCCGATAGCCGCAAAGCCTTAACACTGAAGGAAGCCTCTTATCCTGCCGTGCTGTACGTACCGCGTGCCGATGTCGACATGGCGCTTCTCACTCGAAGTGATCACCACACCTATTGCCCCTACAAGGGGGAGGCATCGTATTTCAACATCATGATGGGTGAAGAAGATTTCGCGAATGCGATCTGGACCTATGAAAGTCCGTACGCGGCGGTCAGCGAGATCAAGGATCATCTCGCCTTCTATCCCGATCGGGTCGATTCAATCGAGGAGTTGCCGGGCTGATACCGCCGAAGTGCGGTGGCATGCTTGGGAGGAGAAAAACAA
Source organism: Rhizobium sp. BK181 (assembly GCF_014193305.1). Classification (NCBI taxonomy): domain Bacteria; kingdom Pseudomonadati; phylum Pseudomonadota; class Alphaproteobacteria; order Hyphomicrobiales; family Rhizobiaceae; genus Rhizobium; species Rhizobium sp. BK181. The sequence goes on from NZ_JACHZA010000002.1 coordinate 302,676, forward strand.
GGACGGTCCGGCAGGGAAACCGGACCAGTCCCCGTAACTGATCGGAGGTCAATCGGATCAGAAAACGCGATACACACGGCGCCCAAGGTTGATCCGGGGCGCCGGGATTTTTGGATTAGAACGCGCGCTGCAGGCGGAAGAAGCCCTTCGTCACTTCGTCAGCGTCATCCGGGTCGGTATAGTCGACAGTCGCCTTGGCATAGAGGTTGTCTACGATCTGGTAGTCGACGGTGATGCCGACCTTCCATGCGTCGCCCAGGCCGTCGAACGAGTCGCCGTGGAAGGTGTCGAGATCAGGGACGTAGTTGCCGAAGTACTGGGCCATCGGGGTGATGGTCCACTTGTCGGTCGCCTTGATCGCGTATTCAGCGGCAACGGTCCATTCCGACTGAGAGTAGTAGGAGTTCGGACCAGACGCGTAGACAGCCGCCAGGCCTAGCGTGCCCGGACCGATGTCGGCGAAGATCATGCCGCGGACAGCACCTTCTTCGTTGTCGGTGTCGTAACCGCCGATGAGCTGATAGCTGACCACGCCAGCCTTGCCGCCGATGCCGAGGGCAACGCCGACGTTGTTCGGGTTCTCACCGTCCTTGTAGTAGCCGTCCTCCAGCTCGTCTACGCTGATGCCGGCGTAGAAGTCGCCGTTTTCATACTGGTAGCGGATGGAGTTGTGCAGGGTTTCGAAGCTCGACAGAACGTCAGGCTCGCCCGAAAGATCGTCATCCCACCAGCTGTAGAACAGACCAGCGCGGAAGCCGGCGATGTCGATGTAGGCCGAGTCCAGGGTCGAGTTGGTCGACGTGTTGTCGCCGTTGTTGCGGAGAACGATTACGCCGGTGAGCGGACCGTATTCCGTGTCGCTCTTGGCGGTGAACTGAACCTGAGCGCGCGTACGGGCGTTCCAGTCCGAGGTACCCTTCTGATCCGGGCCGCCGTAAACTTCAAAACGCAGGTAACCGCTGACCTTGAGGCAGGTTTCGGTGCCCGGGATGTAGAAGTAACCTGTGCCGTACGCGTCGCAGACGCGGACGTATTCAACCGGCTCGGGTTCAGCTGCGACGATTGCATCAGCAGCGAAGACCGGCGTGGACGCAGCAGCAAACGCTGCGGCGGAGGTCAACAAAGCCATCCGTATGTTCATTTGAAATCCATTTCCTTTTCGACTGAACAGCCGCCATGGGAGATGGGGCCGTTCCGATAGTTTGCCTTTCGGCTGGCGGATCAGCGAACCGCTGAAGCCTTAATTTCATCCTTGATTAAATCTATCAATTCTCCCGGTATCAAAATGCCTCCTTGTGACGGCTCTTTGGTATTCTGTGTGGTTTTTATGTAACAATATCAAATACATAGGCGAAAAATCACACTGCACCGCAGTGCTGCGGGCATTGGGACGGCTAAGACTGTTTTCGGAGGCTCATAAGGAGCGCGTCTGGCGCCACCATTGCAATGGCGCCAAAGGAAATCTCCCCGCAGATAATCCCGCCATTCTCCCAATTGAAGGGCAGGGATTGGAACGCAGTGTTCCAAATTTGGAACGAAAACTTCTGTAGGGCGGTTGGCATTACCCGCCGCGAGCGGTAATCGGTAGCGATCGCAGGCCTATCGCTTTATGGAAAGAGGTTCCCCGATGCTCAACGCAGAGGGTGTTTTTCAGGATCTGAACGATTTCGTCTATTTTGCCGCAGTTGTTCGCCACAACGGTTTCTCCGCCGCGGGGCGGGTACTCAGCATGCCGAAATCCAAGCTCAGCCGGCACATCACTGCGCTCGAGACGCGGCTTGGAGTCAGGCTGCTGGAGCGGACAGTCAATCGGTTCCGGGTGACGGAAGTCGGGCGCGCTTTTTACAATCACTGTGAAAATATGCTGCGTGAAGCGGATCGAGCGGCGAAGGCGATCAACGATGCCACGGGAGAGCCGCAGGGACAGATCCGCATAAGTGTGCCACACGGATTGCTGGATGGTTCGCTTGGCACCATGATCCCGGAGTTTCTCAATCGATACCCCAAGGTTCAGCTGCAGATACTCACAACGGATCGACGGGTCGATATCATCGACGAGCGCCTCGACCTTGCTGTTCGCGCACAATTGACCGAGGAGACCGATTCTGAGCTGACGATGCGTGTGCTTAGCAAGGTGGATCTGATCCTTGTCGCGAACCAGAAGGTTGCAAGCTCGCTGCCGTCGATCGAAGGCATCGACTGTCTCGTCGATGCGCCAACGGTATCGTTTGCCGGACCGCTCACGGAATGGCAGGACTTGGATATATGGGAATTCACTGGACCCGACGGCACCCGGTACCGGCACCAGCACAAACCGCGCATGAGCTGCCGCAGCGTCTCCGCAGTGCTTGAGGCTATCTATGCCGGCGTAGGGGTCGGGCTCTTGCCAGACCACATTTGCGCCGAAGGAATACGCGACGGCCGGCTGGTTCGCCTTCTGCCAGATCATCAGATGTCCCAGGCGACGATCTATCTCGTCTTCACTGCATCGCGAGGACTGCCGACGGCTGTTCGGGCGCTCGTGGACTTTCTCGTGGAACAATTTCGCACGCTGCGCGTCACCACGCAGTGCCAGGAAGCCGAGATGCAAGCGCAATTGAAGGATCGGATGCCGCTTGTCGCGCTATCCGGACGTCAACCCGCATAGGCCTCGTCGAGCGTCGCGACATCGATCTTCACCATCTGCATCATCGCGGCCTGCACGCGCATGGCTTTTTCGCTGTCCGCATCGTTGAGATAGCGCATCAGCGCATCGGGGATGATCTGCCAGGAGACGCCGAAGCGGTCCTTCAGCCAGCCGCACTGCTGCGGCTTGCCGCCATCGAGGAGCCTTTCCCAGTAGTAGTCGACCTCGGCTTGGTCCTTGCAGCGGACGAAGAATGAGATGGCTTCGGTGAACTTGAACTGAGGGCCGCCGTTCAGTCCCATGAACTGCTGGCCCTCCAGTTCGAACGTGGCGGCGAATGCCCTTCCATCCGGGCCTCGCTTCACCTGCGGATCCACGGTGCTCTTGAATACCGCGCTATAGAAGCTGATGGCTTCATCGAGCTGGTTGTCGAACCAAAGGAAAGGCGTGATCTTCTGCATCGGTTGTCCTCCTGGGCGTTTAATCTGTGGCAAGGACGCCAAAAGAGGAGAGCTGTCGACAATCGAAGGCGAATTATTCCCGATGGGAAGTTCGACGCAAATCCTTGCCTGTCGTCGATCCTGCCTAGTTCTAATTCGAAGAGGGATGTCGGTCCAAGCCAACTCCGTTCGTCCTTGGACGTGCAACAACGCAAAGGGAGTAAAACATGTCCTATGTCGATGGGTTCGTCGTGGCCGTGCCACAGAAGAACATCGAGGCCTACAAAGCCTTTTCCGCCACAACCGGCGCTGTCTGGAAGGCCCATGGTGCCAAGGAATATGTGGAATGCATCGCCGACGATGTCCCCTATGGTGAACTGACCTCGTTTCCCCGGGCGGTTCAGGCGGCCGACGATGAGGTCGTGGTCTTTTCCTGGATCGTTTACGGCTCACGCCAGGAGCGAGATGAAATCATGACGAAGGTGATGGCAGACCCCCGTCTGCAAGGCGACGAGTGGAAGTCGATCTTCGACGGCAAGCGCATGATCTTCGGCGGATTTGTTCCCTTCCTGCAGCTTTGAGCGGCGCGGGAAACCTGTATTGACGTGAGGGCAGCGCGACGCCACGTCTCATAAGAGAGACGCAAGCGGAATCGTGGCTATGGCCCAGAAGATCATCAGCATTTCCACAAGAGGCCAGGGCCTTTACGAATTTACTGCGGAAGCGGCGTCCTTCGTTCGCGCTAACGGTGCGGCCGAAGGGCTGCTGACCGTTTTCGTGCGCCATACGTCTTGCTCTTTGCTCATCCAGGAAAATGCGGATCCGGACGTTCGGACAGACCTCGATGCGTTCTTCCGCCGATTGGTGCCGCCGAGCAGCGACCCGTCGATGCGTTGGATCGTTCATACGACCGAGGGACCCGACGATATGCCCGCGCATATCAAGGCCGCCTTGACCCAGGTTTCGATCGGTATTCCTGTTATCGGCGGTCGGTTGGCACTCGGCACCTGGCAGGGGATTTACCTGTTCGAACATCGCGACAGACCGCATCGACGCGAGATCGTGCTGCATCTGAGCGCCTGAACCGGAACTGAACGGACGGTTCGAAGATCATTCATTTTCAGATAGTTATGGTCTGCACAATCCCAAACGGGAGATGCAAAAAAGAGCGTTTAGAGAGTAGTATGATGACCCATTTTCTCGCCAAGGCTTCGTTTGCGGCCCTTATCGCATTGGCTTCAATTCCTTTCACGGCACCGAACGCCTCGGCTTCCGAATGGGGACGTCCGCCGGTCGCCAGTGTCCAATATCGTCCCGTCTACGCCTGCTCGCCCGTGCAGGCAGTTCAGAAGGCGCGCTGGGCAGGGGTGCGCTATGCCCGCGTCACCAATGTCACTCCGCGCCGGGTTGTCGTCTCCGGCCGGAATTACCGGGGCTGGGACCAGATGGTGTTCGCCAACGTTCGTGGTTGCCCGCTGATCCGCCGCTAAATCGCTTCGTCCACAATGGTGCCCCCGGCTTGCCTTGGCGACGCCATTTTCAGCCTGCTTTGTGCGAATCGCATATGACTGCGAAAATCCGGAAAGGTTGGACCTGAGCTTTTCCGGCAAGAGTGTATCGAATGGGACGGTCGTTTCCGTGCCCTGATGGAGAATTTTCGATGATGCAATTTCTGGCCAAGGCCGGCCTCGCGACTCTGCTCGCTGCCGGCACGGTTGCCGGAGCGGTTGCGCCGGCTTCCGCCCAGGTAGATGTCTACATTGGCAGCGGTCGTCCGCCACCGCCTCCCGGCTACTACCGCCCGCCACCGCCTGACTACAATCGCCCGCCGCCACGTCCGCGCGGCTGCGACCCGCGGCTTGCTGAGGATATTGCACGCGACTACGGCTTCCGCCGTGCCCGTGTGGTCGACGTGACGCCACGCCGTGTGATCGTGACAGGCTGGACGCGTCGTGGTGCTGACGAAATCAGCTTCGGCAACGTCCGTGGCTGCCCGGTCCTGCGTTAACGGTTGCCGTCGCCAAACTCTGACGAAATAGAACCGCCTTTGCCAACGGTCTTTCCGACCTAGGCAAGGGCGGTTTTTTTAGGCGTGGGAGACCGCGTGGGAGCCGCTCTGTGCCGGCCGTTCTGCGTGGTCAGTCTCTTCCGCCGAGGTTGCAAGCGGCGCCTGGCTGTCAGCCGAAACGACGGCCCGTGGCAGCGGAGTGCCGCGCTTCTTTTCACGTGCCAGCGTCAACAAGCCGGAACAGACGATGAGAACGATACCGGCAGCCATCGGCAGGTCGATGCTGTCGTCGAAGATCAGATATCCGAACGCGATTGCCCACAGCATCTGACTGTACTGAGGTGGGGCAACGAGGTTGGCCGGCGCCAGCCGGGCGGCGGTCATCAGCATCACATTGCCAGCCGCGCCGAGAAGGCCGTAGCTTGCAATGAACAGCCATTGGCGTGGTGTCGGCACGACCATCTCGGACAGCATCAGGATGCCGCTGACGGCGATCGTACCGAGCAGTGCCGCACCGTATAGCGACAGGCGCTTTTCGGCTGGCCCCATCTTACGCATCACGACAATCGAGATTGCAGCGACGAGACCGCCGATCGCCGCGGCCAGGTGACCGGCGGACAGTTCGCGGAAGCCCGGTCGCAGCACGACCAGAACGCCAAAGAAGCCGACGATGACAGCAGCCCAGCGCTGCCAGCGGACATCTTCCCTGAGGAAGATTACCGACAGGATGGTCACGAACGACGGCAGGAGAAACAGCAAGCAGAAGGCCTCGGCCATCGGCAGCTTCGTAAACGTGATGATCGACGCGATCGCACCTATCGCGCCGCAGGCGAACCTGAGTAGCCATAGAGGGCGGTTCGTGCTTCTGACAATATCGAACCAGGAGTCGCCCCTTCCTTTGATAAAGGGCAGGGCAGCACCGCCGAAGAGCGCGCCGATAAAAGCTATCTGGTAAGCTGGCACGCCGCCATGCAGGATCTTGATCGATGCATCGCTGAAGGCAAACACGGCATATGCACCAAACGCGACGAGAACACCGCGCAGTGCAGAGGAGGGGGCTGTCATGAGTCAGATTCGTCCGGAAGAGGGTCTTACAATCTTTACGGATTGCTGACGGCAAAGCGACAGCCGATTGCGAATAGCAGCCATGCACAATCGCTGGCCAGCGTTCGCCGGACCTTACGTTACATATATCTCTAATGGGCTCTGCGATCGCCTCCGGAGGAAATCCGCGAGCAGCGGCTGTTGGCCTTTCAGAATCTTTCGCTCGGCATCCGACAATGTGAACCATTCGGCCCGGTCGACTTCCGGAAACTCCGCCATCACCCCAGAGCGCGGCGGCCACTCCATCCGAAAGTTATTGCTGGCCAGCGCTTCCAGGTCGATGTCTGCCTCAACGGCCCAGGCAGCAACAATCTTGCCACCGGGTTGCTTGTAGTCACCGAGATGATGAAAGCTGCCTTCGACTTCAATCCCGAGTTCTTCGCGGGCTTCACGCCTTGCTGCGTCCAGTTCATCTTCGTCTTCGTTGACGAGGCCCTTGGGGATCGACCAGGCGCCTATATCCTTCTTGGCCCAATAGGGTCCCCCCGGGTGGACCAGGAGGACCTCGTAGTCATCATCATGGAGGCGGTAGATCAACAGACCTGCACTTCGCTTCGCCATATCGACTGCATCCTTCGCTTATCGGGAGGAGCGCTGGGCGGGGAGCGCCCAGCGCGCTGTCTCAATTCGGAGTCTGGCGAAGCGCCGCGCCGTAGTCGCGGTAAACGCTCAGGCAATCGGTATAGCTAAGCGAGCCGTTGTCGCCGTAAATGACATGGGCGCTGGATGCGCTGGTCGCCGCTTCTTCCGATACGAAGAGGATCGCCTCGCCAAGCGATTTTCCCATGATCGGCTCCTCGGTGCCGTCTTCCTGCATGATGCCTTCAATAATTGCGGCGATCTGGCGGTGGCTAAAGACCGCCCGTCTGTCTTCCGGTGTCATCGTTCTTACCTCTGCGTGAAATCAATGCATCTATCTGCCCAGCCGAAGCGGTTCATGACTTCCTGCGCAGCCGTGGTCGAGTTGGCTGCTCCGCTTGTCGGAATGCCCTAACAATGAGGGGCGGCAGGCGCTTTACCTAACCGTCCGTATCGCCGTGCGCGCAAACCGCAGCTGCCGGCCGACTTAAGTCGCGATCCGCAATAGGTCGCGATAGGAACTAGATAGAGTCTTATTGTCGACCGGCAAGATGGCCGCTGACAACTATCACCATCTAGTGACGTGACGGTTCATGTCGCCCTTCACGATTGCGTTTGGCAAGTGGTATGCGTGCGACTATATCGTCGCTGATGAGACAAACAGGGCGATAACGGACATGTTTCAAGCCGCGACGATAAATTCTGCCAACAAGGCCGATTTCTACAAAGAGCTTTGCCAGCAATTGCAGGGGCTTTTGCATGGCGAGAGCGATGCGATCGCCAATGCTGCGAATACCTCGGCACTCATGTTCGAAATGATGCCGGATCTGAACTGGGCGGGCTTCTATTTCCTCAAGTCGGATAGCGAGCTGGTTCTCGGACCATTCCAGGGCAGACCGGCCTGTGTCCGCATCGCGGTTGGCCGCGGGGTCTGCGGAACCGCTGTCGAAAAAGGGGCATCGATCCTCGTCGAGGACGTGCATGTGTTTCCGGGACACATCGCCTGTGACGCAGCTTCGCGTTCGGAACTCGTCGTGCCGCTTCATCACGACGGCAAGATCCTCGGCGTTATCGATCTCGACAGCCCGACGGCGGCGAGATTCGACACCGAGGACCAAGCTGGCGTTGAGGCGCTGGCTCGGATCTTCGTCGCCGCAAGCTACTGAAGTCTGCCAGGGTTAAGGAATACGGCAGCGGAAGCGCTGCTATCCCGCTAAAGAAAAGGGACGGTCCCTCGAAGGACCGTCCCTTTGTCGTTCTCAAATCGAGGCCGGAGCGCGTTACTGCTTTCGCTTCTTCGCCTCGTCATCCATCAGTTCGTACCACATCGCGTTGAGGACTGCGAAGGCGGCGGCCAAGGGCAGGCCAAGTATCCATGCGAAATACCACATTGTTGTTCTCCTTCAGTAGGCGTGGCCGCTCTTGTCGGTGACCGTCTTCTCGTCGACCTTTCCCCAGAGCACTTTGTAGACCCAGGCGGTGTAGGCGAAGATGATCGGCAGGAAGATCACCGAGACAACGAGCATGGTGAACAGGGTGGAATGGCTCGACGATGCATCCCATACCGTCAGGCTCGAGTTGGGCTCTAGCGACGAGGGCAGGATGAACGGGAACATCGAAAGGCCGACGGTGGAAATGATGCCGAAGATCGACAGCTTGCTGAAGAGCAGAGCCGCAACCTCCCACCTTGCCCGCAGCGCGAGGAAGGCAGCGGCGGCCCCCGCGAAGCCGAGGATCGGGGCGATCAGCATCCACGGATGAGTGCCGTAGTTGGCGAGCCACGAGCCGTCATGAGTGGCCGTCTTGAAGAGCGGGTTCGACGGGCCGCCAGGGTTGATCTCACTGGTAATGTTATAGCCGTTCACCCCGATCGCCAGGAAGATTCCGCCAAGCGCAAAGAGACCGATCACGGCGAGCGAGGCAAAGCTGCCATATGTTCTTGCCCGCTCGGCAACCGGGCCCGTGGTTTTAAGGACCAGCCAGGAAGCTCCGTGCAAGACCAACATGGAGACCGAGAGCAGTCCGCAAAGCAGGGCGTAGGGGTTCAACAGTCCGAAGAACGAACCCTCATAGAAGATCCTCATATCAGCTGGATCGAAGCGGAACGGCACGCCTTGCAGCACATTGCCGACCGCGACGCCGAAGATCAGTGACGGGACGAAGCCGCCAATGAACAGCGCCCAATCCCAGTTGCTGCGCCAACGCGCGCTCTCCCGCTTCGAGCGGTATTTAAACCCAACCGGACGCAGGATGAGCGCCAGCAGAATCGCGAACATCGCGAGATAAAAGCCTGAGAACGACACTGCATAAAGCGGCGGCCAAGCCGCGAAGATGGCGCCGCCGCCGAGGATCAGCCATACCTGGTTTCCTTCCCAGACCGGGCCGATCGTGTTGATGGCGACGCGCCTCTCCGTGTCCGTCTTTGCGACGAAGGGAAGCAGCGTGCCGACGCCGAGGTCGAAGCCGTCCGTGGCGGCGAAGGCGATCAGCAGCACCCCGAGGAGCAGCCACCAGATCAAGCGCAGGATTTCGTAGTCTATGAGTTCGTGCAGGATCATGATGGATCACTCCGCTGCGGGGACGAGAGTTTCGGAGATGAGTTCGGCTTCCGGCTCGTTGTCAGGGTCCGGTCCCTTCTGAATGGCCCGGATCATGAGCGTCATCTCGACGACGATGAGGGCGGTATAGAGGGCAGCAAAGCCACAGATCGTCAGCAGAACCGTGCTTGCCCCGAGGCTCGACACAGCCATTGCCGTCGGCAGCACGCCTTCGATGACCCAGGGCTGACGACCGATTTCGGCAACGATCCAGCCGGCTTCGATGGCAATCCACGGAAGTGGAATGGCAAAGACGGCGATTTTCAGCAGCAATGGGTACTTGTCCAAATGACGTCGTGCCGACAGCCAGAAGAAGGTTGCCGTCAGGACGATGAAGAACATGCCGAGCCCGACCATGATGCGGAACGACCAGAAGAGCGTCGGAACATGCGGAACGGTATCGCGTGCGGCCTGGGTGATCTGCGCGTCGGTCGCCTGGCGTGGATCATCGACATAGCGCTTCAGAAGGAGAGCATAGCCAAGCTCGTGCCCGATCTCCTCGAAGGAACTGCGCAGCTGAGGTGCGATCGCATCCGGCGTTGCGGCCGCGCGGATCTCCATCAGCGCGTCGTAAGCCTTGATACCGTCGCGGATACGAGCCTCAGCCTTCTGTTCCAGTTGGTCGATGCCGGGGATTTCCGTTGTCAGGGAGCGGGTACCGATCAGGCCCATTACCCAGGGAATATGAACGGCGAAATGCGTTTCGCGAGCTTCCTGATCCGGGAAGCCGAAGGCGGTGAAGGCAGCCGGTGCCGGTTCCGTCTTCCACATGGCCTCGATGGCGGCAAGCTTCATCTTCTGGTTTTCAGTTGCGAGGTAGCCGCTTTCATCGCCGAGGACGACGACCGAAAGCGCCGATGCCAGGCCGAAAGATGCGGCAACCGTCATCGAGCGCTTGGCCATTTCCAGATGGCGACCCTTCAGCATGTACCAGGCAGAAACGCCGAGCACGAAGATCGAGGCGCAGACGTAACCAGCCGAGACGGTGTGGACGAATTTCGCCTGGGCGACGGGGTTGAAGACCACGTCGAAGAAGCTCGTGACTTCCATGCGCATCGTTTGCGGATTGAGCGCCGAACCGACCGGGTTCTGCATCCAGCCGTTGGCGACGAGAATCCAGAGCGCCGAGAAGTTGGAGCCAAGCGCCACGCACCATGTCGCCACCAGGTGACCCACCTTTGACAGCTTGTCCCATCCGAAGAAGAACAGGCCGACGAAGGTCGCCTCGAGGAAGAAGGCCATCAGCCCCTCGATCGCGAGCGGAGCGCCGAAGATATCGCCGACATAGTAGCTGTAGTAGCTCCAATTCATGCCGAACTGGAATTCCATGACGATGCCGGTGGCGACGCCGATCGCAAAGTTGATACCGAAGAGTATGCCCCAGAACTTCGTCATCTGCCGCCAGATCTGGCGGCCGGTCATGACGTAGACCGTCTCCATGATAGCGAGCAATACGGAGAGCCCTAGCGTCAAAGGTACGAATAAAAAGTGGTAAAGCGCAGTCAGCGCAAATTGGAAGCGCGATAGCGCAACTATGTCCAGTTCCATTGTCTTTCTCCCACGGTCCCACGGGATATGAAGAGTCTCCGCCAAGCCGGATTGCCGGGCGGCCATGCGGTGTGGCTCAGTCCGGTCTCAGCCGGTTCAAAGCCTTTTCGAACGCCGCCTCTCCGCGACGTGAAACTTCTGTGATGCGCCCGTCCGCCATGACGGCGATGATATCCGCTATTGCGGCTTCGCGACGGATATGCGTGGCGATGACGAGCGAGCGTCCATTCACCTTCTCGGCCAGCCGGGTCATGACGTCCCGCGCGGTTGCGCCGTCGAGGCCCTCCGTTGGTTCGTCCAGCAGCCAGAGTGGCGTGTCGCGGAGGAACAGGCGGGCAAGAGCAAGGCGGCGCGACTGACCACCCGAGAGCCCCATGCCGCCTTCGCCAAGTTGAGTGTCGAGGCCACGCGGTAGGGCTGCGACATCCTGCAGGAGGCCTGCAGCGATAAGTGCGTCGCGCAACGCGGCATCCGCTGCGTCGGGGCTCGCGAGTTGGAGATTGCCGCGAACGCTATCTTGGAAGAGCTCCGTCCGTTGCGTCAGAAGCGTGGCGTCGAGTCCTTCGGCGGTTCCTTCGGTTGGGAACATTTCGGCTGCGAGGAGCGACAGAAGTGTCGACTTACCTGCACCGCTGGCGCCGACCAGCGCCAGCTTCGCGCCTGCCGGTAGGTCGAGGTCGACCTCGTGAAGGACAGGCGTTTCCGCGTCGTATCCTCCGCTGACGCAATCCAGGCGAAACGCAAATCCGGGACGCGGACTCGCGTTGCTGTGCGGGCCTTCGTTTGCCGACAGGCGAGGCGCGATGCGGCGGGCAGCAAGAAGCGTGCGGCCAAGTTCCATCGCTCCGCGACGCAGCGCACCGAAGGGTTCGACCGCGGCGAATGCGATCAGGATACCCAGCGTGGCAACCGCTGGGCTGATTGCTTGCGCTCCGGCCAATGCCGCAACGGCAAGTAGCGAACCGGCCAGAAGAGCGGTCGTCGCTAAGCCGAAACCGAAGGTAGCGCCGGTTTCAATGCGGTTCAGGCGATCATCGGCAGAGGCTGCGTAGCGGTCAGCGTCGGCAATCGCAGCCCGTTGGGCGTCGAGGCGTCCGGCCATCAACAAGTCGGTTTGCCCAGCGACGAGATCGATGGTGCGGGCGCGAATGGCTTCGATGCCGTAGGTGCGGCGGCGGGCATGCTTTGTTGCCCAGCGTCCGGCCAACAGTGGAATGCCGAGCCCCGTGCCGAGGAGGGTGGCACCGACGGCCAGCCCGAAGAGCGGGTTCATTAGACCGAGGGCTATGCTTGCGGAAAGTGCCGCGATGATTGCCACGCCGGTCGGAACCAGCACGCGTAGATAAAGCGAGTCCAGCGCGTCGATGTCGCCGGTCAGACGGAAAAGCAGGCGGGCGGGCCGGCGTGCGAGTTCGCGTGCGGCGCCGGGTGCTGCCCATCCACGAAATAGGCGCTCGCGCAGGGCGGCGAGCACGCTCAGCGTCGCGTCGTGAGTGGTTAGCCGCTCGCCGTAGCGCGAGGCGGTCCGGCCGAGTGCAAGAAGGCGGATGCCGGCCGACGGCATGAAGACGTCGAACGTAGCGACCGCCGCTGCGGAAAGGCCGGCAATGCCGGTGGCGGTGATGAACCATCCGGAGAGACCAAGCAGGGCAATTCCTGCCGACACTGTGGTCGCGGAAAGCGCAGCTCCGAGGAGCAGGCCGCGGCGGCGTTCGGCAAGGAAAAGCTTGGCGATCGGCCTGAGGGTGGAAAGCGATGCGCTCATTCGGCGGCCTCCCGTACAGTTTTGCGATCGAGGAGGATCGTCTGCTCCATGCGGGAAGCAAGCTGCGGATCGTGAGTCGCGACAACGAGCGTGCGTCCCTTGGCAAGGGCAAGGAGGCTCTCGGTGATCTCGCTTGCGGTTTCGGCATCAAGGTGCGCGGTCGGCTCGTCCGCAAGTACGATACACGCTTCCGCATTGCAGGCGGCACGGGCGATGGCGAGGCGCAACGCTTCGCCACCTGATACTCCCACACCACCATCGCCAAGCGGACGGCGAGCGTGGCTGCGGGCGAAACGGTTGAGCTTTGCGAGATTGAGTGCTTCTGCCACAGATTGCATGGAAACGTTCGGTCGGCCGAGCGAAATGTTGCCCGCGATGGTGCCGGCAAATATGTGCGGCTTCTGGCCGACCCAGGCGATCTTGTCATGAAGGGCAGGGCTGATCGGCTGTCCGTCGATCGTGACGCTGCCGGTGTCGCCGATCACGTGACCAGCGATCAGCGCGAGCAGGGTCGATTTGCCAGAGCCGCTGGCGCCGAGAAGCGCAACATGCTCGCCAGCACGGACGCTCAAATCAAATCCATCGATGGCGGCGTTGCTGCCCTTGCCGTAGCGGAAGCCGACATTGGCCAGGCGAATGGCGCCGGCCGTTGCCACGGCGGGTGCGTCGCTTGCGGTGGGCAGTTGAAGGCCTTCCACATTTAGAGCATCGATTGCCTTCATGGCGGCCTCGCCGGCAGCGCGATCGTGCCAGACGGCAGAGAGCTCCCGTAGCGGCTCAAAGAACGCAGGTGCAAGCAGCAGCACGAAGAGGCCGCTCGTCAGATCGAGGCCTCCGGCCCAGGCGCCGAAACGGATTTCGCCGAGCAGCGAGAAGCCGACGTAGACGGCGACCAGAGCGACGCCCAGCGCTGCGAAAAGCTCCAGAACAGCCGACGACAGGAAGGCGATCTTCAGGACGGCCATCGTTCGGGTTTTCAGCGACTCAGCGTCTGCCCTGAGTCTTGTCGCGGTAACATCGACGGCACCCAGCGAACGGATCGTCGCCATGCCACGCAGGCGATCGAGGAGGAAGCCGTTGAGGCCTCCGGTCGCTGCCAGCTGCTTCTCGCTGGCCGCCTGCGCACGCCAGCCGATCAGCGCCATGAAGACCGGGATAAGTGGCATGGCAAACAGGAGAATGAGGGCGGCAATCCACGAAATGGGGACAACGCAGGCTAGGATGACCGATGGTACGGCACTCGCCTTGAAACGGGCCGGCTGAAAGCGCGAGAGAAAGGGAACTATCATTTCGGCCTGCTCGCCGATCACGCTTGCGGCTTCGCCGGAACTCGGTCTTGTGCTGTCGATCGGCGAGCGTCTGGCGAGGGCTGCTGTGGCAAGTTCGCGCCGGGCCGTCAGTCCGGTTCGGGCGGCACGGAATGCCATGCGACCGCCCACCGCTTCGAGACAGCTTTTCGTTATCCCAAGCAGGGCGATATAAACGGCGAGCCCGAAGACCTCGTTGAAGCCGCCGCCATCTGCGATCCTGCCGACTGCGGTGGCGAGAATGGCCGCCTGCGGTATCCAGATCAGCGATGCGAGCGTCTGGACGGCTGCTGCCATTCGAAGCCCGCGATGTCTGGGCACAGGTTTTTCCGGCTTGACGAAAGCCTGCTTTCCACTTGCGTCTAAGTAAGCACTCCCCATAGCGCTAACTCTTGTTCGCAGGATTGGGCCGGCGGCTGCGGCCGAGCGAAACAACTCGGTCCTTGGCCTCCAACAGCTTCGTCACTTTCGCACCTAAAGAGAGTAACGTTGCAAGGCGCTCGGTTTCAAGTTGTTTTACGTCTTCATACCAATGCGTTAGCTGCTCGATCAGCGCGTGCATCTCGCTCATGCGCTCTTGCGCATGGCGCTCGGCTTCACTTGCCGGCCGCTGCATCAGGATTTCGCGAAGGACCGAGAGCGTCGGGTCTACCTCTCGCTTCTTGCGCTCTTCGGCCAGAGTGCGCAGAATCCGCCAGACATCGTCGGGCGTGGTGAAGAAGTCGCGCCGGTCATCCGGCTTGTGCTTCAGCAGCACCAGGTTCCAGGTCTGAAGTTCGCGCAGGCTCATCGAGACATTCGAGCGCGAGATGCTGAGGGCATCGGCGATTTCCTCGGCGCAGAGCGGCGAAGGAGACACGTAGAGCAGCGCATAGATCTGGCCGACCGTGCGGTTGATGCCCCAGCGCGAGCCCATTTCACCGAAGTGGAGAACGAAGGATTGAACAAGCGGCGGAAGGTTCATCGGGGTTTCCGTTATGTCTGTGATTTCAGAAATTTCTGAAATTACTATAACTGGCTTGGCGCTATGGGCAATCGGGAACAAAGGCTGCGGCAATTTGGTGTCGCGGCGAGTCATAGGAAGATTCGCCGCGACAGAACTTGATCTGGATCAAACGGCGATCGAATGTTTCGCCCGCCCCTGATCGAGATAGCGATCGAATTTCGCAGCGATCGCCCGCACGAAGGGCCGGCCTTTCGGTGTGATCGCGAACGTGTTGCCGTCGAATGTCGTCAGGTCATCCCCGTTGAATAGATGCGCCCGCATCGCATCGGTGACGACAGCGTCGGCGGCGCGTCCAAAGCGTGATCGGAGATCGGAGACAGAGAAGGCGTAGCTGCACATCAGATCCTCGATGGCGGACGCAGCTGCGCGGTCGCCGTCAGAGAGGGAAAAGCCGCGAGCAACAAGTAGACGACCGTCCAGGATTGCCCGGCAGTATTGCCCCGTCGCCGTGATGTTCTGGACATAGCCCTGCGGCAGCCGCCCGATCGAGGACGCGCCGAAACCGATCAATGCGTCCGCCTCGTCGGTGGTGTAGCCTTGGAAATTGCGTCGAAGCGTGCCGTGGGAAAGCTTCTGTGCCATGCAGTCACCTGGCTTTGCAAAATGATCGATCCCGACAGCCACATAGTCGGCGGCAAGAATGGCCTCGGCACCGGCAGCCACCATCTCAAAGCGTTCCACCGGACCGGCCAACGTCGCTGCATCAATCTGCGACTGGTGCTTCTTCATCCAGGGGACATGGGCATAGCCGAACATGGCGATCCGATCGGGCGCCATGGAGAGACATTGTTCGATCGTTCTCAACAGCATCGTTTTGTTTTGGTTCGGCAGGCCATAGACGATATCGAGATTGATCGAGGAGACACCGAGATCTCTTAGCGTGGTCACGACGTCAGCCGTCTCCTCGAAGCTTTGTGGGCGGTTGATCGCGGTCTGTACGATCGGCTCGAAATCCTGCACGCCGACACTTGCCCGCGTTATGCCCAGGGATCTCCATGCCTGCAGGCGCTCCGCGTCGACATGAGTCGGGTCGATCTCGACGCTGATCTCGGCGTTCGGTGCAATATCGAAATGCCGATCCAGTGTGTCGCGCAATCTCTGCAGGTCTGTTGGGTTCACGATCGTCGGCGAACCGCCGCCGAAATGGATCGCACTGACCTTGCGCCGCTCGGGCAGGCACCCGGCAACAAGCTCGATCTCCCTGTTGAGAACATCGAGATAGGCTGCGATCGGATCATAGCGACGCACCTGCTTGGTATGGCAGCCGCAGTAGAAGCAGAGCCGATCGCAGAACGGGATGTGCAGGTAGAGCGACAGCGATCCATCCGCCTGCTGGCCGAGCCATTCCCGATAGACGGCTTCGTCGACGCCGTCATGGAAGTGCGGAGCCGTTGGGTAGCTGGTGTAGCGTGGTACGGGAGCGGCGTAGCGG
Organism: Rhizobium sp. BK181; assembly: GCF_014193305.1. Lineage (NCBI taxonomy): Bacteria > Pseudomonadati > Pseudomonadota > Alphaproteobacteria > Hyphomicrobiales > Rhizobiaceae > Rhizobium > Rhizobium sp. BK181. The sequence continues at coordinate 319,088 of NZ_JACHZA010000002.1, forward strand.
GCGATGAGTTCGGCGTTCATGGCGTGTCCTTTTGGGGAAGCCATAACCGGCTCCGAACGGTGACACTTTGATCTCGATCAAGAAAACGCTGTTCTCCCGCTGTGGCTGTAGTTATGCTTTTGCGCGGAGCTGATTTGATGCGCAAAGACATACATAATTCAAACATACCAGTGCGTTGCATGAGTTGTGAGGTTCGTCACAAGGGCATGTGCGGCGCGCTCAGCGCCGACGAATTGCTGGCGCTGTCAGCGCATACGCGCCTGGTCAACCACGAATCCGGCGATGAGCTTGCCGGCGAGAAGATGCCGGCCGAAGCCTATGCCACTGTCATCCGTGGCGTCGTGAAGCTCACCAAGACGCTGGAAGACGGACGCCAGCAGATTGTCGGCCTGCAGTTCGCGCCCGATCTTCTCGGCAGGCTGAACGCGAATGAGAATGCAGTGTCGGTGGAGGCGGCTTCCGACGTCAACCTCTGTCGCATTCCGAAGGCGGCGCTGGAGCGCATGGTCAAAAGCAACCCTGCGCTCGCCGAACGCCTGATGTCGCAGACGCTGCGCGAGCTCGATGAAGCCCGCGATTGGATGGTGACGCTTGGGCGCAAGACGGCGGCGGAGAAGGTTGCGAGCTTCCTGCTTTTGATCGCAACGCATCTCGATCCGGAGGCCGTCGGCGAAAAGCGCAAGTTCGATCTGCCGCTATCGCGGGCTGACATCGCTGACTTCCTGGGGCTGACGATCGAGACGGTCTCTCGCCAGATGTCGAAGCTGAAGGCCGATGGGGTGATCTCGATCGTTGCCAACAGGCATATCGAGGTGCCGAAGCTCTCGAAGCTCAAGGCCTGCTGCGGCTCCTGACGATCTCTGTGCGACACCCTTCAATGCCGGTTGCCGAGGAAGCCCATTCCGTGCAGGAGTGATGGTTCACCTCGTTTGAGAAGAGAGCTGCATGTCTGCCTTCGCCAATCCGCTTGTCTCCCGTCTGTCTCCGCCTCCCATTCCCTCGGTGCTCGCCTGGGCTCGCGAATACAAGGGCGGCAAGGGGCCGTTGGTCGATCTTTCGCAGGCGGTACCCGGCTATCCGGCCCATCCTGAAATGCTGCGGCTGCTTGGCGAAGCGGCATCGTCGCCGAAGACGACGGGCTACGGTCCGATCGAGGGCGAGGGCGTGCTGCGAGAGGCTTATGCCGGGCATATGTCCAAGGTCTATGGGGCGTCCGTTTCGGCAGCCAACATCCATATCACCGCGGGCTGCAACCAGGCCTTCATGTCGGCGGCAATCGCGCTTACCGGTTCCAGCGATACGGTGGCACTGACCAATCCGTTCTACTTCAATCAGGAGACGACTTTGTCGATGCTCGGCATCAAGCGCGTTCTGGTCGAGTGCGACCCCGAGAACGGCTTTTTGCCGGAGATTCACTCGGCGGAGAAGGCCCTGGCTGATGGCGCCAAGGTGCTGGCGGTGGTGACACCGAACAATCCGACAGGCGCGATCTATCCGTCTGAGTTGCTGCTTGAGCTCTTCACCCTCTGCCGCAAGCATGGGGCGTGGCTGATCGTCGACGAGACCTATCGCGACTTCCTTCCCGACGGCTACGGCGCTCCGCATCCGCTGCTTGCGATCCCCGGTTGGGAAGACACGCTGGTCCTGCTCTACAGCTTCTCGAAGTCCTTCTGCATTCCCGGCCATCGCCTCGGGGCGATCACGGCCGGCGTCAACGTCGTTGCCGAGATCGCCAAGGTCATGGACAATATGCAGATCTGCGCGCCACGCGCGGCCCAGGTTGCGGTTGCCGCGGCGATGCCGATCCTTGCCGACTGGCAGGCAGCAAACCGCCTGGAGATCGCACGTCGTGCGGATGCATTGCGGGCCGTGATGTCGGGGTTGCCCGGTTGGGAGATCGGTGCGCTTGGCGCCTATTTCGCGTTCATCCGCCATCCGTTCGCGGAGCTTGGCTCGGCCGCCGTCGCGGAGCGTCTGGCGAAGGAGGCTGGTGTCGTCTGCCTGCCGGGAAGCTACTTTGGAGAAGGGCAGGAGCACTATCTCAGGCTTGCCTTCGCCAATGCCGACGCTGCTTCGATCAGCCTGCTCGCGGATCGTCTGCGGTAGTTTGAAATGACAAAGGCCCGCATCGGCGGGCCTTTATTCCTCTTGGCGAATTCTCGTATCAGACGACGACCGTTAGCGGCGGTATCCGCTTGTCTGCCGGGTTAGCCTGCTCGGAGGCCTCCAGCAGATTGAGCTCCCGCCGCTCCTTCTCCGACACGATCGCCAGGTCGAGGACCTTCTGCAGGTTTGCGGCGTGGCGGAAGGTCGGGTCGTCCTGCTTTCCGGTTCTGACGGCTTCGGCAAAGCGTTGGTAGTTCGTCAGAACGGCCGGGACTTCGATGTCGCGCCAAGTGGCGGTCTCGATATCCTCTCCGAAGCAGCCGCGCAGTTCGGAGCCGTCAGGGCGATGGATGACCTCGAGGCTGCCCTTTTCGCCATAGATGCGAAGCTTCAGCTCGTTGAGATGACCGGTTGCCCAGCGGGTCGCGTGGATGACGCCGAGCGCACCGTTGGTGAAATCGACCGACATGGTGAAGCTGTCGTTGGCATCCAGCAGATATTCGCCGATCTGGCCGCCGGGCGCCTTGTTGAAGGTCTTCAGGCGGGCAAAGACGTGGTCGATATCGGTTGCCGCGCCATAGGCGGCGAAGTCGAGGATGTGGATGCCGACATCGCCGAGCACGCCGTTCGAGCCGTGGCCGGTCGACAAACGCCAGAGCCAGCGCGATTCCGTACGCCAGTCACCCCAGGCGCGCGAGACCAGCCAGCTCTGCAGGTAGGATGCCTCGACGTGACGGATGGTGCCCAGTTCACCAGCCAGCACCATTTCGCGGGCGCGCTGCAGGGGGGCGACGTTGCGATAGGTGAGGTTGACCATGTTGATGACGCCTGCAGCTTCCGCTGCCTCCGTCATTTCGAGTGCATCGGCATAGTGCTCTGCCAGCGGCTTTTCGCAGAAGACGTGCTTGCCTGCTGCGATCAGCGCCAGGCTGGTCGCGTGGTGGATACGGTCAGGCGTGACGTTGGTCGCCGCGTCGAATTCACCCCATGCGATCGCTTCATCGAGGGAGAGGAAGCGCTTCTCGATGTGGAAGTGATCGGCAAATTCGGCCAGGCGTGCCGGGTCGGTATCGACGGCGCCGACAACCTCCACGCCATCGATGGCGAGGAAGTTGGCAACCTGGTTTCTGGCCATCGAGCCGGTACCAAGAACGAGTAGACGCATATGTGTGCTCCTCAGCGGTAACCGGCTTCGCCGGCCTGGTGCAGACGCGGGCCGCGTTCGACGATCGGCTCGAGAGCCTTTTCGACCGGCACATTCGGGGCATCGGTGATGCTCTTCAGATCGCCCTGCGGGTTATAGGCCCATTTCACGCCGTTGATCAGTACCTTCTGGACGTTGGCATCATGATAGGTCGGATAGGTTTCATGGCCAGGGCGGAAGTAGAAGATGTTGCCGGCGCCGCGGCGCCAGGTGAGGCCCGAACGGAAGACTTCGCCACCCTGGAACCAGGAGATGAAGACCGTCTCCAGCGGCTCCGGCACGGAGAACTGCTCGCCGTACATTTCCTCGTTTTCGAGGACGAAGTTTTCATCGAGGCCGGCGGCGATCGGATGGCGCGGGTTGATCGTCCACAGACGCTCGCGTTCACCGGCTTCGCGCCACTTCAGCGCGCAGGGGGTGCCCATCAGGCGCTTGAAGATCTTCGAGAAGTGGCCGGAGTGCAGGACCAGCAGGCCCATGCCTTCCCAGACGCGCTTGGCGACACGCTCGACGACGACGTCGGAGACCGCGCCGTGATCCTTGTGGCCCCACCAGGTGAGGACGTCGGTTTCGGCAAGGCGGGCTTCCGTCAGGCCGTGCTCGGGCTCCTGTAGCGTCGCCGTCGTCGCCTGGATCGCCGGATCGGTGTTCAGCGCGTTGGCTATAGTGGTGTGCATGCCTTCGGGATAGATGCCCCGAACGATGGCATTGGTGGTTTCGTGGATGTTTTCACCCCAGACAATGGTGCGAATAGCCAAGTGATTGCTCCTTCATGCGAATGGTGGATCGACCTCGATGGGAGGCGTGGCGGATCCTGTGGTTTCGGGTAGGTGTCAGGCCGCGCCCTTGAGGGGTACTCTTTCGAGCGCGCGTCCGGATTGGTCGAAGCGGTGAATACGGCCAGCCATCGGGGAAACCCCGAGTTTCTGGCCGGGCTGGTGGCCGGAGACGCCCGTCTCGCGCACGACGAGCGGCTCCGATGTGCCGATGTCGAGATAGACGAAGCTGTCCGAGCCGAGAATTTCGGAATGAATGACGGTGCCGCTCCAGGCGGCGTCCTGCTGAACGATCTCCATATGCTCGGCGCGAACACCGATGGTGTGGGCATTGTAGGGTGCCGCGAATTCACCGGTCAGGAAGTTCATTTTGGGTGAACCGATGAAGCCGGCGACGAAGACGGAATTCGGCGTCTCGTAGAGTTCGAGCGGCGTGCCGACCTGCTCGACGACGCCATCCCGTAGAACGCAGATGCGGTCGGCCAGCGTCATCGCTTCCACCTGGTCATGGGTGACGTAGATCATTGTCGTGCCGTGCATGCTGCGGTGAAGCTTGGCGATCTCCAGCCGTGTTGCGACGCGCAGCGCCGCATCGAGGTTCGACAGGGGCTCGTCGAACAGGAACACCTTGGGATCGCGGACAATGGCGCGGCCGATCGCGACGCGCTGGCGCTGGCCGCCCGACAATTGGCGCGGCAGGCGCTCAAGATAGGGCGACAGCTGCAGCATGCCGGCAGCCTGCTCGACACGAGCCTTGCATTCTTCCTTGGTGCGTCCCGACAGCTTCATGCCGAAAGCCATGTTCTCGAACACGGTCATATGCGGATAGAGCGCATAGGATTGGAAGACCATGGCGATGCCGCGCTTCGACGGTGCGTAGCGGTTGACGGCCTCGCCATCGAAGGAAAGCGTACCCGAGCTGATGTCTTCCAGTCCGGAGATCAGTCGCAGCAGCGTGGACTTGCCGCAGCCGGACGGGCCGACGAAGACCATGAACTCGCCTTTGCGGATATCGAGCGAGACACCCTTGATGACTTCAAGCGCACCGAAGCTCTTGCGGATATTGTCGAGTCGAATCTGTGCCATATCGTGCTTTCTTCAACCTTTGACGCCGCCGGCGGTCAGGCCGGAAATGATGCGCCGCTGGAATATCAGGACCAGGACAACGACAGGGACCGTGACGATGACGGATGCTGCCATGATGTTGCCCCACGGGATTTCGAACTGGCTGCCGCCTGAAAGCAGGGCGATGGCAACCGGCACCGTTCGCTGAGCGTCCGATGAGGTGAATGTTAGGGCGAAGAGGAATTCGTTCCAGGCCGTAATGAAGGCAAGCAGGCCGGTCGTGACCAGTGCCGGCCACATCAGCGGCATGAAAACCTGAGTGATGATGACCCACGGCGAGGCGCCGTCGACGATTGCCGCTTCCTCGATTTCAATCGGCAGATCGCGCATGAAGGTGGTCAGAACCCAGACCGTGAAGGGCAGGGTGAAGATCATGTAGGAGAAGATCAGCGCAAACGGCGTGTTGAAGATGCCGATCCAGCGGATCAGCTCGAACAGGCCGGCGAGGACGGCGATCTGCGGGAACATCGAGACCGACAGTATCGTCAGCATCAGCAGCGCGCGGCCGCGGAAATTGACACGGGCAAGCGCATAGGATGCGGTGACGGCGAGCAGCAAAGAGGCGGCGACAACGAGGATGGCGACGAGCAGCGAGTTGCCAAGACTGCGGATGAAGCTGCCCGTGGTCAGGACCGTCGTGTAGTTGGTGAGCGAGATCGAGGTCGGCCAGTAATTGACCTCGAAGAGGGCCGTGCCGGCTTTGAAGCTCGTCAGGATCGCGTAGTAGAATGGGAATACCGCGATGATGACGATGACGGCGACGAGCAGGTAGAAGAGGGTGTTCTTGGTAGCGGTCAGCAGCATCAGCGTTCGCTCCCGCCGAGTTTGACGCGACCGAGCCACATGTAGAGCACGGTGATCGTCGCGATGATCAGGAAGAGCACCGTCGAGGCCGTCGCCCCATAGGCGAACTTGTCGAAGTCGAAGAGGTTTTCGCGGGCCATGACCGACATGGTCTTGGTCTGAGCATTGTTCGGCGTCAGCACGTAGATCAGGTCGAAGATTCGCAGGGCGTCGAGCATGCGGAAGATCACGGCAACCATGATTGCGGGTCGTACCAGCGGCAGGGTCAGGCGCCAGAACACCTTGATCGGGTTGATGCCATCGATCTTGGCCGCCTCGTAGATATCGGCGGGGACCATCTGCAGGCCCGCAAGGATGAGGAGCGCCATGAAAGGCGTCGTCTTCCAGACGTCGACGATCAGCACCGCGATCATCGCCGTCTCCGGATTGGCGGTCCAGGCAATCTTCTGGGTGATCAGGCCCATGCCGAGCAGGATGTCGTTCAGGATGCCGAACTGGTCGTTGAGCATCCAGGCCCACATCTTGGCGGAAACGATTGTCGGGATCGCCCAGGGAATGAGGATGGCGGCGCGGACGATGCCGCGGCCGGGGAAATTGGCGTTCAACACCAGGGCGACGATGAGGCCGAGAATGGTTTCGATGGTCACCGACAGGAACGCGAACTTCATCGTGTTCCAGACGGCGCGCCACCAGTTCGGGTCCGCAAGCAGGCCGCTATAGACGGTGCGCCCGCTCTTAAGCGTGATCCATGAGAGATAATTTTTGAAGCCGACGAACTGGGCGTCACCGAGGCTCGTGAGGGATGCGTTCGTGAAGCTGAAATAGATCGTTCTGAAAAGCGGCCATCCGGCAACAACGGCCAGAATGAACAGGGTGGGGGCCAGGAATATCCAGGCGGAACGGATGCGCTCGGAGCGCAGGTCCGACGAGGTATTGACGGCGCGCGCTCGCGATCCGACGCTTGGGGAAACTGCGGCTTCAGTCATGAGGTACCCGCTTCTTGAGGCGATTGACGGTGGCGTCTTCAGGGAAAGGCAGCGGCGGAAAGCCCGCCGCCGCCGATGCTGTCGATCACCAGTTCTCGCCCTTCAGCGATGTCAGGTCGGCCTCGAGAAGCTCGAGGTTTTCTGCGGAGGTGCCGTTGCCCGAAAGCGAGTTGTGAACGGCGGTCCAGAACTTCGAGGAGACCTCGTTGTACTTGACCTTGGCGGATGCCGACGGACGCGGAACGGCGTTCTGGAAGATCGGCTTCCAGTTCGGCATGAACGGCGCTGCGGCAGCGATGTCCTTGTCGTCGTAGAGCGCAGCCAGCGTCGGCAGGTTGGACAGCTCGATCGCGCGCTGCTTCTGGCTTTCCTTGGAGGTCAGGAACTTGACGAGTGCGATTGCGACGTCCGGGTTCTCGGAGTACTTGGAGACGGCAAGGTTCCAGCCGCCGAGCGTCGAGGAGGGCGTGTCGCCTTCCTTGGCAACCGGAAGCGTCGTTACGTCGAACTTGCCCTTGACGGCGCTGTCCCCGCCATTGCCGAGAGCATAGGCATAGGGCCAGTTGCGCATGAAGACCGCATTGCCGGTCTGCCAGACGCCACGGGACTCTTCTTCCTGGTAGGCGAGCACGCCGCCTGGCGAAATCGTTCCGACCCAACCCTTGGCGCGGTCGATCGCTGCTGCTGCCTTCTCGTTGTTGATGGAGATGGTGCCATCCGGCTCGATGATCTGGCCGCCGCCAGAGGACTTGACCCACTCGAGCGCATTGCAGGTCAGGCCTTCATAAGCGTTGCCCTGGAACACATAGCCCCAGAGATCCTTCTGGCCGGCTGCGCGTTCCTTGTCCTGGATTTCCTTGGCGGTCGCCGCCATTTCGTCCCAGGTCTTCGGCGGCTGCTTGCCGTACTTCTCGAGCAGGTCCTTGCGATAGAAGAGCGCCGGCGCATCGGTGTAGAGCGGCATGGCGACGAGGCGACCGTTCACGGTCTGCGAGGCGATGATCGACGGGAAGAAATCGCCGACGACATCCTTTGCGGCATCCTTGAGGTCGACGAACTGGTCGGCGAGCTGCGGCGCCCAGATGACGTCGGTCTGATAAACGTCGACGTCCTTGTTGCCGGCGGCGAGCCACAGGCGGTACTGCGAGAACTGCTCCGTCGACGACGACGGCATGGTCACGATGCTGACCTTGTTGCCGGTTGCCTTCTCGAACTCGTCGAGCTGCTTGCGGAAGAGGTCGAGGTTTTTGCCGGTCGAGCTTGCGGAAATACTGATGTTGGCGGCGAACGAGGGCTGTGCGACACCGAGCAGCGCGGCCGCGATGGCGACCGCTGTGAAATGAAACTTCATATCTTCCTCCCAAAAGAACCAAACATTGGAAAAATTGAAAACGGTTTGGCTGGAAAAAATTGTCAGAAGGTCGATATTGAGTCAAGCGGGCACACGTGTCAAAGTCGCACAACCGCGATCACATATTGATAACAAAGAAAAATCATAGGGATGGCGGTAGTTTCGGTTGTGGGAAAAGAGACAAGCCTCACTCAAAGGAATATCTAAAATTGAAAACGGTTTGGCTATTTGCGAACTGATGCGCTTAGGCCATAAGGGAGACAGCACCGGTTGGCGTCCAGCCAGCCAGGTCAGGACGAAAGACGCACCGTCGGATGAAGCTTAAAGAGTTCGCGAAGCAGGTAGGATTGTCCCCGACCACGGTCAGTCGGGCGCTGAGCGGCTACCCCGAGGTGAGCGAGACCACGCGCGCCCGTGTGGCGGAAGCTGCTATGCGGCTGGGTTACAGTCCGAACGTCAATGCCGTGCGGCTGAAAACCGGTCGGGCAGGGGCTATCGGCGTGGTAATGGGGCGCGCCGGCGAATTTCACTTCGCGGAGTTCATGGCCGGCATGGCGGAGCGGCTGGTGGCGGAGGAGACCGACATTCTCGTCATCCCGATGGCGGATCCCAACCACGAGGATGAGATGCAGCTCTACCGTCGACTCGTGGAGAGCCGGCGTGTCGACGCGATCATCGTGCACTCGCCCAAACCCAATGACGAGCGCATTGCGCTGCTCCACGAACTCGGCATGCCGTTCCTCGTGCACGGGCGGTCGGCCATCGATGTGCCGCATGCCTGGCTCGACATCGACAACGAAGCTGCGATCAAGCGCGCCACGTCGCACCTGATCGATCTTGGCCACCGGCGCATTGCAATGATCAATGGTCGGTCGGGCGCGACCTACGCTCTTCACCGGGACAGTGGCTTCCGCAAGGCACTTCAAAGTCACGGCATCGAGCCTGATCCGCAGCTGATGGCGAGCGGCAACTTCACTGACGAGCTCGGTTTCCGGTTTGCGCGGTCCTTCCTGGAGCAACCGAACCCACCAACAGCCTTTGTGGCGGGATCCATGATGACGGCGCTCGGTGTCTATCGCGCGGTCCGATCGCTTGGGATGCAGATCGGGCGCGACGTCTCGGTCATCGCCCATGACGACGTCTTTCCGTATCTCACCGCCGACAACATGGTGCCGTCGCTGTCGGCGACGCGGTCCTCGATGCGGGCGGCCGGAACGCGATGTGCGGATCTTGTCCTGCAACTGCTGTCGGGTCGGTCTCCATTGGAAATCCACGAGCTCTGGCCCGTCGAACTCATTCTGCGCGAATCAACGGGGCCGGCGAGACCGTCCAGGTCCTAGTCTTCCTCGTCCGCCGCGCCGCGAGCGAGCCGTTTCAGGGCTGCCTGCGAGTAGAATATCGCGCGGTTCCCCTGGAATCTGGAAAGTTGATTGCCTCAAGCAAAGGATTTCGGTGCGTCGTTGATTGAGCCGGCGGCGCCAACGCGGCATATTGCCGGCAGTTGCTGACGCATGTCGGCCATCCTCCCGGTCGATGAAGCAACTGTTCCCTCTGGAGGTTCTTGACCTCACACCTTAGCCACCGCGGGAGCGGTGGCTTTTCTTTTTGTGTGCCGCTCCATTGCAGCAACTTGGAACCTTCGGTTGTCGCTTCCGTTCCTTCAAAGAAGAGATGTTTAAGGAGAGCGTCATGCAGGTCGTCGGTACGCAGGTCATTCCCGAAATGGGTGGCAAACGGGGCTTTACCATCGAATTCGTTGGCGATGGGGGAGAGGTAGTATCCGTGCTGTTACGGAACGACGAGACGCAATCGGTCAACCCAAGAAACGCGGTCGAACGCGCCAAGGCGGTGATGCTGGAGATCGCCGCCACGACCGGCGAGGGTACTTCCGATCCCGTGACAGCGCGGCCCAGCGCTCGTGCGTCGGGTGATCAAAGTACAATGGAAGAACAGCTCGACGAGGGACTGGAAGGCACATTCCCGGCGAGCGACCCGGTTTCGGCAACCGGCTCCACGGTCCCGAGGGGGCCGGCAAAACACTGAGCTGGCTACGAGAAGATCGGTTTCTCCGTTCGCCGGGTGACTTTTAGCAAAAAAAGCGAGCGGAGGGCCCGGATTCCCGGAACTTTTTCGCCTTTGATCTGTTGAATCCCTTCGTTGCAAACGCGGGCGGGTGACACGGTGCCTCACATCCCAAAAATCGATCGCAAGAACGGGCGGATGGATGCGCGCGACAGGCTGATCATCGCGCTGTACGCGCAGCTCAAAGCCGAGCGCCAGACACGCGAAACCCTTGAATGGGTGATCCGCAACGGCGGACTGTCGACCGACGTGCTTGAAGCGATAGCTGCAGATCCCGTTCCGGTGGTGACGAGCGACGACGTCGCGGCCGTCGAGAAGATCGTAGCCTTGGACGAAAGACGGCGGCGCAAACTGCAGAACGACAACTGAGGGGAACGTCATGGCAGCTCGGGCAAGCTGGAAGGGTCATCTGAAAGTCGGGGATCTCGTTTGCGCGGTCGGATTGTACACCGCCGTCTCCACCTCGGATCGCATTTCGTTCAACATCATCAGTCGAAAAACCGGCCATCGCGTCGAGCGGCAGTTCGTCGACAGCGAAACTGGCAAGGCCGTCGAACGCGATGACCAGGTCAAGGGATACCAACTGGACAACGGCGAATACATCGTGATCGAAGGCGACGAGATTGCGGGCGTCATGCCTGAGAGCGACAAGGTGCTGAACGTCCAGAACTTCGTGCCCTACAACGAAATCAACAAGCTCTATTTCGACAAGCCGTACTACTTGGCGCCCGTCAGCGGGGATGACGGGGAGGCGCTCGGGCTGATCGCTCGTGCGATGCGCGATCAGAAGGTGGCAGCGATTGCCGAGGCGGTGCTGTTCCGCCGTAACCGCACAGTTCTGATCCGGCCGCAGGACGACTATATGGTCGCCACCACGCTGAGCTTCGACTACGAGGTCCGCAAGCCCGATACGGTCTTCAAGGACATTCCGGAGATGAAGTTCGACAAGGAAATGCTTGAGTTGGCCGGCCACATCATCGGTACCAAAAAGGGTACGTTCAATCCGCAGGAATATGAGGATCGATACGAGACGGCGCTCTCGGAGCTTGTAAAGGCGAAGATCGAGGGCCGGGAGCTGCCCAAAGCAAAACCAAAGCCGCAGGGCAAGGTAATCGACCTCATGGATGCCCTTCGCCAGAGTGCCAAGCTGAGCGCCAAGCCACGGGCGGCGAAGCGCGCCTCTAGCGAAACGAAAGCGAGCTGAGCATGGCTTTGGAGGCCTATCAGGCGAAGCGCAATTTCAAGGTGACGCCGGAGCCAAGAGGAAGCCGGCGTTCCACCAAATCCACATCACCAGCCACGCTCAATTTCGTGATTCAGAAACACGACGCGTCACGCCTTCACTATGACTTCCGCTTGGAACTCGATGGTGTGCTGAAGAGCTGGGCCGTCACCCGCGGACCGAGCCTCAATCCCGATGAAAAGCGGCTTGCAGTGCATGTCGAGGATCATCCGCTAGACTACGGAGACTTCGAAGGCACCATCCCGAAGGGTCAATATGGCGGCGGCACAGTGCTTCTATGGGATCGTGGAACGTGGACGCCGAATGGTGATCCTCACAAGGGTTACAAGAAGGGTCACTTGGAATTTGACCTCGAAGGCGAGAAACTCAGCGGTCGGTGGCACCTGGTTCGCATGCATGGCAAGCCGGCCGAAAAGCAGGAGAACTGGCTGCTGATCAAGGCGGAGGACGAGGATGCTCGCCGCAAGGGCGATATCCTGAAACAGCGGCCGGAATCGGTGAAAAGCGGCCGCAAGATTGAAGAGGTGACAAAGCACCCCGACGCCACCTGGGACTCCCGTCGCAAGGGTGCATCGAAGCCCGCTGCAAGGGCTGTGGCGGCTCGAGCGAAGCCGCAACGCCACGATTGGCCGAAGGGCGCCGAAAAGGCAGCGATGCCTGACTTCGTCGAGCCTGAGCTTGCCAAGCTGAAGGCGAAGGCACCATCAAGCAAAGGCTGGATTCACGAGATCAAGTTCGACGGATACCGGCTTCAGGTTCGCCTTGAAAATGGCAAGGCAGGGCTGTTGACGCGCAGCGGGCTCGACTGGACCGAGAAGTTCGGCCGGGAGATTGCCGATGCCTTCGCCGCGCTGCCGGCAAGGTCGGCGATCCTTGATGGAGAAATCGTCGTCGAGCGGGAAAACGGAGCCTCGGATTTTTCGGCGCTGCAAAGCGATCTCAGCGAAAGGCGGCATGATCGGTTCGTCTTTTATGCGTTCGACCTCTTGTATCTCGACGGCTATGATTTGCGGCAGGCAAAGGTGACTGACCGGAAGCGGCTGCTGGAGGCGCTACTCGCGGGCGACTCCGGAATGATCCGCTACAGCCAGCATTTTACCGAAAGCGGCACAGTGGTTCTGGAGCATGCCCGCCAGCTTGGTCTTGAAGGCATTGTGTCGAAATTGGCTGACAGCGAATACGTTTCGGGACGTACCGGCGACTGGGTGAAATCGAAATGCCTGGAGAGACAGGAATTTGTTGTCGGCGGCTATGTGCCCTCGAGCGCGATGAAGAATGCAATCGGCTCGCTGGCCATGGGCGTTTATCGCAAGGGCAAGCTTGCGCATGTGGGCAGGGTAGGGACGGGCTTCAGCGTTAATGTTGCCCAAGGTCTCTATGAGACGCTGTCGGCAATGGAGCAAAAAGACAACTCCTTCGACGATGATCTCACCACCGAAGAGCGCCGTGGGCTGGTCTATGTCACGCCAAAGCTCGTCGCCGAGGTTGAATTTCAGGCATGGTCGGCTGACGGCAACTTGCGGCATGCTGCATTTCGTGGACTGAGGGAAGACAAGGCGCCAGAGGATGCGATGCCGGAACTAACAAACATACCTGCTCGGGAACTGCCTCAGTCCAGCGTGACGCTCACGCATCCGGATCGCATTTATTGGCCGGAGGAGGGCGTCACGAAACAGGGGTTGGCGAGCTACTATGCGCGGGTATGGCGCTTTATCGAACCCTATGTGACGAAGCGGCCACTTGCTCTGTTGCGCTGCCCCGATGGCATCGCCGGCCACCAGCGGTTTTTCCAGAAGCACGCCTGGAAAGGTATGAATCCAAACATCGAACAGATCACCGATCCGAAGGACAAGGGCGGCGAGAAATTGCTGCGCATCATGGACTTCGACGGGATGGTGGCGCTCGTCCAGTCCGCCGTGCTGGAAATCCATCCGTGGGGTGCCACGACTGACAGCTGGGAGCGACCGGACATAATCACCATGGATCTTGATCCGGCCGATGGCGTCAGCTGGTCGGATATCATCGCTGCCGCCAACGAGTTGAAGGAGCGTCTCGAAGCGGCGGGTTTGGCGGCCTTCGTCAAGACCTCCGGCGGCAAGGGGCTGCATGTCGTCACACCGCTAAAACCGAAGGCCAGCTGGGTACAGGTCAAGGCCTTCGCCAAGGCGCTCGCCGATGGGATGTCAAAAGATCAGCCGGACAAGTATCTTGCGACCGCTACGAAAGCGAAGCGGACCGGCAAGATTTTCATAGACTATCTGCGCAATGGGCGTGGCAACACGGCCGTCGCCGCCTACTCCACCCGCGCCCGGCCAGGGGCTGCTGTCTCCATGCCGCTTGAGTGGACCGAGCTGACCGAGGAAATCGGTCCGGCCTATTTCACCGTCGACAACGCTCCGGCGCGTCTCGATGGCCTGCGGAGCGATCCGTGGGCGGATTTCTTTGCCGCCGCCGTTCCGCTGGAGAAGCGAAAGTAAGGGACGGTCGCTTGCGATCTGTCAGTGAGATTTCGGACGTCCCGTTTCCTTGGCGAGGCTTTTCTTCAGGGCGTCCATGATGTTGACGACGTTGCCTGTCGGTTTTGTTGTCGGCCGCTTGGAGGATGGCGGTGTGGCTTTGACCAGGCTCTTTTGCTTCGCGCGGATCATCGCTTTCAGGCGTTTCTGGATAGGATCCCGCACCATGGTCGGTTGCCATTCCTCGGTCCGGTCCTTGACGAGTTTCGTCATCAAGGAAAGCACGGTGGCATCGACCTTACCATCGCCGTCGAGCGTGGCTGCCGGCGGACGAACTTCGTCGCCGAAATGCAGCGTCCAAAGGATGATACCCTTGCCCTGAGGCTCCAGCAGGACGGCGCGCTCGCGCCGGTAAAGGACGAGCCGGGCAATGCCGACCACATCGTTTGCCTTCATCGATTCGCGGATCACGCAGAATGCCTCCGTACCGACCTTGTCCTCCGGTGTTAGGAAGTGCGGCTTGTCGTACCAGATCCAGTCGATCGAGCCGCGTGGCACGAATGTATCGATGTCGATGGTCTTGGTGCTCTCCAGTCCGACCTCTTCGAGCTCCTTGTCCTCGAGAATGACATAGTCGTCTTCGCCGCGGGGATATCCCCGGGCTTGATCCTTGTCGGCAATTGGCTTGTGGGTGACGCTGTCGACGTAGCGGCTTTCGACGCGGTTCTTTGTCTTTCGGTTCAAGACGTGAAATCGAAGTTGGTTGCTGTCCGTGGTAGCCGGGGTGAGCGACACCGCGGCGGTGACGAGTGACAGCTTGAGATAGCCCTTCCAATAGGTCTGACGTGCCATTTGCGCCCTGGCGCCCTGGCGCCATCTCCCGTGGCCGCATTCGCGGCGATTTCCCATAACGGCCCGGGGCGTGGTTTGGTTCCATCGCGATCGTAGCTAAGCGGCGGATGTATGAAAGCGGCTGCCCTCAGCGCCCGTTCAGGCCCTTCAGCCAGCGCAGCACAGCGATTTCGCCCTGGTCCATCCAGCGCAGCAATCTGGCGCTTCGGCTCGGCCGGGCGGCAGCGAGCTTGGCAAGCTCACCTGCTTCGAAGCTCTCGAATACCTTCGGATGGATGTAGGACGACCTGCAGACGGCGCGCGTGTTGACCAAGCGTGCGGCAACTGCATCGACGACCTCGTTCATTTGTCGCGCGCGCCCGCGCTGGCTTTGCTCCGGCTCAAGCGCGGCGAGCGCGATTGCTGCCATTTGTGTTGCGCCCCATGTGCGGAATTGCCGGGACGTGAAGTCGGTTCCGGACGCCTCCCGTATGTAGGCGTTGACGTCCTGCGACTGGATCGGATGAGCGGCGCCGCTGTCATCGATATACTGGAACAGCTGCTGGCCGGGCAATTCCTGGAGCATGCGCACGGCGCGGGTGATGCGACGGTCGCTGTGGCTGAGGCGCCATTCCTTCCCGGACTTGCCCTTGAAGCGGAAGTGGATGCTCGAGCCTGAGATTTTCACATGCCGGTTTCGCAGCGTTGTCAGGCCGTAGGAGGCGTTGTCTGCGGCGTAACTCGCATTACCGACGCGGATATAGAGATTGTCCAGAAGCCAGACGATGGTCGCCAGCGCCTTGTCAATATTGGGCATCCGGCGCCGGAGGTCGGAGTCTACTTTCTTGCGGATCGCAGGAAGCGCCGAGCCGAAATCGGCAAGCCGCTCGAACTTGCTTTTTTCTCGCTCAGCCGTCCATTTGGAATGGTAGCGGTACTGCTTGCGGCCGCGCGCATCACGGCCGGTAGCCTGCAGATGAGAATTCGGGTCGGCGGAGATGAGAACCTCCGTGTAGGCGGGCGGAATGGCCAGCGCCGAGATTCGCTCGAGCTCCGCCTGGTCGGCGATGCGCGTGCCCTGGGCGTCGTGGTAGACAAATCCGTTCTTGACGGCTCGCCTTGTTATGCCCGTCACCAGGTTCGCAATAAAGACGATACCGCCGGCCGCCGGTGGCTCGCTGAGCGCAGCCGCCAGTTTCTCGTCAAGTTGCTGTTTATAGGTCGCTCTCTGGTCCACAGTGAGCATGAAACGCCGTTGCCGTCGGTAGGTTCCGATTCGGCGCGGCAACCCACCAACAGCCACTCAAAAGCTCCACAATCCTGCTATTCGATGACCACCTGAACGTAGGTAGCGCCGCTCTTGGCGTAGTAGAGCGATCCACATCGGTAGTAGTAGCCTCCGTAGTACGGTCCGTAGACGCAGCCTGCCGGCAGCGTGTTCACGTAGACGGTCGTTCTGCGCACGACGCGGCGTGTCGTTCGCCGAGCGGCGCCCGCATAGGACAGCGGTGTCAGGGGGCGGCCGATTTCGGCTTGTGCCGGGGTGGATGCGCTGATGGCTACCGTGGCTAGGTCGTTCCCCTCCATGCTGACATCGAGGGAGGCGAACGCAACCGCGAGCGCAATAGCGAAAATCCGTACGGAGGTTTTCATTGTGCATCTCCCATCTCTGTCGGCGCCGGCAGTTCATCGATCTGACCAAGTTCGCTGAGATCAACCTTCTTGGCATCGCCGGGTATTTCGATGGCAAAGTTTGCCACCTTCACATCTTCTCCTGTGCGGAAGTTCCGGACCTCGAGCATGTATTCCGGCGCCTGCACCACGTGCTTGCTGGTCACCACATAGCGCTTCGGGACAGGCTTCGCCCCCGATTCTATCCATATCTGCCAGTCGACATCATTCTTCCGGAATGTCAGGTATTCGCATTCCACACCGTCGACGACGGCGCTTGAAATGTGCTTGGACTCCGTGACGCCGTCCATCAGCGTATCGAAGCTGTTCGAGAGCAACAGATCGGAGCCCGGGATTTCTGCACCGGCGTTCTGAAGTCGGTCGAAAAGCTCGTCGAGGCTGCCCTTTGCGTCGATCTGGGCGTAGGCGTCGAGGTTCTTTCCGTGAACCGTGAACTTCGTGCCGTCAAAGCTGACGTCAAGGTCGGCAAAACCTCCGGTGCGCGTCACCCGGATTTTGTCCGGCCGGCCGACCGTTGCTGTGCCGGAGCTGACGAATTGCAGCTTCTCGAAGGTCGGAGTCACAGCTTCCACCGAGGAGACATAGTCGAAGGAGAATGTCTTTTGAGCCGCCATATAGTCGGACATTGCCTTCAGCAATTCCTTCGAGTCGTCCGCCCACGCCGGGCAGTTCGATCCTGCGGTCATTGCGCACAAGGTCACCAATACCTTGAAGCGTGTCGCCAACATTAATTTCGCCATGTCACGGCCCTCACTTTCGCAACGGTTGATTGGGTACGCGTCGAATGCTGGGTACGTTAAGGTCGCCGGCGGCATTGCCAGCAAGGCCACGCTTTCGAGTGCCTTCGGGGCATCAAAAACCGCGCAGACCGTCGGATTGGACGGAAGCCCGGCTACTGTACGTTTCTTTTTCTTGCGGCAGAAATGTAACTGCAAGTTCATCTTTTGTCACATGTTTCGTCCCGTATCGCCAACTATTTATCGCGCGTGCCTCTATTGCTTTTCGCGGAAATGCGGAAATATTGGTTCATACTATACTCTGCCCAGGCGCATGGACTGTTGGGATACGCCAGGGGCGCACATGAAATCCGAAGCTCGTGCATGCATCGGGGCAGAAAAATGCGCGAAAGTTCGTATCGAGGGCTGCATCTTATCGGTATTTTGACGGTGGTCGCTGCGTTATCGGCATGCGACAGCGGGAACAATGCGTATGTGCCGCCGCCGCCGCCGAAGGTGAACGTGGCGCAGCCATTGCAGCAGCCGGTGGTTGAATATTTTGAGCTGACCGGCAACACGGATGCGATAAACGCGGTCGACATCGAGGCCCGCGTGCAGGGCTTTCTTGAAACGATAGACTACAAAGACGGTACCCCGGTAAAGAAGGGCGACAAGCTCTTCAGCATCCAACGCGACACCTATAAGGCACAGGTTGACCAAGCCCAGGCGCAACTGGCTTCGCAGCAGGCGTCGCAAGTCGGCGCGAAGCAGGAATACGACCGGCAGCTCAATCTGATGAAGCAGGAAGTGACGACACAGACAGCCGTCGACAGCGCCAAGGCGACACTGGATGAAGCAAACGCCTCCATCCTGAACGCGCAGGCGAGCCTCGATCTTGCAAACATCAACCTCGGATATACCGAAGTAGTGGCCCCCTTCGATGGCACTGTGACGGACCACCTGGTTGATGTCGGTGCGCTGGTGGGCGTGTCAGGCCCGACGAAGCTTGCCACGATCGTTCAAACCGACCCGCTCTACGTCTATTTCAACGTCAGTGAGGCTCAGGTGCTGATGATCAAGCAGAGCCTCGCCAAGGCCGGGCGCAAGCTGACCCAGGCCGACCTTCCCAATATCCCGGTGGAAATCGGGCTCGGCGACGAGGAGGGCTATCCACACAAGGGGCACCTCGACTACGTCTCACCGCAGATCGATGCGTCGACAGGCACGCTTTCGGTTCGGGGCATCATCGACAACAAGGACCACGCACTTTTGCCGGGTCTTTTTGTCCGCGTTCGTGTTCCTGTCGCCCACCAGGACAAGGCGCTCGTCATTCGTGATGATGCGATCGGCACCAATCAGCAGGGAAATTACGTGCTGGTGCTCGGCAAGGACGACGTGATCGAGCAGAAAGTCGTCAAAATAGGCCAGCGCAATGGCCAGATGAGAGTCGTCGAATCCGGTCTCGATCCCGCGGATTGGGTCGTCATGGCCGGGATCCAACGGGCCGTACCCGATATGAAGGTCACGCCTGAGAAAATCACGATAGAGGCCGCGGCAACGGGGGATCCGAGCGGATCGAAGGTCCCATGAGCCGGCAGCGGATTAGCTCCAGGAGGCGAAACGGATGATCTCGCGCTTCTTCATCGAGCGGCCGGTACTCTCGAATGTTCTCGCGCTGGTCTTCGTCCTGATCGGCGCCGTCGCATTGTTCCAGCTGCCGGTCGCCCAGTACCCCAACGTAGTTCCGCCGACCGTTCAGGTGACGACGCGTTATCCGGGCGCGAGTGCCAAGACTCTGGTCGATACCGTGGCATTGCCAATCGAATTGCAGGTCAACGGCGTCGAAAACATGCTCTACATGCAGTCGACCAGTGCCAGCGACGGCACCTATTCGTTGACGGTCACCTTTGCAATCGGCACCGATCCGGATCAGGCGCAAGTCCTGGTCCAGAACCGCGTCGCCATTGCGATGCCATCGCTGCCGCAAGCCGTTCAGGTTCAAGGCGTGACGACGCAGAAGAAGTCGACGTCGATCCTGGGGTTCGTCACTCTCACTTCGCCTGACAGCCGCTTCGACAGCCTCTTCTTGTCGAATTACGCGGTCATCAACCTTCAGAACGAACTGGCTCGGCTTCCCGGCGTCGGCAATGTCAGCGTTTTCGGCGCGGGCCAGTATGCGATGCGGATCTGGATGGATCCGGATCTGTTGCAGGCCCGCGGACTGACGCCGCAGGACGTTATCAGTACGGTGCAGCAGCAGAGTCAGGAGGTCACGGCGGGGCAAGTCGGACTGCCTCCAGTGCCTAGCGGACAGGATTTCCAATATACGCTCAATGTCAGCGGTCGTCTCAACGACGCTCCCGACTTCGAAAACATCATCGTGAAGGTCGATTCTGCCGATGGCGGTCGGATAACGCGAATACGCGACATCGGCCGCGTCGAACTCGGCGCGCAGACCTACAGCCAGTCATTCCTGCAGAACCGGCACCCGGCGACCGGCATCGGCATTTTCCAGCTGCCGGAGGCGAATGCCATTGCGGTTGCCCAATCCGTTCGGGCGAAGATGGCGGATCTGTCGAAAAGCTTCCCACCCGGCCTTCAATACACCATGCCGTTCGATACGACGAAGTTCGTTGAGGCGTCGATCAAGGAAGTCTACAAGACACTGATCGAGGCAGGCGTTCTGGTCCTGATCGTGATCCTGCTGTTCCTGCAAGATTGGCGGGCGATGCTGGTTCCGGCGACGACTGTTCCTGTCACGATCATTGGTGCGTTTGCGGCGATGGCGGCGCTTGGTTTCACGGTCAATCTGTCGACGCTGTTTGCGATCGTCCTTGCGATCGGCATCGTCGTCGATGACGCGATTGTCATCGTCGAGGGGGTTTCGCGCCATGTCGAGGAGGGTATGCCAGGTCGGCAGGCGGCAGAGAAGGCAATGGACGAGCTTCTCGGTCCGGTCATCGGCATTACGCTCGTTCTCATGGCGGTCTTCATTCCGGCCGCCTTCTTGCCAGGCTTGACCGGCCAGCTCTACCGGCAGTTCGCGCTTGTCATCGCCGCGACGGCGCTGATCAGCGCAATCAACGCGATCACCCTGAAGCCGACGCAATGCGCCCTCTGGCTGAGGCCGCCTGTGCCGCCCGAACGGCGCAACTTCTTCTATCGCGGCTTCAACCGAGTTTACGATGCGGCCGAGAATGGCTATTCGCGGCTTGTCGGTGGCCTTGTGCGGAATAGTGCGATCTCAGTCCTCGTGGGCTTGGCACTGATCGGTGTTGCCTTCTGGGGCCTAACCCGTCTTCCGACTGCGTTTCTCCCGACCGAGGATCAAGGCTATGTGCTGATCAGCGCGCAATTGCCGGACGGCGCCTCGAAGCAGCGCACGGATGCGGTGATGCAGCAGGTCAGCGAGATCGCCGAGGCGACGCCCGGCGTCGATCAGGTGCTGACGATCAGCGGGATATCGGTGCTGGACAACAGCGCAAGCCTGCCGAACGCCGGTGTCGCCTATGTCATTCTCAAGGACTGGGACGTCCGTGGAAAGGAAAAAGGCCAGGACCTGCTGTCGATATACCAGCACCTGAACGGCGCGCTGGATAGTATCATGACGGCAAAGACGCTTGTCCTGGTTCCTCCTGCGATCCAGGGTATCGGCAACGCCAGTGGGTTCACCATGCAGGTACTCCTCAAGGATGGCAGCTTCGATTTCGCGCTGCTGCAAACACTGGCCAATACGATCGTCGAGCGCGGCAACGCGCAGTCCTCGCTGCAGCGGTTGCAGACCTCGTTTCGAGCGGACGCTCCGCAGCTCGAGGTTTCTGTCGATCGCATCAAGGCCGAGACGCTCGGCGTCACCGTCGGGCAAGTGTTCTCTGCGCTTTCGGGCTATGTCGGATCGAGCTATGTGACACAGTTCAACAAGTTCGGCCGCACTTTCCAGGTCTATGTGCAGGCGTCGCCGGAATTCCGCGTGCGGCCGGATGACATCCGCAATCTGAAAGTCAAGGCGGGCGATGGCACCATGGTGCCGCTGGGTACAGTAATCGACGTCACCAGTGTGCCGGGACCGTCGCTGATCAGCCTCTACAATCTCTATCCTACCGCCACGATCGTTGGCGGCGCCGCGACCGGCTTCAGTTCGGGGCAGGCGCTGAATGTCATGGAGCAGATCGCTGATCAGACATTGCCAACCGGGGCCGGATTTGAATGGACCGCCTTGTCCTACCAGGAGAAGGCAGTCGGCACGCAGATCTACTACGTCTTCGGGCTCGCCATTCTGCTGGTCTATTTCGTTCTGGCCGGCCAGTACGAAAGCTGGATATTACCTTTCGCGGTCATTCTCGCGGTTCCTCTCGCGCTCCTCGGCACGGTCGGCGCCCTGACGGCGCTCGGCGTCGCCAACAATCTCTATACGCAGATCGGCCTCATTCTGCTTATCGCGCTGTCCTCGAAGAACGCCATTCTGATCGTTGAATACGCACGTGAAAAGCGAATGCAGGGAATGGAAATCGCTGCCGCGGCAGTGCTTGCGGCACGATTGCGTTTCCGGCCGATCCTGATGACGTCGTTCGCCTTCATTCTCGGCGTTTTGCCCCTCGTGCTGGCGACCGGCGCCGGGGCCAATGCGCGCCGGTCAATCGGTATCTCAGTCTTCAGCGGCATGATCGCGTCGACTTGCCTAGCGGTTTTGCTGGTGCCGTCCTTCTATGTGGTCCTGCAACGCTTCGAGGAATATCGAAAGCGCCGCACTGCGGCAGTACCGGATACGCAGACATAAATGCCGTGGCGTCAGAGACGCGACTGTCAGGTCATTGAGCAACACTGACGCCCACAATTGAGGTTTTGTTGTCCCAGACAGAGGCGAGCCCATCGTGGTCGATCCTCTGTGCCGTGGATAGCAAGGGCGCCCTCCCGAAGGGGGCCCCAGAAGCAGCCTCACGATGCCGACATGGTCGACACTGTGATTTCCGCAGGGAGAGGAACTATGAAGGATTTCTCGTCGTCATCATTGGATGTCTCATCCGCGAAACGCGCCACTTGGAGAACGAGACTTGGCCTGCCGCTGCTTTGCGCAGTCACGCTGTTTGCGGGCACGACAGTTGCGCAACAGCCGACGGATGCGCAGCGCAACGCCATCAAGTCCGCCTGCCGCACCGATTTCCTATCGAATTGCTCCGGCGTCACGCCGGGCGGCAAGGAAGCGCTTGCCTGCCTGCAGCAGCATGAGGCGTCACTGTCGTCCGGATGCAAGCAGGCGATCAGCGCGCTCGGCGGAAGCGGCAAGGCCGCCACTCCGAAATCATCGTCCGACGCATCGACAGCCCCAGCAACGCCGGATAGCGGCACGCCCAAGGCCGCCGCGCCTGCTGCCGCAGCCGCGCCGGAACTTTCGCCGCGCGAGGAGATGGTCATTGCCCGCGAGGCGTGCGGGCCGGACTTCCGATCTTACTGCCGCGCTGTTCCGCTCGGTGGCGGCCGCGGCATCGCCTGCCTGAGGGAGAACATGTCTCGCCTGTCGCCAGGCTGCCAGAAGGTCTTGGCCCACGGGCTCTAATTCGTCGCGTGTCCCATTTCCGAAACCGGTGCGCAGATGCGCCCGATTCGCAGCTTGGTCACAAAGTCGTCAGACCTAAGTCCGACTAGCCAAGCGGACTGTCGGCACTAACTGACCCTTGTCCTTCTGCCCCGAAGGATGAGGGAGGCTTTAGGATGTCGCGGACCAACCCTCCTTCAGCCTCCCTCTTTTCGATCGGACCTTTGTCCAACTTCCCAAGTAGCTTCACTCAGCCTAAGTTATTGTTGTCCTTCCGCCAAAAAGGACGCACAGGGGTACCTTCGGGTCCCTGAGGGCTCGAGAGGATCACCGCGGGTAGGCTGACCTCTCGGCTCTCCCGCTCTCGCATGCAAACGCGAATTTTCGAACGCGCCCAAGCTCAGCTATTTGCCGGTTGTTATGACCATCCGGAACCGCGCCGCCCCACTCATCATTCGCTCATAAGCCTCTGCGGCCCGCTCCAGCGGCATGGTTTCGATCATCGGACGAATGTTGGCGAAAGCGCTGAATGCGAGCGTGTCTTCCGAGTCGCTCGATGTCCCAGAGGGCCATCCCTGAATTCCGCGACGACCGCCAATCAAGAGGAATGGCGAGACTTCAATCGGCTCGGATGAAGCGCCAAGCACTATCATCTTGCCATTGACTGCCAATCCACCAAGCACCGCGCTCATCGCCTGTGAGTTGGTGACGGTCGACAGGATCACGCGGGCTCCGCCGAGCTTGCTCAATTCGGCGGCGACATCCTGCGTGGTGCTGTCAAGATAGCGATGAGCTCCGAGCTCACGCGCCAATGGCTCCTTGTCGGCACCCCGCGCAATGGCGATCGTGCGACAGCCCATTTTCGCGGCGAATTGCACGCCAAGGTGGCCGAGCCCGCCGACACCAAGCACGGCAACCGTATCGCCCGCCCGAACGCCGCTGTTGCGCAATGCGTTGTAAGTGGTGATCCCGGCGCACAGAAGGGGCGCGGCCTCGGCGGCATTGAGTTCATCGGGGATTACGGCCAAGGCTTCAAACGGTGCGACCATATACTCCGCATAACCGCCGTCATAACTGATCCCCGGAATTTGTGCCGTCTCACAGGTCACGAAATCGCCCCGGCGACAGGAGGAGCAGTGCCCACAATGACCGCCGTGCCAGCCAACTCCGACGCGTTGGCCCGCCTTCCAACGCGGCACGCGTTCGCCGACTTGGTCGATAACGCCGACGACCTCGTGGCCCGGTATGCGCGGGTAGGCGATGCCGGGAAAGGCTCCCAATACAGTGAAGGCATCGCTATGGCAGACTCCGCACGCTTGAACCTTGATCAAGACCTGGCCGGCAGCGGGGGTCGGAATCTCGCGTTCGACCAGTTGCAAAGGCGCATTGGCATTTCTTACTTCGACAGCGCGCATGCTCGGCATGGAATCCTCCTCAGATTTCGTTACCTCACGTTCACCAGGCATTGCCAATCGTATCACCGCGGCAGGCTTTCGCATGCGTGGCCGCATCTAGTGCGGTGGAGGTGTTCTTCAATCCGCTCACCCAACCGAGCATAGGGCAGGGTTTCGGCTGGCGTGGGTCAACCAAATCCAGCGTGCCGCCCTGTCGGAGGTCAATGGTACATTCCCACCAACTGCGTGGTGGTTTTCTCTCACAAGATCACGGGATCGTTGCGATAGTTGCGTTTTCTCAGGTCGTCTAGAATTGCCCGGCCTACTGGAGTCGTGTCGTGACCGAGACAATTGTGCAGCAACTGATCTTTACATTGGGCGTCGCCCGCGAAATGGCATCCTGGGAAAGTCCTGACTACGATTTTGTCATACTGCTTATCCAGCAGGCGTTGCGAGCAGCCGAGGAAGAGGCGTTGCGTCACGGCATCGTCACCGATTTTGATGCTGCATCCGAGCACCAACAGTAATCGGCAGCGTACGGTCGGAACCAATTCGCCAAAAGGCGCCAACCGTACGCTCGTCGATCCGGGAGAGGCTGGGGTCGGCTCCAGGATCGACCCAACGAAAACTAGGGGAGCGCAGGCGGACTTGTATTTGCGTCTTTGCTGATGTTTCGATGTTTGTTCTTGCGCCAATTGGATGTCTTCTGATCGCAAGCGAGAATGAGGCAATGCCGGAGAGCGAACTCATCGAGCTGATTTTTGCACTTTGCTTTGCGCGCGGAATCGCCTCGCGCCGAAGAACGGCGGTCTATGAGCTCGTCATCTATCGTATCGACCAAGGCCCTACGGCTCGCCAGGAGGATGCCCTCAGCCGTGGCATTGCGATCGACGTTGATCGCACCGACGTGACCTAGGTTTAGAACTCTTAATAGCTAATACGGTCCTTAAGCTTTGAATGCCTCGCCGAGATCCATCTGAAGGCTCAGTTTCTCATCCAGAAAGGGGGCCGATCACAACAAACGCGTGTAGATCGGCAAGTTTCCCCTCATATACGGCAAGCGAAGAAAAAGCCCCGCAGTCGCGGGTGCGGGGGCAGAGGCGCGACCTGCACTTTGAGGGGTTTCACTTCCCAAAGCATAGCCAAAACACAGTGGGTCGGATTTTGTTCCTGGCGTGTCCACAAAAAAGAGGCCCGCATTTTTGCCGTTCAGGCAGTTGATCGATTGGCGGAAGCGCAGCTGGTCGCCAATTCTTACCGGTGACGAAGCCTGGACCTGGTCTCAATGGGAGGCTTTCCGCCCGAGATGGCGGTCCTTCGTTCCTTCGAACTCTTGTGTATGAGCGACGCACGTACGTCATTTCGGCTTCGCACATGCGGTAATTGTCATATGATTCGAAATGCTAAAAAATCACAAAAATCAGTTGCTTGCCTTGGTTTTCTCGAATACGTTCACTTCATAGGGCAGTTCCCACTAACAGTACTTCCGGCAGCACTCCGCGGCGCTTTGACCTCACTCGAGGAGGGTGATGACGTTGTTTCTACGACTTCGTTTCTTCGCAACGGCTCAACGAGTGCGTGATCTCGTGTCGATCCGATACCGACCGACGACGACAAGCTGACTCCGCCGTCAATCCTTGATCCAATTGCTCGATGGTGCGTGCGCCCACGCCCGAGGTTTGTCTATGCGAAAGCAAGCTGTCGTATTCAACGGTCAGGAAGTCGGGATTGCGGTTCCCGTCGAAAACCGCCTCAAGTTCATCGCGGTCCGGTTCAGTGTCATTGACCTCGACAACAAGCTTTTCGATACGGTCACGGAAATCCGGCGCGCGATCACTGAACATCTCGCGTCCAGCGGTCGTCGCGCCGTCGCTTCACACTGAATGCCAAGCCGGAATCTTCGGCATCGGCTCAACAGAGATTGCAGGCTTACAAATGAGGGGCTGTAAAGCGGTCGCCTTAATCTGGGGGAGATCAGGAATGCTAGTCACGAGTATCCTTGAAACCGAATTGGCCGTGCTCTCGCTGTCCGTTCAGTCTTGGTACAGGCATTACAAGGCCAAACCGGACGACAAGAGATCGGAGATGATCTGCAGCGCGGCGCTCGACCTCTTCAATCGCGGTCATCGCACCCAGGAGGAACTCACTGGTATGCTGATCGCGCGGTTTCCTCTGGCAACCGTGGATGTTTTCATCGCTCCGGCATCCCCGGTTGTCCACTAGTCCCAACGGCCGACTCAGCATTGCTATGGTGCCGTTTACACAGGGGGTCGCCCAAACGAGAGGCGCCGAAACGATGAGGCGGCTCAAACTTTTCCGGGTGCTCGACATCGCCGATCTATGCGCACGACGCGGTAGCGGACAGGCCGTCGAGGCTGTGCAAAGGCAGACGCGAGTTCAGCTCTTTGCAAAGTCCGCCGCTGTGAGGGGAACAGGTCGGTAGCCGTCGATGTCAGCTATGTCGTATTGCCGGCCCAGCTCTGCTGCGACCAAGGCGTGCCCGGATTTCGACATCAGCGCAGGGTCTCGCCAAAGTCCGGCAATGACGTGCCCGATAAACCTGGGGGACTCGGAGTTGGACAAGTCGAAATAATCTGCGTTCCGCATGACCGCTTCAGTGCGGACCAGACCGGGATAGAGTGCGACGGCGGCGACGTTGTGGGGACGCAGCTCGTGTGCGAAATCTGCGGCCATCTTGTCGGCAGCAGCTTTGGCGATTCCATAGATCGCATTCCCCTCGTAGAGTTGAGCTGCCCAGAATGAAATATTGACGATTAGACCGCGATGGGTTGAGATCATCATCGGCGCCACTTCCCGCGACATCATGAAAGCAGCCTTCAGTGCAGTGCCGATCATGGCGTCCCATCGCCGGCTTGGTTGCTCCCAGAATGGTCGAGGCCAGGTGAATTCGCCATCCTCGACCATGCCTTCATAGCCGGGCCACGCATTGTTCACCAGAATATCCAGCCCGCCACCGGCTCGGATCCCCGCGGCCACACGCTCGGTTTCGGCGTCGTTGCTGTGGTCACAGTGATGAATGACAACTCGTCCGGGTAGGTTCGCGGCCTCCAGCTCGAGCCCTTGGAGCGATCCCGCGCGGTTATCCTCGGGACCCCCCTCTACCTCGGAAAACGTCCTGCCGGTAACGTGTACCGTGGCTCCTTCGGTGAGCAAAGCAAGCGCAATCCCGCGGCCGACGCCACGGCTGCCGCCCGTCACCAGTGCGACGACATCTTTCATGTCGGATAGCCTCCCTCTTGCTCGGGAGCTTTTGTGCGCGAGCGCGTTTGAACAGTCAACGACAGCGCGTGAGGGCCACTCCATCCTGGCCGATCTGGACGTTCGTATTGAGGCAGCGCATGGGTTTCGATCCGCCGCCCAAAATGGCACAGGCGAAGCGCGCAGGCGCGGCGAAAACCCTGAAGAGAGTGGTGGGCCCGGAGGGGACTCCATCCTTTTTGATTTTATTCACTTTTTGTTGGGCCGTTTGGACCCATGTTTCCCGCATGTTCTCGTATGGGCCCAACCAGCGCATTTTCGTGCGCAACAACCATAAAGTGTATTTTTCGCGTCTGCACCAATAGAGAGAAGGTTGTGATGTAAGGCCCACGTTGGGCCCTTTCGAAATAACGTAATGAAAACAATTGGATGGTGGGCCCGGAGGGACTCGAACCCCCAACCAAGCGGTTATGAGCCGCCGGCTCTAACCATTGAGCTACAGGCCCGGCGGCAACGTCGCTGCCGTGTCCGGCGCAATGGTTCCCCGGAACGGGTTTCGCTCTAACGCAATTCTGCAGCGGTCACAAGGGACCGCCGCAATAGCTTCACAATCAATCGGCAAGACGACAAGCGAGAGTTCACAATCACGGAGTGAAATATCGTGTTGCCTAACACCAGAACAATCGCCTTCAGCCTTCTGCTGAGCCTTCCGACCGCTGCTGCCACGGCACTGCCGACGCTGGCTGCCGATTCCCAGTCTCGCGAGCCCGTGATTTCCGTTAGCGGCGAGGGCCAGGCCAGCGTAGCGCCCGACATGGCGGTGCTCAACCTTTCCGTTGTGAAGCAGGCAAAAACCGCACGTGAAGCGCTCGACGCGAACAATAAGGCGATGAGCGAGGTGCTGGCTGCGCTGAAAAAGGCGGGCATTGCCGAGCGGGATCTCCAGACCTCCGGCTTTTCCGTGCAACCGCAATTCAATTATCCGCAATCCAACGATGGCCAGCCCAAGCCCCCGGAGTTGATCGCATACCAGGTGTCCAATTCGCTGAGTGTGCGTGTCCGCGACCTGTCCAAGCTCGGCGCCATCCTTGACGAGGCGGTTACGCTCGGCGTCAACCAGGGCGGCGACATCCAGTTCACCAACGACAAGCCGGAGAAAGCGATGGAGGAGGCACGCAAGAATGCCGTTGCCAATGCCATCGCGAAGGCGAAGACGCTTGCCGAAGCCGCCGATGTCAAGCTCGGCCGCGTGGTCGAGATCACCGAGACCCTGCCGCGCCCGCAGCCGGTGCCGGTTTTTCGGGCAGCAATGATGAAGGAGGGGGCCGACTCAGCCGTTCCCATCCAGGGCGGTGAGACCAGCTACAACATTACCGTCAACGTGACGTTTTCGATCGCGCAATGATCGTCGGGTGGCTCGGCCGCCTTCCATTTGAGATTAAACGGCCATTGATATTCGCTGCAATATCAATGGCCTATTTCTTTTCTACGGCGCGCGGGAACCGTGAGGCCGATAAAAGGCTTTCTCACGCATATATTACACTATAACATAGATCGTGTTATTCGGTCCCGCAGGGGAAACCTGAGTTCTGCTTCCCACGTAGCTGCCCGGCCGAAAAGGAGGAATGGCACTAGCCCTAAAGAGGAGACAGACATGACGAATGCCTTGCCGCCGCTTCACAATGGACACGCCCCGTTCACCCTTCAGGAACTCTTCCGCGAAGCACTCTATGCCTTCGAAGAGTGGGATACGGAACTCACGGAACCAATCGTCACCTTCGAAGGACGCGTTGTTCCCATCAGCCAGGTCTTTGAAGCGATGCGTCAATGCGACGATATCGTTCCGATGAATATCGTCGGGGCCGTCACCGAACGGCTGACAAAGCCTTGGGAAGGCGAGGGACCGCTCGACCAAATGAGTTTCTCGACCGCCGCCCGCGTCATGGGCGTCCTGGTTCGCAAGCGCCTTCTGGCCAACGGCGTGCCTGAAATCGCCGCCGTTGCGGAACAGACGGCTGAACGCCACGCCGACAGTTGAGTGGCGGACTGCGGTGATCCGTCGCGCTTCCGGCATGAAAATCACAGGGGCATGAAGGACTGCTTGGGGCCGGCGCAATTGTCTGCGCCGGCCCCCGCCGCGTTATGTGGTGCGTCAATCCATTTTGTGGCCGGTGCCGATACGACTGCACTAGACCGCGATGCCGACAATCCGCGATCATTCACAATGCTCTCCTGTAGCTCTCGGGTGTCGCCACGATTCTGCTTTACTTTTCCCTTCCGCTTGCATTTGTTCAGAAAAAAGCATTGCAGGAGAGGAAACAGACATGACCATGCCCGATGAAGACCTCGGACGGATCGCCGACCAGGAGAGGCTGCTAAGCTTCGACACCTTCGATCTCACGACGGCATGGCAGCTCGGCAGGCTCCTGCAGGAACTCGCGAGCGAACGCGGTCTCGGCGTCGCGATCGATGTCACGCTGCATGCAATGCCGGTTTTCTATGCCGCGCTCCCGGGCGTTACGCCGGATAACGTTCAATGGGTACGGCGCAAGCGCAACCTGGTGCTACGCTATTTCAGAAGCAGCTATGCAATCGGCCTCGACCTCAAGCAGAAGGGCAAGACGGTTGCCGACAACGGCCTGTTGGATGCCGACTATGCGCCACACGGCGGCAGCTTTCCGATCAATGTAAAGGGCACCGGCTGCATTGGAGCAGTCACCGTCTCCGGCTTGCCACAGCGCGACGACCACAACCTTGTGGTCGAGGCGCTCGCCCTGATGCTGGCGAAGGATCTCGACGCGTTGCGCCTGGCATGATTGCCATTCCAGCTGGCGTAGTTTGAAGCGCGAGCTCTGTGCTGCCAGCGATCCCTTCCGGAGAAAGTTGCAGTTCGATCAGGTCGAGCCAAACCTCGTTCGCGGCCAGCGCTTAGCCTTCACCTGAGCCGAATACGACGGTTTCCAACCACGGGTTGGAGAACGTCCGCTCCGGATCCATCCGGTCTCGGAGGTGGGCAAATTCGGCAAGCTTTTCATATTTGCCGCCGACGTGGTGGCCCGTGAAAACCTTGCCCCAGTGTGGCAGGGGCGCGAAGGGCGACAGCGCCTGCTCAATGTGCCTCGCAGCCGCGTTCACCGCGTCTTGATCCCGAGTCCAGGTGAAGTGGATCGAGAGCGTGTCGCGGCGATATTGCGGGCTGAGCCATAGTTCATCTGCCGCAACTGTCCGGAACTCGGCCGCCTGCACCAGATGGGCAAACTTCTCACGGATCGACAGCAGAGCGTCGATGGAAGCCGCTCCGTATTCCCGTGGGATGTGGAACTCGGACTGTATCTCCTCGCCGTTGCTCGGCGTGAAGCCCATCTTGAAGTGCGGAAGCCTGTCGGACCAGCGCCCGTATTGCCCCAATTGTTCGGTGGCGTTTTGCGCCTCCAATCCGCTTATCGGATGCCTGTTGACCATTGCGCGCGTTGCACCGTGGATGGCGGCAGGCCACTCATCGGCTGATGCGGTTCTCTTGACCCAGATCGACCCCGCTTGCTGGCCCCATTGGGTGAACACACTGACGCTGTAACCCAAAGCCATGATTTCATCGAGGTTAGCCAAGAGCTTGTCCCAAGCCAATCCGTCGTAGACGCACTGCGCGACCTGAAACTCCGGCTGAACGTCAAGCGTCACACGTGTAACGACACCAAGGGCGCCGAGGTGCACGACCATGCCGGCGAAATCAGCATCGCCGCGAGCAACTTTCATCAGGCGGCCGTCGCCAGAGACAATTTCGAGTCCTGAGACCGCCGTCGCCAGATTGCCGTTCCGATTGCCCGAGCCGTGCGTCGCTGTTGCGATCGCTCCGGCGATGGAGATGTGGGGTAGGGAGGCCAGGTTGTGAACGGCCAGACGATGGCGACGGAGGAAAAGCGCAAGCTCGCCATAGGTGCAATGACCGGCAACTGAAACTTGCGTTCCGTCACCCTCGACGAGAGGGTTGATTGGCAGATTGGCGAGTGACAGGGCAACTTCGCCATCCGCGATCGCATTGAACGAGTGGCCGGATCCCAGCGTCTTTATCTTTGGCGATCGCGTCACGATTTCGCAAACCGCGTCCAGGGAAGACGGGTATAGGCAGTCTCGGAATCCATAGTGAAAACTGGCCGCCCAATTGGCCGTTGGGATAAACGTCATACAAAACCTCGCACCGATCTGTTTTTCAGCGCACAATCATTCCGGCTGCTTGTCGTCGCTTGGCGACAGTGGGCCAGCGTCGTGGCCTGCGCTCGAAAATAATGGTCAAGCGCCAAGGAGGTGGCGCTTGCTCAAATCAGATTTTGCCGCCCGCTTCCGCGATGACCTTGGTCAGGCTGCCATTTGCCGGGAAGAGGGGGATCAGGCATGCCTGCAGGGCGTGGTAGATGTCGCCCTTGCCCGGGAACAGGCTGTGTGAGGGAACGAGGTCTTCTGTCAGTTCCTCATGCCAGCCGCCGTTCTTGTGGTCGATGAACGAGCGTTCGATCACGTTCCAGATCCTGCGGTAGTGTTCCTCGTGGTAGTCGCTCGGCAGATGCCCGTTCAGGAAGTGCGCGGCAGCGGCACCTTCGCAGGCCGGCCACCACAGCTTGTTGCGCTTGGCGGGCTTGTCGTCCCAGTCTAGCGTATAGAAGAAGCCACCCTTGTCGTCGTCCCAACCGAGCGCGATCGACTGCGAAAAGAGGCTCTTGGCCGCATCTGGCATCCATTCCTGCTTCTTGCCGCCGAGCACCCAGAGCTGCAGGAGAAGACGTGCCCATTCCAGCCAGTGGCCGGGCGTCGTACCTGCCGGACGGAACATTTCGTTCGGGTGGTAGTAGTCCTTGTCGAGGCTCCAATCGGTGGTGAAATGTTCGCCGACACGCCAGCCGACGGAACCGGCCGCACGACGGATGACGAGGTCGGCGATGCTTTCGGCCTTGGCGAGATAATCGCGGTCACCCGTCGCCTCGAAGGCAGCCATCAGCGCTTCGGTGAGATGCATGTTGGAGTTCTGGCCGCGGTAGTTTCCGCCGTCGAGCGGCTGCCAGTCGGCGGTGAACTCCTCGGCGATGGCGCCGTGCTTGGCTTCCCAGAACTTGGTGTTCAGGACTTCGGTGATGTCGGCGAGCATGCCGTCGGCCAGCGGATGGCCGACCGTCTTGGCGGAGGACGCGGCAAGCAGCACGAAGGCGTGACCGTAGCCCTGCTTGTTTGAATCGATGGGGCCGTTGTCATCGAGCGACCAGAAGTAGCCACCGTTCCTGGTGTCGCGGTGATGGTTCCAGATGTACTGCATGCCATGGTCGACGACGTCGGATGCGCCCGGGCGACCGAGCAGGGTGCCGATCGCAAAGCAGTGGACGGCGCGCGACGCTATGTGGATCGGACGAACCTGGGCGGCGGCATCGAGCGGCTTGCCGGTGTCGTCGAGATCGAAGAAGCCGCCCTTCGGGTTGATGGAGTTGTGCTGAAAGAAATCGAAGAGCCCGTTTGCCTGTGCAAGCAGCCAGTTGCGGTGGTAGGTCCGGGTGGTCCAGTTTCCGAGCGCGGCGTCGCCGTTTGCAGGTGCCATGATACTCCTCCGATTTCGTGCACAAAGCCTTCGCAACCGCCTATATAGGGGCCGCCCGAGTCTGTCATCTGCCAAGCGCCGCAAAGCCGCCACATGACGGGCATATATTGACATAAAGATATCTTTATGTGATTGGACCATCTGGTCTGCAACGACGTCAAGGAGTCCGCCCGTGTTTGATACTCTGTTTGGTTCCGAAGGGGCAAAGCGCGACGGTAGTGAAGTGTTTGCTGCGCTCAAGAAAGCCGCGAGCGAACGCATCCTCGTTCTTGATGGCGCGATGGGCACGCAGATCCAGGGTCTGGGCTTCGATGAAGACCATTTCCGCGGCGACCGCTTCATCGGCTGTGCCTGCCACCAGAAGGGCAACAACGACCTTCTGATCCTGTCGCAGCCGGACGCGATCGAAGAGATCCATTACAAATACGCCAAGGCCGGCGCCGATATTCTCGAGACCAATACCTTCTCCTCGACGCGGATCGCCCAGGCCGACTACGCGATGGAAGGCGAGGTCTATGCGCTGAACAAGGAAGGCGCCGAGATCGTGCGCCGCGCTTGCATCCGCGCCGAGCGTGAAGATGGCCGCCGCCGGTTCGTCGCCGGCGCCATCGGCCCGACCAACCGCACGGCTTCGATCTCTCCCGATGTCAACAATCCGGGCTTCCGCGCCGTCACCTTCGATGACCTGCGGGCAGCTTATGCGGAGCAGATCGACGGCCTGATTGATGGCGGCGCCGACATTATCCTGATCGAGACGATCTTCGACACGCTGAACGCCAAGGCCGCGATCTTTGCCTGCGAGGAGCGCTTCGACGCAAAGGGCATTCGCCTGCCGGTCATGATCTCGGGCACGATCACCGATCTTTCCGGCCGCACGCTCTCCGGCCAGACGCCGACGGCCTTCTGGAACTCGGTGCGTCACGCCAATCCGTTCACGATCGGTCTCAACTGCGCGCTTGGCGCCAACGCCATGCGTCCGCACCTGCAGGAACTGTCGGGCGTTTCCGATACCTTCATCTGCGCCTATCCGAATGCCGGCCTGCCGAACGAGTTCGGCCAGTATGACGAGACGCCGGAACTTATGGCGGCGCAGATCGACGAGTTCGCCCGCGAGGGTCTCGTCAACATCGTCGGCGGCTGCTGCGGCTCGACGCCGGAGCACATCAAGGCGATTGCCGAGGTCGTGGCGAAGTACAAGCCACGCCCGATTCCCGAGCACCGGCCGTTCATGTCGCTGTCTGGCCTCGAGCCCTTCGAGCTGACCAAGGACATTCCCTTCGTCAACGTCGGTGAGCGCACCAACGTCACGGGCTCCGCGAAATTCCGCAAGCTGATCACCAATGCTGATTATACGGCGGCGCTCGACGTCGCGCGCGACCAGGTGGAAAACGGCGCGCAAATCATCGACATCAACATGGACGAGGGCCTGATCGATTCCGAAAAGGCGATGGTCGAGTTCCTGAACCTGATCGCTGCCGAGCCGGATATCGCCCGCGTGCCGGTCATGATCGACTCGTCCAAGTTTTCGATCATCGAATCCGGCCTGAAGCGGGTCCAGGGCAAGCCGATCGTCAACTCGATCTCGCTGAAGGAAGGCGAAGAGAACTTCCTGGCGCAGGCGAAACTGCTGCATGCCTATGGCGCTGCTGTGGTCGTCATGGCCTTCGATGAGACGGGGCAGGCGGACAGCTACGAGCGCAAGGTCGAGATCTGCACGCGCGCCTACAAGATCCTCACCGAAAAGGCGGGCTTCCCGCCAGAGGACATCATCTTCGATCCGAACGTCTTTGCAGTCGCGACTGGTATCGAAGAGCACAACAACTATGGCGTCGACTTTATCGAGGCGACGCGGACGATCCGTGAGCGCATGCCGTTGGTGCATATTTCGGGCGGCGTCTCGAACCTGTCCTTCTCGTTCCGCGGCAATGAGCCGGTACGTGAGGCGATGCATGCGGTGTTCCTCTACCACGCCATCCAGGCGGGCATGGACATGGGTATCGTCAATGCCGGCCAGCTGGCGGTCTACGACCAGATCGATCCGGAACTGCGCGAGGCCTGCGAGGACGTGGTGCTCAACCGCCGTCCTGATGGGACCGAGCGGCTGCTCGAGGTCGCCGAGAAATTCCGTGGCGGGGCTGCGCGCGAAGGCCGTGTGCAGGATCTGTCGTGGCGCGAATGGCCGGTGGCAAAGCGTCTTGAGCATGCGCTCGTGAACGGCATCACCGAATATATCGACGCCGATACCGAAGAGGCGCGCCGGAAGGCCGAGCGTCCGCTTCACGTCATCGAAGGCCCGCTGATGGCCGGCATGAACGTGGTCGGCGACCTGTTCGGCTCCGGCAAGATGTTCCTGCCGCAGGTCGTCAAGTCGGCGCGCGTGATGAAGCAGGCTGTGGCCGTCCTCCTCCCTTACATGGAAGAGGAGAAGCGCCAGAACGGCGGCGACGACCGCAAGGCTGCCGGCAAGATCCTGATGGCGACCGTCAAGGGCGACGTCCACGATATCGGCAAGAACATCGTCGGCGTCGTGCTCGCCTGCAACAACTACGAGATCATCGACCTCGGCGTCATGGTGCCGGCGACGAAGATCCTCGAGACCGCCGTTGCCGAGAAGGTCGATATCATCGGTCTCTCCGGCCTGATCACGCCGTCGCTTGACGAGATGGTGCACGTTGCCGCTGAGATGGAGCGCCAGGGACTGGATCTACCGTTGCTGATCGGTGGAGCGACGACGAGCCGCGTCCACACCGCGGTCAAGATCCATCCGGGCTACAACAAGGGCCAGGCCGTCTACGTGACCGATGCCAGTCGCGCAGTCGGCGTCGTTTCCACGCTGCTCTCGCCTGACAATCGCGACGGCTACGTGGCCGACATCCGCGCTGAATATGCGAAGGTGGCGGCTGCGCATGCCCGCAGCGAGGCCGAGAAGGTGCGTCTGCCGCTCGCCCGCGCCCGTGAGAACGCGCAGCAGGTCGATTGGGCGGCTTACAAGCCGACCAAGCCGAGCTTCCTAGGTACCAAGGTGTTCGACGGCTACGATCTGGCTGATATCGCCAAGTACATCGACTGGACCCCGTTCTTCCAGACCTGGGAGTTGCGTGGCCGGTTCCCTGCCATTCTCGAGGATGAGAAGCAGGGCGAGGCGGCTCGTGCGCTTTGGGCTGACGCGCAGGCGATGCTCAAGAAGATCATCGACGAGAAGTGGTTCCATCCGCGCGCAGTCATCGGCTTCTGGCCGGCGAACGCGGTTGGCGACGATATCCGCCTGTTCAAGGACGACAGCCGCAAGGACGAGCTTGCCACCTTCTTCACGCTGCGCCAGCAGTTGTCGAAGCGTGACGGCCGGCCGAACGTTGCGCTGTCGGACTTCGTCGCACCTGTCGATAGCGGCGTCCAGGACTATGTCGGCGGCTTCGTCGTCACGGCCGGTATCGAGGAAGTCGCGATTGCGGAACGCTTCGAACGCGCCAACGACGACTATTCGTCGATCCTCGTGAAGGCGCTGGCCGATCGCTTCGCCGAAGCCTTCGCCGAGCGCATGCACTTACAGGTACGTCGCGAATACTGGGGCTACGCCAAGGACGAGCATCTCAGCAATGAGCAGCTCATCACCGAGGAATATGCCGGTATCCGCCCGGCACCGGGTTACCCGGCACAGCCTGACCATACCGAAAAGAAGACGCTGTTCGGCCTGCTCGATGCGGAGAAGGCGGCTGGGGTGACGCTCACCGAGAGCTATGCGATGTGGCCGGGCTCTTCCGTTTCCGGCATCTACATCGGCCACCCCGATTCCTACTACTTCGGCGTCGCCAAGGTGGAGCGGGATCAGGTCGAGGATTACGCAAACCGCAAGGGCATGGATGTTGCGGAGGTCGAGCGCTGGCTTGGGCCGGTTCTTAACTACGTGCCGCGCAAGCGCGACGAGGAGATCGAGGACGCGGCCTGATTGGCTGCGTCTTCAGTATTTGATTCAACGGCTGCATTGATTGATTCAGGTGTTCGGCGCAAAGCACTGATTCTGAAGCGAAAGTTGTCTCAGGCGTCAGGCGTCAATTCTACAAGCAGGGCGGTGGTATCGTCACTCTGCTTGTAGCGCGGGTAGCGGAGGCCTTCGGGATCGATCTCGCGTTCGAAGTGCCTGAGTTCATCAAGCATTGGCCGCAAGCCCTTGTCGCGCGCGGTGCGTACGAGACCCGCTGAATCATAGGCTGCGTAAAGGACCGCGAGATCCGAAAGGCCGTCGCTGCAGACAATTGCGTGCGCCTTGCGCCCGACATCCAGCCGTTCAGAAATCAGGTGGTCGGCTGCCTCCGGTACGAGGCCGAGGGTCCAGACCCCGCTCTCCGGCGTATTCTGCCGTTCGCGGTGCTGGCGCAACAAGGCGAGGGTCTCGGTATTGCCGAGCGCGCCACCTTCCTTCGTGATGCCGCCTGTGCGCGCAATGTGTTTTCGCGCTTGGTTCTGCTCATATTGATAGGCACCCGGGATTGCCATGTGCATGGTGGCGGAGCCGTCTTCCTGTAGCAGGAAGACGCTGGAGTCGCCGAGGCCGATGAAGTAGAAGCCATCGCGTGTCTGATGCAGCATCGCGAATGCTGTCAATGGCCAGGCATAACGCGGCACGTTCTCGTTGTGTCGGAGAAAAGCTGCCCGGGCTGCGACCGAGAGGCCGCGCGCAACCTCCGAGATGCTGGACTCACGAGTAATCTGATCCTCAAAGCCGCGAGCGAAATGCTGGGCGATCCAGGCGGCGTCACTGCCCGCCACATCCATATATTGGCGGTCGCCGAGCCCCGTGGCACCGTCGATGACGAAGGCGCAGGACTCGTTGCAGCCGAAGCTGTCGTCATTCGGCTTTGCGGGATTTCCGGGATCGGAGATGCTGTCGAGGAGTGTGATGCGAGCTGTCATGGGTACATGGAATAGACGCCATTCGCCGTCTCTTCAATGCGACCAGGCATCACGGCACGCCGATCGTCAGTTCGGCGACAAAATCATAGGCATCGCCGCGATAGAGCGAGCGCGTAAATTCAACCGCTCGGCCCGAGCCGAGATAGGAGATACGCTCGATCGACAGCCCTGCAGCGCCGACGGGTACGCCGAGCAGATGGGCGTCGGCTTCCTTCATGTTGGTAGCGGAAATCCGCTGGACGGCGCGGACCGGGCGGACCTGACGGCGCTCGAGTTCGGCATAAAGCGACGTTGTCACGACAAAGGGATCGGGCAGGAATTCTCCAGAGACGCTGGCGTTTTCGATAGCCAGCGGCTGGTCATCAGCGATGCGCAATCGGCTGAGGCGTGAGACCCTGACATCCGTCGCGAGGCCGAGAATCATCATTTCATCCGGCGAGGGCGTATGAATGCCCTTGTGCAGCCATTCGGAGCGCGAGGTCATGCCTCGACGCGCCATATCCTCGGTAAACGAGGTGAGCTGCGAGAGACGCTGCTCGACCTTCGACACCGGCTTCGTCACGAAAGTGCCAGAGCCATGGCGGCGAACCAGCAGGCCGTCAGCAACAAGCTCATCGATCGCCTTGCGCACAGTCACCCGGCTGACCGTCGCAAATCCCGCGATGTCACGTTCGGGCGGCAGGGCATCGCCGTGGCTGAGAGTGCCCGTGCGAATGGCATCTTCCAGAGTTCGGCGCAGTTTGACGTAGAGCGGACCAGTGCCGCCAGCTTGAAGACGTTCGGGAGAAAGGAGGCTTGCAAAATCGTCGGTCATGCCGCGCCTGTTCCTTCCTCGTGCAGAAACTTCACTGCGAGATCGATAGCGCCCTGCAGGACGTCACCTTTCGGCTCGCGCAGCAACGCGACGTGACGTTCTGCAAGCCAGGGGCGATAAGCCTTCGCGAGCCCGCCCAGCAGGCAGATTGCCTCGCACTCCGGCCAGAGCAAGGCATCAAGGCTCTCGCCGATCGATGCCACTGCGTTTTGCACAATCGCCGTTGCAACCAGATCGCCCTTGGCGGCAGCCTCGAAAACGACGGGCGCATAGCGGGCGAAGTCATTCGGACGGGATACATGGGCGAACTCGACCACGCGCTCCGGATCGTCGCCATACTCGGCCATGACAGTTTGAGTGACCGGCGAGGAGGGGCGAACACCATCGTGGGCAAGCAGAGACTGCTCCAAGAGGTCGCGGCCGAGGCGGGCGCCGCTTGCCTGGTCGCCGACAACGAAGCCCCAACCGCCAATGCCATAGAGCTTTCCGTGGCGACGCGCATTGTAGACGGAACCGGTACCGAAGGCGCCGATCACGCCGTCGGAATCGCCGAGAGCTCCTTGCAGGGCTGTCGTTGCATCGGTGACAACGCGGCGTCTGGCGAAGGGAAGGGCGCGCTCGATGCGCTCGGCATAATCACCCACATTCGCGCCGGCGACGCCAATGACGGCAGCGACACTGGAAACGGTTTCGGGGGAGAGGCCGGCGTCGCTCAATGCGTTCTTGGCGGACGCAACGATATTCAGCAGCGAGTTGTCGAGGTCTGAGAGGATGTTCGACGGGCCGGCCGTGCCGCGGCCCAGGATGCGTCCCGTTGCATCCGTGACTGCGGCGCGGCAGCTGGAGCCGCCGCCGTCGATGCCGATCGTGAATTCTGTCATAGGGCCACCAAAGTCCGCCATTCCCCTTGTTTTTCATACAATACCAAAAAAATACCATTTACCAAGTCCAAAGCTCCCTGAAATTTCATCTTTTTATCTATTTGATTTTTAATGATAAAATTTTTAATGCGGCATTTCTGTCGTCCAGATGTTAAAATTGGCTGGACAATTGGTATTTTTTTGGCCTTAATTCGCTCAAAGGGAACAGCGCATCGAGCAGCAATGAGCCGGCAGGATAGAGATAAGCCGGGCTACTTGATGAAATGCAGATTCGGCCGTGGCGGCTTTGTCGCCCTCAAGCCGTTCTTGCCATCAGTTTTCCCTTTCATGGCTGTGCCGGATCGGTTTCTTGTTCGGGTACGCTGTCTGGTCGACGGGTGTTTGCCTGTCGTGCCGATCGAGCTTTCGGGCCGGCAGTTGTTGACGGCCCTCAATGGGGCGCTGCGTGTCACCTCGTGCATGCAGTCGTTCGTTTCAGGTCAAGAACGGCGCCTTATCGGCGCTCAAAACAGGAGAGGGAAATGAGACACACTGCACTGAAAGGCTTCCTGCTGGCTTCGAGCCTGCTGACATCCATCGGCTTCGCTCATGCCGCCGACGTCACGCTGACGGTCGAAAGCTGGCGTAACGACGACCTGCAGATCTGGCAGGAAAAGATCATCCCGGCGTTCGAAGCCAAGAACCCGGGCATCAAGATCGTCTTCTCGCCGACCGCGCCGACGGAATACAACGCTTCGCTGAATGCCAAGCTCGATGCGGGATCCGCTGGCGATATCATCACCTGCCGTCCGTTCGATACGTCTCTTGAACTCTTCAAGAAGCAGCAGCTCGCCGATCTCACGAGCCTGTCCGGCATGGAGAATTTCACGCCGGTTGCCAAGGCTGCCTGGTCGACCGATGACGGCAAATCCACCTTCTGCGTGCCGATGGCTTCGGTCATCCACGGCTTCATCTACAACAAGGACGCCTTCGACAAGCTCGGCATCTCCGTTCCGAAGACGGAAGATGAGTTCTTCGCAGCTCTGGAGAAGATCAAGGCGGACGGCACCTATATCCCGCTCGCCATGGGCACCAAGGACCTCTGGGAAGCCGCAACCATGGGCTACCAGAACATCGGCCCGAACTACTGGAAGGGTGAAGACGGTCGTTTGGCGCTGATCGAAGGCAAGCAGAAGCTGACGGATGCCGACTGGGTCAAGCCGTATGAAGAGCTCGCCAAGTGGAAGCCGTACCTTGGCGATGGCTTCGAAGCTCAGACCTATTCGGATAGCCAGAACCTCTTCACGCTCGGTCGTGCGGCGATCTACCCGGCCGGTTCCTGGGAAATCGCGCTGTTCAACAGCCAGGCGCAGTTCAAGATGGGCGCCTTCCCGCCACCGGTTCCGAAGGCTGGCGACCAGGGCTACATCTCCGACCATCCGGATATTGGCGTCGCGCTGAATGCCAAGAGCACGCATGCCGAAGAAGCCAAGAAGTTCCTGTCATGGGTTGCGTCCGGCGAATTCGCCGACATCTACGCGAACTCGCTGCCGGGCTTCTTCAGCCTGAACTCCAACCCGGTCAAGATGAGCGATCCGCTGGCTCAGGAGTTCGTTTCCTGGCGCGGCCCGTACAAGTCGACGATCCGTTCGACCTATCAGATCCTCGGGCGCGGCACGCCAAACCTCGAAAACGAGACCTGGATTGAGTCGGCGAACGTCATCAACGGCACCGACACCCCGCAGGCAGCTGCCGACAAGCTCCAGAAGGGCCTCGACGGCTGGTACAAGCCAGGTAAGTAATGAAAGCCGAGGGGCGGCGTCAGCCGTCCCTCACTCCGGCTCAAAGCCAATTTCGTATCCGCTTTTCCTCTCCCCGCCGCCTTCGAAACCCGAGGGGACGGGGAGACGATTAGAGGAAAGGGCGTTCTGCCCGCCGTGTCAGATGCGCTGCGCCAGAGGCGCCGCCAAGAAGAACAGGCAAAAGCCATGAGCGAAGCCCTATCCGCTGTCGATGTCGTTCCCATCAAGCGCCCCGTGCGCTGGCACATCGGCGTCTTTCTTTTCCCGGCATTCATCGTCTACTCGGCGATCATGATCCTGCCGCTGATCGAAACGCTGAGGCTTTCGTTCTACAACACGGTCGATGGCGCGCCTGCCTTCGTCGGTCTCGCGAATTACAAGGTGCTGTTCGGCGATGCCCGCTGGGCCCGTGACTTCTGGAACGCGCTGGTCAACAACTTCATCTTCTTCCTCATTCACATGTGCGTGCAGAATCCGATCGGCATCGCGCTGGCCGCGCTGCTGTCGACGCCGCGGCTGCGCTTCGTGGCGTTCTACCGCACCGCGATGTTCCTGCCGACACTGCTTTCCTTCGTGATCGTCGGCTTCATCTGGAAGCTTATCCTGTCGCCGATCTGGGGCGTTGCGCCGTGGCTGATGAGCCTTGTTGGCATGAAGTCGCTCTTCGCTCCATGGCTCGGACAATCCGGACCGGCACTGATCGCCGTGTCGCTGATCTCGAACTGGCAGTACATCGGCATTCCGATGATGCTGATCTACGCAGCGCTTCTCAGCATCCCGGAAGAGGTGATCGAAGCCGCCGAGTGCGACGGCATCACCGGCTGGGCACAATTCTGGAAGATCAAGCTGCCGCTCATCCTGCCCGCGATCGGCATCATCTCGATCTTGACATTCGTCGGAAATTTCAACGCCTTCGACCTGGTTTATACAGTGCAAGGTGCGCTTGCCGGGCCCGATATGTCGACCGACATCCTTGGTACGCTGCTCTATCGCACGTTCTTCGGTTTCCAGCTGCAGCTCGGTGACCGCTCGATGGGGGCGACGATCGCGACAGTGATGTTCCTGATCATCCTCGCCGGCGTGTCTTTCTATCTCTTTGCCATCCAGCGGCGCATGCGCCGGTACCAGTTCTGAGGAGGGTGTCATGTCCAACAGAGCACGCACATCCCCAATCCGCACCGGTCTCGTTCACCTGGCACTTATCGGCTATACGCTGGTTGCCATCTTCCCGGTGTTCCTGACTATCATCAACTCGTTCAAGGACCGCAACGCGATCTTCCGTTCGCCGATGCAGGTGCCGACGCCCTCCACATTCAGCCTTGTCGGGTACCAGACCGTGCTGGGGCAGGGTGACTTTGCCACCTATTTCCAGAACAGCTTCATCGTCACGGTCGTTTCGATCTTCTTCGTGCTGTTGTTCGGCGCGATGGCCGCCTTCGCTCTCTCCGAATACAAGTTCAAGGGCAACACGCTGACGGGTCTTTACATGGCGATCGGCATCATGATCCCGATCCGCCTCGGCACGGTCGCCATCCTGCAGGGGATGGTGGCAGCCGGCCTCGTCAACACGCTGACGGCGCTGATCCTCGTTTATACGGCGCAGGGTATTCCGCTGGCGATCTTCATCCTGTCGGAATTCATGCGGACCGTCTCCGACGACCTGAAGAATGCCGGCCGTATCGACGGGCTCTCGGAGTATTCGATCTTCTTCCGCCTCGTGCTGCCGCTGGTACGCCCGGCAATGGCGACCGTGGCCGTCTTCACCATGATCCCAATCTGGAACGATCTCTGGTTCCCCTTGATCCTGGCGCCGTCGGAAGCAACGAAGACGGTCACCCTCGGATCGCAGATCTTCATCGGTCAGTTCGTGACCAATTGGAACGCAGTGCTTGCGGCACTTTCGTTGGCGATCCTGCCGATCCTCGTTCTCTACGTCATCTTCTCGCGGCAACTGATCCGCGGCATTACTTCGGGAGCGGTCAAGTGAGTGCGTCCGACAAGTCAATCCGCGTTCTCGTCGCCGGCCTCGGCAATATGGGACGCAGCCATGCGTTGGCCTACCACAACAATCCCGGTTTCGAGATTGTCGGGCTGGTCAACCGCTCCAAGCCAAAGCTGCCTGAGGAGTTGCGGGGCTACGAGATCTATTCGGATTTCCAGGCAGCACTTGTCGAGTTAAGGCCGGATCTCTGCGCGGTCTGCACCTATTCTGACACCCACGCCGACTACGCGGTCGCTGCCTTCGAGGCAGGTTGCGATGTCTTCGTCGAAAA
The DNA here is from genome assembly GCF_014193305.1 of Rhizobium sp. BK181. Lineage (NCBI taxonomy): Bacteria > Pseudomonadati > Pseudomonadota > Alphaproteobacteria > Hyphomicrobiales > Rhizobiaceae > Rhizobium > Rhizobium sp. BK181. The sequence continues at coordinate 362,844 of NZ_JACHZA010000002.1, forward strand.
GCCGCTGGCGACAACTGTCGCCGATGCTGAGCGCGTCGTCGCGGCGGCAAAGAAGGCTGGCCGGAAGCTGGTGATCGGCTACATCCTTCGCCACCACCCATCCTGGATGCGATTGATAGAAGAGGCGCGCAAGCTCGGTGGCCCTTATGTCTTCCGTATGAATCTCAACCAGCAGTCCAGTGGTCCGACGTGGGAGACGCACAAATCGCTGATGCAGACGACGTCGCCGATCGTCGATTGCGGCGTGCACTATGTCGATGTCATGTGCCAGATCACCGATGCCAAGCCGGTGGAGGTGCGAGGGATGGGATTGCGGCTCTCCGACGAAATTGCACCCGACATGTATAACTACGGCCAACTTCAGGTGCTGTTCGAGGATGGTTCCGTCGGCTGGTACGAGGCCGGCTGGGGGCCGATGATCTCGGAAACGGCGTTCTTCGTGAAGGACATCATGTCGCCGAACGGATCGGTCTCGATCGTCATGGACCCGAACGCCAAGTCCGACGATATCGACGCTCACACCAAGACCTCGGTTATCCGCCTGCACACCGCGGAGACGGGACCTGACGGCAAGTTCATCCGACCGGACCAGGACATGACGATGGCGGGCGAGCCCGGCCATCAGGAACTCTGCGACCGCGAGCAGGCCTTCATGCTGAAGGCCATTCGCGAGGACATCGACCTCAACCGCCACATGGCAGACGCCGTCGCTTCGCTGCGCATCTGCCTCGCCGCCGACGAAAGCGTGCGTATCGGCCAGGCCGTCAGGCTCCAAGAGCCGGTCAAACTGTAAGGAATACGACTAGTGGGATCGCTTCAACTCAAATCCATCCGCAAGACCTACGGCACGCATGAGGTGCTCAAGGGCATCGATCTGGAGGTCAAGGACGGCGAGTTCGTCATTTTTGTCGGACCTTCGGGTTGCGGCAAATCTACCCTCTTGCGCAGCATTGCCGGACTGGAAGACGTCACCTCGGGTGCCGTTCTCATCAATGGCAAGGACGAGACGCTGACGCCTCCCGCCAAGCGCGGCATCGCGATGGTGTTCCAGTCCTACGCGCTCTATCCGCACCTGACGGTCAAGGACAACATGGGCCTTGGCCTCAAGCAGGCCGGCACGCCGAAGGACGAGATCGAGACGCTCGTCAAGAAGGCCTCCTCGATGCTGTCGCTTGAACCATATCTCGCGCGGCGCCCGGCGGAGCTTTCTGGTGGTCAGCGCCAGCGCGTCGCCATTGGCCGGGCGATCGTGCGCGAGCCGGCGCTCTTCCTTTTCGACGAGCCGCTGTCGAACCTCGATGCCGCCTTGCGTGTTCAGACGCGTCTTGAGATCGCCCGGCTGCACCGCAGCCTCAAGGCGACGATGATCTACGTCACCCACGACCAGGTCGAGGCGATGACGCTCGCCGACAAGATCGTGGTGCTGAATGCCGGCGCGATCGAGCAGGTCGGTTCACCAATGGAGCTCTACAACCGTCCCGCAAACACCTTCGTTGCGGGATTCATCGGTTCGCCGATGATGAACTTCATTCCGGGTGACAAGGTTGGCGATGCGGGCGCAAAGACCGTCGGCGTCCGCCCAGAGCATCTGACCCTTTCGCGCGAGCGGGGCACATGGCGGGCGAAGGTCGTCCACGTCGAACATCTTGGCGCGGACACGATCATCTATCTCGAATCCGAGCAGTGCGGCCTGATCACGGCGCGGCTCTTCGGGGAGCACAAGTACGAGCCGGATGAGATCGTCTATGCGACGCCGGACACGGGCCACATGCATCGGTTCGATGCCAATGACCAGGCAATCCGCTAGAGGCCGACGTCAAACTGAAAGCCCCGCCATAGAGCGGGGCTTTCCATTTCCATCGATCAGCCAAGCACAGGGCGCATGAAACTGCGCTCGTAGCTGATGATGCTGCGATTTCGTTTGTCGAGATCGAACGCGGCCTGGCATTCGGGATCGCTTGCCATGCGCGTGCGATAGTCTTCGTAGGTCGCGAGGCTCGAGAACGAAAACAACGCAATGGCAATGTTGTTCGCGCCCTCGGACGGCAGGAAATAGCCGTGATGCGTGCCTCCCATTCGATTGACGATCGGAATCCAGAGGCGCGCATACTCCTCGAATTCGGCGACCTTGTATGGGTCGATCGTGTAACGCAGATAGCAAGTAATCATTGAAGCATTCCTTTGAAGCAAAGCCGGACGGTGGCCACACGCCTCCGACAGCTAGGCGGCGAGGCGCTCGGTGAGTTCCTCGATGCCGACGTCTGCCTCAACGCTGTCTCCCTTGGCGATCAGATAGAGCCCTAGCACGAAGGCGAGGGCGGCGATGAAGAGCAGGTAGTAGGCATGAGCCATCGGATTGATTGGCAGCAGCGATGCGACTGCAAGAGGCGTCAGGCCGCCGAAAATCGCATAGGAGACGTTGTAGGAGAAGGAGAGGCCGCTGAAACGAACGCGGGCCGGAAAGGCGCGGACCATGACGTAGGGTACTGCTCCAACCATGCCGACTGAAAGCCCCATGATAGCGTAGAGCGTGAAGAGGACAGTCAGCGAAACGCCCGCGTAGGTATAGAAGGCGAAGGTTGCCGCACCAAAGAAGATGCTGGAGACAACAAAGAAGCGTCCTGAGCCAACCCGATCGACGATTGCGCCGGCAGCAGCGGTTCCGAAGATCAGGAAGAGCGTACCGAAGCTGGTGGCCGCAAGCGACTGCTGAGCGGTGTAGCCATAGAGCTTCTGCAGGAAGGTCGCTGTCATTAGCGTGGTCACGACGATGCCGGCCGACAGGATCCATGTCAGCAGCATGGAGATGACAACGCCGCGCGGGTAGTCGCGCAGCACGGCTTTCAGCGGCAACTCCGGAACGAGTGAGCGGGCTTGCTTCATCTCCGCAAAGATCGGTGTCTCCTGCAACCAGCGGCGCAGATAGACGGCAACGAGGCCGAAGATGCCGCCCAGGAAGAAAGGGATGCGCCATGCATAGGCGGCGACATCATCTGGCGTGAAGACTGAGTTGATGATCGTTGCGACGAAGGATCCGAGCAGGATGCCAAGCGTCAGGCCGGAGCAGAGAAAGCCACAGGCGAAACCGACCCGGCGGAAAGGAACGTGTTCGGCCACAAAGGTCCAAGCGCCGGGCACTTCACCGCCGATCGCCGCACCTTGCAGGATGCGCATGAGCACAAGGAGGATCGGAGCGGCAATGCCGATGGTCGCATAGGTCGGCATCGCCGCCATGCCGAGCGTCGAGAGCGCCATAAGCAGGATCGAGAAGGCAAAAACGCGCTTGCGGCCAAAGAGGTCGCCGAAATGGGCGAGGATGATGCCGCCGAGCGGACGAACCAGATAGCCAGCGGCGAAGATCCCGAACGTCTGGATCGTTATCAGCCATTCCGGCATGTCGGCTGGAAAGAACAGCTTACCAATCACCGCCGCGAAGAAGACGAAGATGATGAAGTCGTAGAACTCAAGCGCACCCCCGAGAGCAGAAAGACCGAGTGTGCGAAAATCCTGCGAGGTGAGGCGGCGAGGCGCGGAGGCTGTCGTGATAGGAGACATCATGCTGACTTTGCTTAACGAAAACGTTTCAGCCGTCGTTGCGCATCGACGTCGCCATTTCAAGCAATTTCCGGCGCCTCAGCTATGGCGCCGGAAATGCGGAAACGAGTGTGGCAAAACCGCAAAGGTTAGGGCGCGCTCAGTCTCGGATGACGAGCAGGTCCGCTGCCATGAAACGGAGTGTTACGGTTTCTCCGGCTTGTGGCGGCGTTACGCCGGGGCTGTTGAACATGTCAAAGGAAATGACGTTGCCGCCGACGTTCATGCGGGTGCGGATAACCGACCCGAGGAAGTGCGCGGAGACGACCTGACCGGTCAGCTTCGTGTCGCATGGTGCGCTCTCGGCCAACGATCCGGCTTCCGGACGTAGCGCCAGAGACACCGTATCGCCCGCTTTGAAAGCCGCGACGGACTGCTTCAGCGTGACCCCCTGATCGCCGATCTGGATACGGTTGACGGCGGGATCGACGACCTTGGCCTCGATCATGTTGAGCGTGCCGACGAAGGAGGCGACGAAGCGCGTGGCCGGCGTGTTGTAGATCTCGAAGGGTGTTCCGATCTGGTCGGCGCGACCAGCGTTCATGACGACGATGCGGTCGGAGATCGACAGGGCTTCCTCCTGGTCGTGCGTCACGAAGACAGTGGTGATGCCGAGCTTCTGCTGGATCGCGCGGATTTCCTCGCGCAGTGATACGCGGATCTTGGCGTCGAGGGCAGACAGCGGCTCGTCGAGCAACAGCACCTGTGGGCGCACCGCCAGCGCACGTGCCAGCGCCACGCGCTGCTGCTGTCCACCTGAGAGCTGATAGGGATAGCGATCGGCGAGGTGGTCGAGCTTAATCAGCCCGAGCATTTCCTTTACCCGCTGATCGATTTCGGTTGCCTGCTCACCGGCGACCTTCAAGCCGAAGGCTACGTTGTCGTGAACTGTCATGTTGGGAAACAGCGCGTAAGCCTGGAAAACCATGCCGATATTGCGCTTGTTCGGCTTCAGATTGTTCTGTTCCTTGCCGCCGATGGCGATGCGGCCGGCGGAGGGCGTTTCGAAGCCTGCGATCATGCGCAGGACGGTCGTCTTACCGCAGCCCGAGGGGCCGAGGAAGGAAATGAATTCACCCTTCTCGATCTGCATGTTGAAGTCATGCACGACCTGCGTTGCGCCGAAGGATTTCTTGAGGTTTGCGAGTTCGAGGAAAGCCATGAAAACCAGATACCTTACGACTTGGCCGGAGCGGCTCGGTGAAAGCGGGAGGCGAGATTGAGCAGGCCCATGCTGAGCCAGGTGATCGAGAAGGCGATGACCGCCAGCGCCGACGGCTCGTAAGCGCGGTTAGCGCCGACCAGCTGCAGGTAGGGGCCGAAGGCCGGGCGATTGAGGAGAGCGGCCATGGTGAATTCGCCCATGACGATCGCAAGCGTGATGAAGGCGCCCGAGAGCACGCCGCTCATGACGTTCGGGAAGATGCACTTGAACATGATCGTCGTCCAGCTGGCGCCGAGGCTCTCGGCCGCCTCCGTCAAGGTGCGGACGTCGATTGCGCGCATCGCCGTGTCGACCGCACGGTACATGTAGGGCAGTGACAGCGTCATGTAGGAAAGGACGAGCAGGACGTTGGTGCCTGACGTCGATCCCGTTAGCGGCAGGATCGAGGATGAATTGTACATTCGGAGATAGCCGAAGACGATCACAATCGCCGGGATAACCAGTGGCAGCAGCGTGATGAATTCTACGACCGGGCGGATTTGCGGCAGGCGCAGGCGCACCCAGTAGGCGGTCGGTACCACAAGCAGCATGCCGAAGATGATCGTCAACAGCGCCATCAGCATCGAATAGCCGAAGGTTTCGCGGAACTGCGCATCGGAAAAAACCGAGGCGTAGGCGTCGAAACTGTATGTGCCGCGGCGCATACGCAGCGAGAATTCGATCGTGGCGATGAGTGGCAGAAGGAAGTAAATCGAGCCGAACGCAATGGCGATCCAGGCTCCAAGGCGTGAAGTCTTCATTTTTGCCACCGTTCAGCGCGCATGCGCAGCAGGATGTAGAGGAGATTGGAGAGGCCGGTGATGACGATCATGCCTAGCGCCAGCGCATAGCCGAGGTTGGCATTGTGAAGAACGTCGCCGCGGATCTGCGCATAGAGCAGGATCGGCACGATGTTCAGCGAGCTACCGGTCAGCGCGTAGGCGGTCGCGATGGCACCGAAAGCATTTGCAAAGAGCAGCAGCGTCGTGCCCATCAGGCTCGGCCAGAGGATCGGGAAGGCGACCATCCGCCAATACTGGCCGTTGGTGGCGCCGAGGATCAGCGCGGCTTCCTTCCACTCCTTTTTCATGCCGTCGAGAGCCGGCGTCAGGATCAGCACCATCAGCGGGATCTGGAAGTACATGTAGGTGAGGGTGAGCCCGAAGAAGCTCAGTAGGTTGAAGCCGGTGGAATAGAGATTGAAGCCGAACCAATCGCGCAGCAATACCGTGACGAGCCCGGTGCGCCCAAGCGTGGCGAGGAAGGCGAAAGCAAGCGGCACGCCGGCGAAGTTTGAAGCAACGCCGGAAAAAGTCAGAAGTCCCGAGCGGACCCAGTTTGGGAGGCCGCCGAGGACGATGGCCCAGGCGAGAAAGAAGCCGATCAGCGCACCGCCGAGGGCGGAGGCGACCGAAACGCGAATGCTGATCCAGTAGGCGCTCAGGATCGACGGCGTGAACAAGTCGGCAATGTTCTGGAGCGTCAGATTGCCTTCAGGCGTCAGGAAGGCGCCTGCCACGAGATAAAGCGTCGGCACGATAAGGAACAGCAACGCGAAGATCATGAACGGTGCGATGCCGAGCCAGTCTACGATCTTGTCGCGGTTTATCATGGACGTGGTCGTGACCACGGATGTTGAAACGGTGCTCATAGACGACAGCCTTATCGGGGCAATGAAAACGAAACCTCTCCGCCCGAGGGCGGAGAGGCCTTGTGTCAAAGATTACTTAACGTTCGCGCCGACAACGCTGTCCCACTTGCCGGTGATGGCAGCCTTGCCAGCAGCCTGCTCGTCGAGCGTCGGGAAGACGGCCTTTTCATAGGCAGCAGCCGGCGGCAGCTTGTCGAGAAGCTCCTGCGGGATCTTCTTGTTGGCTGCGAGGTCGTTGAAGCGGATCGGGTGGCAATAGCCCTTCAACCAGCCAAGCTGACCTTCGTCCGAATAGAGGTATTCCATCCAGAGCTTTGCAGCGTTCGGATGCGGAGCGAAGGCGGAGATCGCCTGGACGTAGACGCCAGCGTTAACGCCCGATGCCGGAACGACGACTTCAACCGGCGGGTTGCCCTTCAGCGTGTCGCGCCAGGACAGGCCGTTGTAGTCCCAGGCGACGACGATCGGGGTCGAACCCTGAGCGAGCGAGGCCGACTTGCCGATGACAGGCACAAGGTTGCCGGCCTTGTTGAGTTCGGCGAAGTAGGCGAGACCGGCTTCACCAGCCTTGGTCGCATCCTTTTCACCGGCTGCGATACCTGCGGCGTAAACTGCCTGGACAGCCTGGTTCGACGCGCGCGGATCACCAGCGAGGGCGATGCTGTTCGCGTAGTCCGACTTCTTCAGGTCGGCCCAGTCCTTCGGGACTTCCTTGACGATGTCGGTGTTCACGACAAACGAGAGGACGCCGTAGTAGTCGCCGTACCAGAAGCCGTCAGCATCCTTGGCGCTATCCGGGATCGAATCCCAGGTGGAGACCTTGTAGGGCTGGATCAGGCCGTCAGCCTTTGCTGACGGACCGAAGGAGAGGCCGACGTCGATCACGTCTGGAGCCTGCGGGCCGGTGTTGCCCTTGTTGGCCTTGATGGCTTCGATTTCATCGCCCGAACCGGCGTCCGGGTTCAGCTCGTTGACTTCGAGACCGTACTTGGCCTTGAAGCCGGCAATGACGTCGCCGTAGCCGCACCAGTCGTGCGGAAGCGCGATGGTGGTCAGCGTACCTTCCTTCTTGGCGGCAGCGATGAGTTCAGCGCTCGGTTCAGCGGCTGCGATTGCAGTCGAAGCAACAACAATTGCAGTAGAAAGTGAAAGAATTCTAGAAATATTAGAGATCACTGTTGTTCTCCTTCGTGGTTCAGTGTCTGACGATGCTGTTACTGACGTTACGTGAAGCTTTCGTGACAGTTTGATGACCTTATTTTTTCTTTGTATAGCAGGCAGTTGGCGGCGGTGTTTCATTTACGACACGTTGTTCACTCAAGCGCGGCCTGTCATCTCCCTGTCGTATTTTCCCTCCTAACTGAGTTTACGGAAGAGCCTGGTTTGTTCGAACAGACCCTCCAGCGTTTTCATGCGTTCTTTCGTTTCGTCCCATGTCGAACTCTGAACGGCTTCGATCAGCGCTTCGACAATAAAGAGAGTGACGACTGATGAATCCCAGGCCGACGGGGCCTCGATCTGCACACGAAACGTGTGGCGCGCGAGCTTGGCGGCAGGCGATCCCCATTGATCCGTAAACACGACAATCTCGGCTCCGCGCTTGCGGGCCGCGGTCGCGAGGCTGACCATCTCCTGCTCGTAGCGGCGGATATCGAAGATGACCAACAGGTCGCCGGGATTCAAGTTGAGGACGTATTGCGGCCAGCTGCTCGAATTAGATGAGAGCAGAGCGGTGTTCGGGCGAATGACCTGCATATGCGTGAAGAAGTATTCGGCGAGCGCACCGGTGATGCGTCCGCCGACAAAATAGAGGCCGCGCTTGCGGTCGGAGAGGAGGGAGGCGACGCTGTCAAACGTCGCTGTATCGAGCGCGCTCAGCGTCTGGCGCAGATTGCCCATGATCGCGTCGGCAAAGCGGTTCAGAATATGCGTGCCCGGCGCATTGGAGGCCCAGCGGTCGTGCTTGGCGATAGGGTTTGAAATCGTTGCTTCGACTTCCTGATGGAGGTGCGCCTGAAAGTCGGGATAGCCCTTGAACCCAAGCTTCTGGACCATGCGCACGACCGTTGGCGTTGACACACCGGCGTTCTCAGCAATCGTCGTTATGCTTCCCAGTCCGGAGACAGGGTAGTTGTCCAAAAGGCTCTCAGCCAATTGCTTTTCAGCCCGCGTCAGCGTGCCAAAATGCGAATGGATTACGTCCGAAACTGTCTTCGACGCAGCGGTCACGCGATCATGCTTCCCGGGATTGGTCTTGTGCCACTTTCCCACTGAAAGTTAACAACGCTGTCACAATCCATGTCAACTACTGTCATGAAAAGAAATTTTCAGAGTGCGCTTGACAGTCGTCGAAACGTGAAGAATTCTTTTCTTATACATATTTTATTAATGATCGGGATGCGCCTGTGGTGGCTGCTCAGTTCAAGGTCCTAAGCGAAGCGGAAGGCGAATGCGTTTCGGTCGAGCGACCGAACGGCAGGAGCTCGTTGCTGGTGATCTGCGAGCATGCATCCCGATTGCTGCCTGAGCGGTACGGAACACTCGGTCTCTCCGATGAAGCGCTGGAAAGTCATATTGCCTGGGATCCAGGCGCTTTGGCCGTGGCCCGCGGGATTTCGGAGGCTCTCGATGCCACGCTCATCTACCAGCGATTTTCTCGGCTGATCTACGATTGCAACAGGCCACCGGAGTCGGCCGGAGCCATGCCTGAGAAGAGCGAAGTCTACGAGATACCGGGCAATGCCCATCTCAGCGGGGAAGAACGCCTCGCGCGGACAGAAGCGTTGTATATTCCTTTCCATGACGCCATTCGCGCACTGATTCGCGATCGTAAGGCGAGGGGGCAGGAGACGGTGATTGCAACGGTCCACAGCTTCACTCCGGTGTACCACGGCAAGACGCGCGCTGTGGAAATTGGTATACTGCACGACGAAGACAGCCGCTTTGCAAACAGCGTTTTGAACGCCGCATCGTCCGGCTCGCCTCTCTACAAAATCGAACGCAACGAGCCCTATGGCCCTGCGGATGGCGTGACCCACACGCTGATCCTGCATGGGCTGTCCAATGGGCTCCGCAATGTAATGATCGAGGTCCGCAACGACCTCATCTCAGACGAAGACGGTCAAGGGGTCGTGGCCGACTATCTGACAGGGCTTCTCCAGCAAAGCCTGGACGCCTGACAATGAAGAAAAAGACCCCAGGGAGCAGTCTAACTGCGATCCGCCCGTAGGCGAAAACGTCACGGGCACTTTGGCACTGGATGATCATCCGCAATCCCGCGGATGATTGCTAAACAGGGGGAAGTCATGTCCGATTACACGGATCACGACAAGAAGCAGGATATGCATATCCTGCACTCCATGGGCTACGCCCAGGAGCTGGAACGGCGGATGAGCTCGTTCTCGAACTTTGCCGTTTCGTTTTCCATTATTTGCATCCTCTCCGGCGGTATCAACTCACTGGCGCAAGCCACGGCGGGTGCCGGCGGTGCGGCGATCGGCATCGGTTGGCCGGTCGGTTGCTTCGTCTCGCTGGTGTTCGCTGTCGCGATGGCGCAGATCAGTTCGGCCTATCCGACCGCGGGCGGCCTCTACCATTGGGGCTCGATCCTCGGCAACCGCTTCACCGGCTGGGTAACCGCGTGGTTCAACCTGCTCGGTCTCGTCACCGTTCTGGGCGCGATCAACGTCGGCACCTATTACTTCTTCATGGGCGCCTTCGGGACAAGCTACTTCGGCCTGACAGACACCACGATGGTCCGCATCGTCTTCCTGGTTATCATTACCGGTGCGCAGGCGCTTGTGAACCACATGGGGATTGGGTTGACGGCGAAGCTGACGGACTTCTCCGGTTATCTGATCTTTGCGACGGCGATCGTACTGGCCGCTGTCTGCCTGTTGGCAGCACCGTCCTATGACATTGGTCGGCTTTTCACCTTCGCCAATTACTCCGGCGAAGCGGGTGGCAATGTCTGGCCGTCGACTTCGGGCGCGTGGGTATTCCTGCTCGGTCTCTTGCTGCCAATCTACACGATCACCGGCTACGATGCTTCGGCGCATACCTCGGAAGAAACGGTCAAGGCCGCGCATTCCGTGCCACGCGGCATGGTCTCCTCGGTCCTGTGGTCGGCGCTCTTCGGTTACATCATGCTGTGCGCTTTCGTACTGATGCTGCCGAACATGGACGATGCAGCCAAACAGGGCTGGAACGTATTTTTCTGGGCGATGGATAGCCAGGTGAACCCTGTCGTCAAGGATCTGCTCTACCTCGCCATCTTCGTCAGCCAGTGGCTGTGCGGCTTGGCAACGGTGACCTCGGTCTCGCGTATGATCTTCGCCTTCTCGCGTGACGGCGGGCTGCCTGCATCGAAGGCACTGTCGAAGGTCAGCCCGAAGTACCGTACTCCGGTCGCGGCCATCTGGACCGGATCGATCCTCGCCGTACTTTTCGTCTGGGGCTCGTCGCTCGTTTCGATCGGTGAGACGCCGGTTTACACGATCGTCGTATCGTGCACGGTCATCTTCCTGTTCTTCTCCTTCGCGATCCCGATCACCCTCGGCCTCTTTGCCTGGGGCACGTCGAAGTGGGACAAGATGGGGCCGTGGAACCTCGGCGAAGGCATGTTCAAGCTGTTCGCGATCCTGTCGATCCTCGCGATGGTGCTGATCTTCGTCCTTGGCATCCAGCCTCCGAACGATTGGGCTCTCTACATCACCGTCGGCTTCCTCGTGCTGACCGCGATCGTATGGTTCGGTTTCGAAAACCGCCGCTTCAAGGGACCGCCGATCGGCGACGAAGTTGCGCGTCGTCAGGCGGAGATCGCAGCGGCCGAAAAGGCCGTCGGCGAAGCCTGAGGTTTCGACTTCCCCTCCGACTCCGGGGCCGCAATAGCGGCCCCGTTCTCCGGATCAACGAAAACGCATCAGGGCGGCTCACTCGTTTCACGGCATGCTCTTTCGTTGCACCGATTTCAGTTCCCAAGTTCAGGCGGATTCACCATGAGCATCTATACCCTCGACGATCTCAAGCAGGATGTAGCCGATGGGCGCATCGATACGGTTCTGGCGTGTCAGGTGGACATGCAGGGCCGCCTGATGGGCAAGCGGTTTCAGGCCGAATACTTCCTGGAAAGCGCGTGGAAGGAAACGCATAGCTGCAACTATCTCGTTGCCACCGACATGGAGATGGAAACCGTGTCCGGCTACAAGGCGACAAGCTGGGAAAAAGGCTATGGCGACTACACGATGAAGCCCGATCTTTCGACGCTGCGCCGTATTCCATGGCTCGAAGGCACCGCGCTCGTGCTCTGCGACCTCCTTGACCACCACACGCATGAAGAAGTACCGCATTCGCCGCGCGCGATCCTGAAAAAGCAGGTCAAGCGACTGGAAGACATGGGCATGAAGGCGTTCATGGCCTCGGAACTCGAATTCTTCCTATTCGACCAGACCTACGAATCTGCACACGCATCCGGTTATCGCAACCTCAAGCTCGCCAGCGCCTACAACGAAGACTACCACATCTTCCAGACGACCAAGGAAGAGGAGGTCATGCGGGCAATCCGAACCGGATTGCAAGGCGCCGGTATTCCGGTCGAGAACTCGAAGGGTGAGGCGTCGGCGGGCCAGGAGGAAATCAACGTCCGGTATGCCGACGCGCTTACCATGGCCGACCGCCACTCCATCATAAAGAACGGCTGCAAGGAGATCGCCTGGTCGAAGGGCAGGGCGATCACCTTCCTCGCGAAGTGGCACTACAATGCCGCTGGTAGCTCGTCGCACATCCATCAGTCCCTCTGGAGCGCCGACGGTAAGACACCGCTTTTCTACGACGAAGGCGGCAAGTACGGCATGTCACCGCTGATGAATAACTATGTGGCCGGTCTTCTCGCACACGCCAGCGAGATCACCTATTTCCTCGCGCCTTACATCAACTCGTACAAGCGCTTCATGGCTGGCACGTTCGCGCCGACGAAGGCGATCTGGAGCAAGGACAACCGCACGGCCGGCTATCGCCTCTGCGGCGACGATACCCGCGCGATCCGCATCGAGTGCCGTGTCGGCGGCTCGGACCTCAATCCTTATCTCGCGTTTGCGGCACTGCTCGCTGCCGGCATCGAGGGTATCGAGAAGAAGACGGAGCTGGAGTCGCCGTTTGTCGGCGACGCCTACGGCGCTCGCAGCGTCCGCGAGATCCCGCGCACCCTGCGTGCAGCAACCGCTGCCATGACGGAATCGAAGATGCTGCGTAGCGCCTTCGGCGATGACGTTATCGACCACTATACTCGTGCTGCCGAGTGGGAGCAGGAAGAATACGATCGTCGCGTTACCGACTGGGAAGTGGCGCGCGGTTTCGAAAGAGCATAAAGCGTAGCCAAGGCCGGACGGCGTCCCGTCACACGATTTCCATATCTCGGGAGATTGTTTGGGGCGTCCGCCGGTTTCGGCATGCCAAAACATAGGATGAAGATCATGGGAATGATCCAATGCATTTCACCGATCGACGGATCGGTTTACGCCGAACGCCCGGCGCTTTCGCTGGAGGCGGCGAAAGACGCGGTGGCGCGTGCGCGCAAGGCGCAGAAGGCCTGGGCAAAGCGGCCGCTGGAACAGCGCGTTCAGCTGGTGTTGAAGGGCGTCGCGCGGCTAAATGAAATGTCCGACGTCGTCGTGCCGGAGCTTGCCTGGCAGATGGGCCGACCGATCCGCTACGGCGGTGAGTACAAGGGTTTCAACGAGCGCTCCAACTACGTCGCCTCGATTGCGGCCGATGCGCTGGCGCCGCTGGTCGTCGAAGAGAGCGACAAGTTCGAGCGCCGCATCGAGCGCGAAGCGCATGGCGTCGTCTTCGTCGTGGCGCCTTGGAACTATCCCTACATGACAGCGATCAACACGATCGCGCCGGCGCTGATGGCGGGCAACACCGTTGTTCTGAAGCATGCGTCGCAGACGCTTGTTGTCGGGGAGCGGCTGGTGCAGGCGTTCGTCGAGGCCGGCGTTCCCGAGGACGTCTTCCAGAACGTATTCCTCGACCACGAGACGACGTCGGCGCTAATTGCCGCCGCCAGCTTCAACTTCGTGAACTTCACCGGCTCGGTCGAAGGCGGGCGCTCGATGGAGCGTGCGGCGGCCGGCACGTTTACCGGTCTTGGCCTCGAGCTCGGCGGCAAGGATCCGGGCTACGTTATGGAAGACGCCGACCTCGATGCAGCGGTCGATACGCTGATGGACGGCGCGACCTATAATTCCGGTCAGTGCTGCTGCGGTATCGAGCGCATTTATGTGCATGAATCGCTGTACGACAGCTTCGTCGAGAAGTCGGTCGCTTGGGTGTCGAACTACAAGCTCGGCAATCCGCTTGATCCGGAAACGTCGCTCGGGCCGATGGCGAACAAGCGTTTCGCCAAAGTGGTCCGCGAGCAGATCGCAGACGCGGTCGCCAAGGGCGCCAAGGCGCTGGTCGATCCGAAGCTCTTTCCGCAGGACGATGGTGGCGCTTATCTTGCGCCGCAAATCCTCGTCAACGTCGATCACTCGATGGCCTTCATGCGCGAAGAAACTTTCGGCCCTGCTGTCGGCATCATGAAGGTCAAAAGCGATGACGAGGCAATCGCCCTGATGAACGACAGCCAGTATGGCCTGACGGCTTCGCTCTGGACGAAGGATCCGGAGCGGGCAGGGCGGCTTGGTCGCGAGATCGAAACCGGCACGGTGTTCATGAACCGCGCAGACTATCTCGACCCGGCGCTCTGCTGGACCGGTGTCAAGGAAACCGGCCGTGGCGGCTCGTTGTCGATCATCGGCTTCCAAAACTTGACGCGTCCGAAATCCTACCATCTGAAGAAAGTCACAGCATGAACATCACAGCCAACTGGAGCTATCCGACAGCCTTCAAGCTCGGTCGGGGGCGCATCAAGGAACTGGCGGACGCCTGCAAGAGCCTCGGCATGAAGAACCCGCTGCTGATCACCGACCGCGGTCTGGCGTCGATGGCGATCACCCAGACGGCACTCGACATTCTCGAAGACGCAGGTCTCGGTCGCGCGATCTTCGCTGACGTAGATCCGAACCCGAATGACAAGAACCTCGAAGCTGGTGTCAAGGCTTTCAAGGACGGTGGCCACGATGGCGTCGTCGCTTTCGGCGGCGGTTCGGGCCTCGATCTCGGCAAGTGCGTCGCCTTCATGGCCGGCCAGACGCGGCCCGTCTGGGACTTCGAGGATATCGGCGACTGGTGGACGCGTGCCAGCGTTGAAGGCATCGCGCCGATCGTGGCGGTGCCGACGACGGCGGGCACCGGCTCGGAAGTCGGTCGCGCCAGCGTCATCACCAATTCCGAAACGCATGTGAAGAAGATCATCTTCCATCCGAAGTTCCTGCCGGGCGTTGTCATCGCTGATCCGGAACTGACTGTCGGAATGCCGAAAATCATCACCGCCGGCACCGGCATGGATGCTTTCGCGCATTGCCTGGAAGCCTATTCTTCGCCTTTCTACCACCCGATGTCGGCAGGCATCGCGCTTGAGGGTATGCGTCTCGCCAAGGAATACCTGCCGCGCGCCTACAAGGAAGGCACCGATCTCGAAGCCCGCGCCAACATGATGTCGGCCGCAGCCATGGGTGCGGTCGCGTTCCAGAAGGGGCTTGGCGCCATCCACGCGCTGTCGCATCCGATCGGGGCGGTCTACAACACGCATCACGGCATGACGAATGCCGTCGTGATGCCGGCGGTGCTTCGGTTCAATCGTTCGGCGATCGAGGAGAAGATCGCGCGCGCTGCTGCCTATCTCGGCATTTCCGGCGGTTTCGACGGTTTTTACGACTACGTGCTGCAGCTTCGCTCTGAACTTGGCGTTCCCGATAGCCTTTCTGCGATGGGAATCAAGCCCGACCGAATCGATGAGCTTTCGGCCATGGCGATAGAAGATCCGAGCGCTGGCGGCAATCCGGTCAAGATGACGCTCGAAAATACCAAGGCACTCTTTAAGGATTGCTTCTGAACTTAGAGAAGAAGGCGGACCTGAACTGGCCCGGAAAGCCTAGGCTTTCCGGGCCTTTTTCGTTCATGGCGTCGTGATTGTGCCTGAGTGCAAGAAATGCTGGCCGCAATTTCAGGTGTCGCGTTTAGAAGTTGTTAACCATGATTAGAAAGGATGCATTAACCGCACGATGCTTCCGAGAGTGCGCGACAGAGCCATCGAGAGGCTCACATTTTCCCTTCGAGGACCGACCATGCCAGTCATCACTTTCGCAAACACCAAGGGCGGCGCCGGCAAGACGACAGCCGTACTTCTCCTCGCCACTGAGCTTGCCCAAAAAGGTTATCGGGTGACCATCCTTGATGCCGATCCGCAGCACTGGATCACGCGATGGCATGAGGTGTCCGGCCACGTGCCCAACATCTCGGTGATCGACTTCGTCACATCGGCGTCCCTGCCGCTGCACATTTCGGAAAACAAGCACAATACGGACTACTTCATCATCGATCTCCCAGGCGCGCGCAATCCGCTGTTGGCGACGGCCATCGGGCTTTCAGACCACGTGCTGATCCCGATCCAGGGGTGCGCGATGGACGCGCGCGGCGGTGCGCAGGTGCTCGAACTGCTGCAATATCTCGATGAGAAGGCGGGTATCCGCATCGGGCACTCGGTTGTCCTCACGCGCGTCAACTCGATGGTAACGACGCGGGCACTCTCGATCGTCAAGTCGCTGCTGAGCGAGCGTCAGGTGCCGGTGCTCGATACTGCGATCATCGAACGCTCAGCCTTCCGCGATCTCTTCGACTGCGGCGGTACGCTGCATTCCCTCGATCCAGCCCGTGTCAGCAACCTCGACAAGGCGCGCGAGAACGCTCGCTGCTTTGCTGAAGAGATCATGGCGAAGGTACCCGTCAAACTGCCGGAGCCGGCGCGCAGTACTGGCCCCCTGATCCGCTCTGCCGCTTGAATAACCTGATCGACAAATGAAAAATGCGCCCGTAGAGGCGCATTTTTTCTGGTTGGTGCCGCCTGGGATCAATCGACGAATTCGACCGTGACGCCGGGCTTGACCATCTTCGCCAGTTCGGTGGCATCCCAGTTCGTGAGACGGATGCAGCCGTGGCTCTGCGTGCGGCCGATCTTCGACGGCTCCGGCGTTCCGTGGATGCCGTAGGTCGGCTTCGAGAGCGCCATCCAGACCGTGCCGACAGGTCCGTTGGGACCCGGTGGGATATTCAAGATCTTGTCGTTGGCGCCCTGCTGAAAGTTGATCTTCGGATTGTAGGTGTAGCCCGGGTTCAAGGCGACGCGCTCGACCGTCACGGTGCCGGAGGGCGAGGGCGTGTCCGTCGATCCGATCGAGGCCGGGTAAGCGGCGATCAAGTTGCCACTGTTGTCATAGGCGAAGACCTGCTTGCGGCCCTTGTCTGCCACGATGCGCGCAACTGCTCCAGCCTTTGCGTCGCCCGGATTAACGACCTTGATGATTGTGCCGGGGACGGTGAAATCCACGCCTGGGTTGATTTCCTTCAGGAAACCTTCGTCCATGTGAAAGCGCTCGGCGAGCATCTCGGTTGTCGAAGTGTAGCCGAGAGACGACATGGCGGCCTTGTGGGCGTAGTCCTCCGGGATTTCCGCTACGTAAGGGCCGGCGGCGTCCGCCGGCGTGATCGTGTAGCTGACGAGCGGTAGACCGCCCGTCATCCGCAACTGCTCGAGAATGGCATCGGTGTTGTTGGGGTCAAGCGTCTCGCCGGCCATCTGCTGGTAGGCATAGATTGCCTTGGTGACGTTCGCGCCCATGCGGCCATCGATGGCGCCGGGAGACACGCCAGCGCGATCAAGGAAAACCTGCAGCGCAACAATTTCGGACTTCGATTTGTTCTTGAGCGTGATCACCGGCTCCTGGGGCGGCTTCGGCTCCAACATCTCGGGTGTCTGCTGATCCTGCTCGATGGACGCATAGTTATCGCCGCCCGGCGGGTAAGGCTGATCGTCAAGCGGCTGTCGGTCGATCGCAGCGTCGCGTGGGATCGAGCCGGTGACTGCACCGCGTTCGGAGTAACGGGCATCGCCGTACGGATCGTCTCCGTAGTAGCCATCGCCATTGTAGGCGTCGCGCACCGGCGGGCGCGGGTAGTAGCCACGCGCACGCATCTCGGTTGCGATCACATTGCCGTAGGGATCGATGAGGACACGGTTGCCGCGCCGGTCGCGTGCGTAGGCTGCGCCCGAAGGGATGTAGTCGAGGATATCACCGTTTGGCGCCACGAAGACGACGTCACGTTGGCGACCATTATAAAACTGCTGCGCCTCGGCAGAGGGTGCCGCGACAGCGATGGCCAGCAGGGCTGCTGCGGCAGACAATCCCGATATTACAAAGCGATTCACGTCTTTAGACCCTTCAGTGACTTGGCCGACACACACCTGCGAATTTTGACGCTAGTGTGGAATTTATGAAATCGTGCTGAACAAAAGATAAAAACTCCGTGATTTTTCCTTTGGTCATAAACATTTGGGGGCATGGGTCGGTTCCGGTGCGCTCAGCGTGTGGTCGCGATTGACGAATTCGGCGGCGCGACATAACCGTGCAAAGGTGGTCAGAACGGGAGGAAGTTGGACGATGATCGAGTTTGCCGCCGCTAAGGGGCCGAAACTGATGCTTGACGAGACGTCGCTGATGGATGTCGGCGGATGTGTTGTCAACGGCGTCGATGTTGCTCCCAAGGAGGCGGTTCCGGATGACGGCGATTCGCGCATTTCGCATTCCGTGCAGGGCTTCCTCTTTACCTGCGGACCGGATCATATCCGTCATCGTGAGCCCATACCCGGCCGCGCCGACGGGAAGGTATATCCCTTGCATGGATCAGGCCCCGGCCATGCAGCCAAAGTTCTCTGGACGAAGTTCGAGAATGGCAATGCCGAGTGCAGGGCGGACATCGATATCGTAACCGTCGAAGGCTTGCCGGTGCGCATCGAGCGCCATTGGTTCATCCACGGCGGGACAGGCGAAGTCAGCCTCAGAGACAAGGTCGTCAACACGAGCGACAAGGTCGTTCCGACCTTCCTGATGTACCATATGAACATCAGTGGGAAGTGGTTCGACGCGGGCACCCGACTCGAAGGCCAGATGCTCGATGGCGGTGGCTTCCCTTGGAATTTCGGCGAGGAACCGGGCGGCATCTTCTGCGTGGAGGCGCCGGCAACGGAAGGCGGCTTCGCCGAGGTGCGGCTTGGCCCGATTGCTGCCACTGGTGGCAGGGTTCTCAGAGTGCGAATTCTTGCCGAGACGCTGCCGCACCTGCAGGTCTGGCGCAATCAGAAGACGCCTGTCGATGTTCTCGGCATCGAGCCGGTGTCGCATCGATGGGTATCACGCTCCGAGTTGGAAGCGGCGGGCGAATTCGTCATGCTGAAGCCCGGCGAGAGCCGCGATTATGCGCTCAGCTTCGCCTTCGTTTGAGTGATCTGCGGTTGACGCTGCGCATGGGGCGGCGTAGTCATTCACCCCACGATTTCAGGAGGATTAGCGATGGACATTCGCCAGATCGACGACGAGTACTCCGTTTCCGGGCAGATTTCGGTCGAGGATATCGACCAGATCAAGGCTTTGGGTTTCAAATCGATCGTCTGCCATCGTCCGGACGATGAAAGCCCCGACCAGACGCCTTTTGCGCTGGTAGCAGCGCGCGCCAAGGAACTCGGTCTCGATATCGCGCATGTGCCGGTCGGCCCTATGGGCGTCAATGAGGAGGCTATTGCGGGCATGGTCGATGCCTTGGACGAGTTTCCGCGTCCGATGCTCGGCTATTGCCGTTCCGGCGCGCGTTCGACCGCGATCTATCAGAAGACGCACCACATCCGCGCATAGTACTGATCACTGATCCAGGTTCGACGCCGCTTCAATCCAGCGGCGTCTTTCATTTCGTCAATAGGAGACAATCATGACAATCAAGCGCATCGACGTCGGCGCCCGCATGAGCGGCGCAGTCATCCACGGCAACACCGTCTACCTCGCTGGCCAGGTGGGCGAAGGCGAAAGCGTCACGGAACAGTGCAAGTCGGCGCTCGCCGAAGTCGATCGTCTGCTTGCTGCAGCCGGCTCGAACAAGTCGAAGATCCTGCAGACGCTGATCTATCTTTCCGACATGTCCTACTTCGCAGAAATGAACGCTGCCTGGGAAGCCTGGGTCGATCCGGCGAACACGCCGGCTCGCGCAACCAGCGAAGCCAAGCTTGCTGCGCCGAAGTACAAGGTCGAGTTCACAGTTACGGCCGCCCTCGACTAAGTCGACGGCACCGCGATTTGTAAGGCCGGTGAGTTTCGCTCACCGGCTTTTTGTTTGGGCGATTTCGGACAGCGTGCGCGTCGGCGTAATGGCTTCCGGGTCGAGCTTTACCTCGATGATCGAGGGTTTGCCGCTCGCCCTTGCACGCTCGAAAGCGGCTGCGAAGCTTTCCGTCGTCTCGACCGTCTCCCCATGGCCACCATAAGCGCGTGCAAGGGCGGCAAAGTCCGGGTTGGTCAGATCGGTGCCGCTGACGCGCCCTGGGTACTCGCGCTCCTGATGCATCCGGATGGTGCCGTAGATGCCGTTGTTGATGACGATGGCGATGATAGGCAGGTCATAGCGCACGGCGGTTGCAAATTCCTGGCCGTGCATCAGGAAGCAGCCGTCTCCGGCGAAACAGACGACCTCGCGGTCGGGGAAAAGCTGCTTGGCGGCGACTGCGGCGGGCAGGCCGTAACCCATGGAGCCGGACGCCGGCGCCGCTTGGGTGTTGAATTGACGAAAGCGATGGAAGCGGTGCAGCCAGGTGGCATAGTTGCCGGCACCGTTGGTGAAGATCGTGTCTGGGCGCGTGTTTGCCTCGATCCACTCCATGATCGGTCCCATATGGACCGGGCCGGGCCCGGTTTGTGGTGGCGTCGACCATGCCATGTAGGTCTGATGCATCCGTGCTGTTCGTTCCGCCCATCTGAGTTCGCTGGGTGCCTCAAGATCAGCAAGATCCGCAACGAAGTCGCTCGGGCTCGCGCTGATTGCGAGGTCGGGTCGGTAGACACGGCCAAGCTCTGACGGATCCGGATGAACGTGGACGAGTGATTGCTGCGGGTAAGGGATGTCGATCAGCGTATAGCCGGAAGAGGGCATTTCCGACATCCGTCCGCCCAGCAGGATCAGCAGATCGCTCTCCTTGATCTCTTTCGCCAATACGGGGTTGATGCCGATGCCGACGTCCCCGGCGTAGTTCGGGTGCAGATGGTCGAACAGCATCTGCCGACGGAACGAGCAGCCGACAGGGAGCGCGAAGCGTTCCGAGAAGGTTTTCAGGTCGGCAACCGCATCCCCATCCCAACGCGTGCCGCCGACGATAACCATCGGTCGCTCGGCCTTCAGTAGCCGCAAGTAAAAGTCGTCAATCTGGCGGCGGCCGGGATGAGCTTCGACACGCGAATAGCGCTTGGCGCGCGGCGCCTCCACCTCGTCTCGGAGCATGTCTTCGGGTAGTGACAAGACGACGGGGCCGGGGCGACCGGATGTTGCAAGTGCAAAGGCGCGGGTGACGAATTCCGGAATGCGTGCCGCGTCGTCGATCTCGCCCACCCACTTGCTGAACTCAGTCAACGCACGGCGGAACTCGACCTCCTGAAAGGCCTCGCGTTCTCTCGCGTCGCGTTGGACTTGCCCGATGAACAGAATCATTGGAACGGAATCCTGTCTGGCGATATGCAGCCCCGCGGTGGCATTCGTGGCGCCCGGACCGCGGGTTACCATGCAGATGCCGGGCTCGCCGGTGAGCCTGCCCCATGCGTCTGCCATCATGGCCGCGCCGCCTTCCTGGCGGCAAACCATCACGTCGATGTCGCTATCGTAGAGCGCGTCGAGTACGGCAAGGAAACTCTCGCCGGGCACGCAGGAGAGGCGTTTCACCCCATTTGCTTTCAAGGCCTCGACGATCAGTTCTCCGCCAGTCTTTTTCATGATGGTCTTTTCCCCTCCAGTTCGGCGAGTTCCGCCAGAACCTCCTCCTGATGTTCTCCCAGCCGCGGGCTCGGCCGCTCGTAACGCAACGGCGTCTGCGCCAGCACGACCGGCGTCCTGACGCCGGGAATGACCGTACCCTTTGCGTCGGCGAGATCTACCCGCAATCCACGCGCCTCAATTTGTGGATCCGCAAACATTTCTTCGATGGTGTTGATCGCACCGGCCGGAACGGCGTTGGCCTCACACGCTTTCAGAAGGTCGGCTTTCTGCCATTTCAACGTTTCGGTGGAAACGAGCCTGCGGACCTCGTCACGGTTCGCGACGCGCGCCTTGTTCGTCGAAAAACGTGGATCGTCAGCAGTACCCTCGAGGCCGAGGATCGCACATAGGCGGCGGAACTGGCCATCGTTGCCGACCGCGAGAATCAGATAGCCATCAGCGGCGGGGACGACTTCATAGGGCGAGATATTCGGATGCGCGTTCCCAAGCCGTGTCGGGGCGCGGCCGGAGACCAGGTAGTTCATGTTCTGGTTGGCCAGCACGGCTGACTGGACATCGAGCAGCGCCATATCAACCAGCTGCCCTTCGCCGGTCTTCTGTGCGTGAATCAGCGCTGCCTCGATGGCTGCGACCGCATAAATGCCGGTAAAGATGTCGGCGATCGCGACGCCCGCTTTCATCGGCTGTCCGTCCGGTTCGCCGGTGATCGACATGAAGCCGGACATGCCCTGAACGATATAGTCATAGCCTGCCAAGCTGGCATAGGGACCGTTCTGGCCGAAACCCGTGATCGAGCAATAAACAAGCTTCGGGTTGATCTTCTTCAGGCTCTCGTAGTCGAGGCCGTATTTCACGAGCCCGCCGAGCTTGAAGTTCTCGATGACCACATCGGCCGTGGCGATGAGGCGGCGAACCAGTGCCTGGTCTTCCTCGCGCTTCAGATCGGCAGTGATCGAGCGCTTGCCGCGGTTGGCAGAGTGATAGTAGGCAGCGGAAAGGTTTTCTCCGTCGGCACCCTCGACAAAGGGCGGGCCCCAGTGCCGGGTGTCATCGCCTCCATCCGGGTTTTCGACCTTGATCACATCGGCGCCGAGATCGGCCAGCATCTGGCCGGCCCATGGGCCCGCGAGCACGCGTGCGAGCTCGATGACGCGGATGCCCGACAGCGGCGGCTTTTGGGGCTGATTGTCCGTCATGTTCCTCCCACGAGCAGATCAGGGCGCCAGGGCCGATTGAGGTGTATCGGATACGGGCTTCGATGCAAAGCGCCGCTCGCGCCATATAATGTACAGCCCCGAGGCGATGATGATGAAGATGCCGAGCCACTTGAGCGCATCCGGGAAGTCGCCGAAGACCAGCCAGGCAAAGATGGTTGCTGACACGATCTCGAAATACTGAAGGGGCGCCAACGTCGAGGCGGGCGCGGCGCGGTAGGCATAGACACCGAAGATGCCGGCAATGGCCGCCGTGACGCCGACGCCGAGCAGGTAGAGGTAGCCACGGCCATCCGGCATCACCGAGTCAAAGACGTCGGAACCCGTGCCGTTGCCGAGTGCGAGCAGAATGGCGCAGAACAGCAAACCCCAGACGCCCATCTGAAACTGCATCGCCCATGGGTCTTCCCGGTGCGAAAGGACGCGTGTCATCAAGGCGAAGATGGCAATGCAGAAGGCGCTGACGACGGGGAGGAGCGCCACGTAGCCGACCTCCTGGAAGCTTGGCTGAATGATCAGCATGGCGCCGAAGAAGCCGACGCCGCAAGCCGTATAGCGGCGCCAACCGATCGTTTCCTTGAGGAAGATGCTGCTCAGGATCGTCAATATGATCGGCTCGACAAAGAATATCGCGATGGCGTCTGCAACCGGCATGTACTTCAGCGTCGTGACAAAGGACACCATGGAGATCGTTATGATGGCGCCGCGGATGGCATGAAAGATGTTGGCACGCCACGAGAAGCCCTTCCAGCTTCCGCGCCAGACAACGATCGGCAACATGCATAGCGCTTGCACCACAAACCGCGCGGCCGTGATTTCCGCCGCGGGAATCGTGGCGATCGCGAGCTTGGAGAAGATGTCGATGATCGGAGACACGAGCACCGACAGGAACATCAGCAGAATGCCGGTCGAAACCTCTGAAGCAGAAACGGGACGGGAAGAAATACCATGGCTCATCGCGAAATCCTTCAGTTCAGGATCTTGCGATCGCTTCGTCGCACCAGTCGGCGAATGCAGCGAGGGCCGCGTCCGCTCCAATTTCGTTCAGCGTTTCGTGGCGCATGTCCTGATATATCTGTGTCGTGATACGGGAGAAGCCATGCGCTTTCAAATGGTTTGAAAGCCAGATCACCGCTTTTCCGCCATCCGTCGCCGGATCCTGCCCGCCACCAACAAGATGGATCGGTGTCTGCTTCGACAGACGGTCCAGATGCGGCGTTTGCGGCGCGCGAAACGTCAGTTCGAAGATATCGAGCCAGAGGGAAACGGAGGCATCGAAGCCGCACAGCGGGTCGGCGATATACTTGTCGACCTCGACAGGGTCGCGGCTTAACCAGTCGAACTCCGTTCGACGATTGGCAATGGACTTTCCCCACGTGCCGAAGGTGAGCTTCGGCAAAATGCCGCTTGGCACATCGGAGCCCTTCAAGGCCCGTTCGGCCAGCAGGATCGCTTGTGCTGCCCGCCCTGCGACGCCTGGGTTGAAGTTGGAGTTCCATACGGCGACGGCGTCATATTTCTCGGGATGGGTCACAGCAGCATTCAGCGCGATGAGACCTCCCATCGAATGCCCGAAAACGATGACTGGCAGGCCGGGATACTGTGCCACAGCGCGGTCGCGTACGGCAGAGACGTCATCGATCACCTGCCTGACACCATCGCGGCGGGCAAAGCGTCCGATCGGAGCATCTGCCGCAGTCGTCTCGCCATGTCCGCGGTGATCGAAGGCAAAAACATGATAACCACGGGCCGCCATCGCTGCGGCAAAACGCGCGTAGCGCTTGGAGTGTTCTGCCAAACCATGGGAAACAACGATAATCCCGCGTGCCTCGGACTGCGCTGCTTGATGGTGAAAGGCAAGCGAGGCGTTCGCCGTTTCAAGGCGTTGCGTATCTGCAAACATCCACATCCTCCCGTTGACGGGAGAAGACCAGATCGATCGTGAAATGCAACACGTCTAAATATTTATGCGACGGGATTTTAGCACCCTAGGGATTGAGGGTTGTGAAAACAGACCCACCATGATTTCTTGTTCATGAATTGTTCCTGGGAGGGAGGAAGATGAGTAATCCATTTCTGCGCACGGCTTTATTCCTGATTGCGATCACGGCTGCTGGCGTAGCCGGAGCCCAGGATGTGGGTGGAAGGACGCGCTTCATTTTGGCAGCCAGCTGGCAACCGGCCTTCTGTGAAACCAACCAGCGCAAGCCGGAATGCAGCAGTCAGACCAAGGACAGGTTTGATGCGACCAATTTCTCGCTGCACGGGCTTTGGCCGATGCGCAAGGACTATTGCGACGTCTCTGGCACGCTGCGGACCGCGGACAAGGAAGGCAACTGGAAGAAACTGCCTGAGGTAGAGCTTTCGGCGGAGACCAAAGCCGCGCTTGAGAAGGCGATGCCCGGAACGCAATCCGGGTTGGAGCGCCATGAGTGGATCAAACACGGTACTTGCACAAAGATGAGTGCCGACGACTATTTTGCGACGTCGGTTCGCCTCATCGATGAGCTGAATGCCTCGACAGTCCGCGATCTCTTCGCGGCCAACGTCGGCAAGTCGCTGACAGCGGCGGCGATCAAGGCTGCGTTCGACAAGAGCTTCGGTCCGGGCGCCGGCGATCGGGTCAAGATGAGTTGTCGGCGCGCCGGCGGCGGAGGCCGCGTCATTGACGAGCTCACGATCGGCCTATCGGAGGACGCCACCTCGAATGGCGGAGCGAGCCTGCGCGAGCTCATTCAAGGGGCAGGGCGAACCTCGTTCGGCTGCGATCAGGGCGTCGTGGACGCTGCTGGGTTTTAGTGTTTTTGCTCATGTAGCCGAATATTAATCGGATTGGACTAATGTCTGGCCGCTGTTTGCTGGGGCGAGTGCGGAATGGATGCAGTTCTATCGCGAGCCGACCTGAAGGTCTTGCCTGACAGCAGGCCATTTCTGCGCACCTTTCTCACAGTCTACATCACAGGGCTTGCCATTGTTCTGTTCGATCTCGCCGACGGGGTGCTGTTCCTCGGTGATCTCGATGACCAGATGCGTGAGTTGCAGATCCGGTATCTGATGTCGCCGGATGGTCGGTGGTTCGATCTTACGCTGCCGTTCATTTCAATGCCCGAAGCTTACGTTTCGCCCTGGTCGAGATTGATCGATCTACCTTACGCGGCAATAGCGACGTTGCTGCGGCCGTTCATGCCCATCGATCAGGCTATCTCCTTCTCTTTCCGCATCTGGCCGCCGTTGATGCTCGCCCTTTTCTGCCTGCCGGTTGCGTCCACCGTGAAACGGTTGATGGCCGATCAGCCGACGTCGCGCTTGTCGTCGTTGCTGATGTTGATGCTGATGACAATTCTCATGGCGGTTGCCGTGTTCGAATTCTCGCCGGGCCGCATTGACCACCACGATGGCCAACTGGTCGCGATGATGCTTATGGTGTCCGGTCTTGTTCGCTGGGATCGGTTGGGCGGCGCGCTCGTGGGGGGCGCTGCGGCGCTCTCCGTCGTCATCGGACTGGAATGCCTGCCGCTGGTCGTTGTTGCCTACGCCGGGCTGGTCCTCTGCTACATTGCCGGCGTCAGGGAAGCGCGGGCGATGATTATTGCCAGCGGTCCCGCAATGAGTGCCGTCGCCGTTGCTGCCGCGCTTGCCTTCATTGGCCCGGACGGCATCGTTTCGACGCAATGCGATGCCTTTTCCGCACCCTATCTGTTTTTGTTGATCGGAATGTCCGCCACCCTGTCCTGCGTGGTTTGGGTGGTGCCGGATCGCTCATCGATCTTCGCAAAAATCCTATGGCTGGGCCTGTCAAGCGCATTCATCCTTGGCCTGGCTGCGTGGTATTTTCCACGCTGTCTCGGCGGCCCCTATCAGATGATCGATCCGGTATCGCGCGCGTTTTGGTTCTCTCGCATTTGGCAGGAGAACAGCTTCCTCTACCTTTACGAGAGTGCGCAATACTCCACCGTTGCGCTGTTGGCGCTTTCCACTTGCGGTGCCCTTCTGGCTGCACCTTACGTCGCCGCGCAGATACGACAGCAAAAATTCGGCGTGGGGGTTGCATTCGCCGTGGGTCTCGCCTCCCTGCTTCTGACGTTTGACGTCTTGCGGAACATCCGCTTTCCGATTGCGCTCATACCGCCGTTTCTGCCAGCGGCGATTGCCTATTATCTAAATGCCCGATCGCCAACGCGAGGAGTGCGAGTGGCTGTCGGATTTGCCCTTGCATCCGTTCTTGCACCAGCGGTTCTTTGCCTTGTCATCCGACCGCCGATGCACGTATTCGATGCGGTCGATTACATGACGGCCAGCGACTGCGACGGCGAGGATTTCGGTGTTCTGAATTCGGTCGCCGCGGGACGAATTGCGCTTCCTCAGGGCATCGCGTTGCGCGTGTTATTCGCACGTCCTGCAGGATTTTCTGTCGGCGCAGTGCCATTCCACCGTGCGTCGCCCGGTATGAGACGCATGTTCGAGGCCTTCACCTCGTCTGACGCGGCGGTCCGCCGCGCGGCGTTGGAGCCCTTCGACTATGTGGCTGTATGCCGATTTCCGCTGGCGGCCGATCTACGGCAGGCTCCGCTCTATGCGGCCTTGGCGGCTGGGAAAAGTTGGCCGGGTCTCGAGAGGGTTCCCTATGCGAAGCCGAGCGATTTCCAACTCTTTCGCATAGATCACGCGAAGCTTTGGTAGTGACGCCGTCCCTCTACAAAATGTCCGCAAGGCCACAAAAGCCTCTGGTTTTTAGCCTTCGCGCGTTGCTCCTTGAGCCCAATTCGCCTACATAGCGGCAAACTTAAATCCCGCCGCGGAGCGAACAATCAATGGCACGTCAGTTCATCTATCATATGGCCGGCCTCAACAAGGCGTACGGCAACAAGAAGGTGCTGGAGAATATCCACCTTTCTTTCTACCCGGACGCCAAGATCGGTATCCTGGGTCCGAACGGCGCCGGCAAGTCGACCGTTCTGCGCATCATGGCTGGTCTCGACAAGGAATTCACCGGCGAGGCGTGGCTCGCCGAGGGTGCGACGCTTGGCTATCTCGCACAGGAACCGCAGCTCGATGCTTCCAAGACGGTCCTTGAGAACGTCATGGAGGGGGTTGCTCCAAAGAAGGCGATCCTCGATCGCTACAACGAGCTGATGATGAACTATTCCGACGAGACGGCGGAAGAGGGGGCGAAGCTCCAGGACATCATCGACAGCCAGAACCTCTGGGACCTCGAAAGCCAGGTCGAAATGGCCATGGACGCGCTGCGCTGCCCGCCAGGCGACTCTTCGGTCGAGAAGCTCTCCGGCGGCGAAAAGCGCCGTGTAGCGCTCTGCCGCCTTTTGTTGGCGCAGCCCGACCTGCTGCTGCTCGACGAACCGACCAACCACCTCGACGCCGAGACGATTGCCTGGCTTGAAAAACATTTGCGCCAGTACCCCGGCTCGGTCCTGATGATCACCCACGATCGCTACTTCCTCGACAACGTCACGGGCTGGATCCTCGAACTCGACCGTGGTCGCGGTATCCCCTACGAGGGCAACTACTCCGCCTATCTTCAATCGAAGGCCAAGCGCATGCAGCAGGAGGGCCGCGAAGAGGCCTCCCGCCAGAAGGCGATCAGCCGCGAGCAGGAATGGATGGCCGCCAGCCCGAAGGCCCGCCAGGCAAAGTCCAAGGCGCGTATCCGTGCCTATGACGAGTTGGTCGCGGCGGCAGAGGCCCGTCGCCCCGGCGATGCGCAGATCGTCATCCCGGTTGGCGAGCGTCTTGGCCAGGTGGTCATCGAAGCCGAGAACCTCACCAAGGGCTATGGCGATACGATGCTCATCGAAAACCTCACCTTCAAGCTGCCGCCCGGCGGCATTGTCGGTGTCATCGGTCCGAACGGCGCCGGCAAGACGACGTTGTTCCGCATGATCACCGGCCAAGAGAAGCCCGATAGCGGCGACATCCGGATCGGCGAGACTGTCGATCTCGGCTATGTCGACCAGAGCCGCGATGCGCTCGACGGCAACAAGACCGTCTGGGAAGAAATCTCCGGCGGTAACGACATCATCAAGCTCGGCAAGCACGAAGTGAACTCGCGCGCCTATTGCGGGGCTTTCAACTTCAAGGGCGGCGACCAGCAGCAGAAGGTCGGCACGCTTTCCGGCGGTCAGCGCAACCGTGTCCATCTGGCCAAGATGTTGAAGGCGGGTGGCAACGTCATCCTCCTCGACGAACCGACCAACGACCTCGATACCGAAACGCTCGCAGCCCTCGAGGACGCTCTCGAAAGCTTCGCCGGCTGCGCTGTCATCATCAGCCACGATCGCATGTTCCTCGACCGCCTGGCGACGCATATCCTCGCCTTTGAAGGCGACAGCCATGTCGAATGGTTCGAGGGCAACTTCGAGGACTACGAGAAGGACAAGATGCGCCGTCTCGGCGTCGACTCGATCAATCCGCACCGCGTGACCTATAAGCGCCTGACGCGCTGATCGCCAAAGAGCGACTCCAGCTCTATGAAAGCCCCGGTTCGCCGGGGCTTTTTTTGCGCGCACCTATGTCGTGATCCGAGCAGCTAATTTCGTGAATGGATGGAATTCCAGCTTGCCACACCTATTCAAATCACATAAAGATATCTTTATATGTTGATTGGATCGGGTATGGGTGAGCCTATCAGACTTGGATTGGATGCTTTGGTGGACGTCCTCAGGGCGGCCGGCGAGCCGACGCGTCTGCGTCTTCTGGCTCTGCTGGCGGCGGGCGACCTGACCGTGACCGATCTTACGGAAATCCTTGGCCAGTCCCAACCGCGTATTTCTCGTCACCTCAAGCTGCTGGGCGAAGCGGATCTGATCGACCGCTACCAGGAAGGCGCCTGGGCCTATTTCCGCCTTCGGCAGGATGGCAAAGCGGCCGCTTTCGTGCGCAGCCTGCTGGCGCATGCCTCCGAGAACGACCCCGTCGTCCTTCGCGACAGCGAACGGCTGGCGACGGTCAAGCGTCAGCGGGCCGAGCGCGCACAGGCCTATTTCAGCCGCAACGCGGCGGAATGGGACGAGCTTCGCCGCCTGCACGCCGCCGATGAAGAGGTCGATGCCGCCGTCATACGGTTGCTCGGCAGCCAGCCGATCGACTCGCTTCTCGATCTGGGCACCGGGACAGGACGCATCCTCGAGCTTCTATCTGGCCTCTATCGCCGGGCGATCGGCGTGGACGCCAGCCGCGACATGCTGAGCGTGGCGCGCGCCAACCTCGACAAGTCAGGGATCACCAAGGCATCCGTTCGTCACGCCGATATCCTGAATCTGCCGTTCGAGGCGCAGGATTTCGACGTGGTGACGATCCATCAGGTGCTGCATTTCTTCGATCAGCCGGAGATCGCAATCGGCGAGGCCGCGCGCATGCTGCGGCCAGGCGGACGGCTGCTTATCATCGATCTTGCCCCACACGGGCTGGAATACCTTCGCGACGAGCACGCGCATGTTCGCCTCGGCTTCTCGCATCAGTCGATGTCCGACTGGCTGCGCAAGGCCGGGCTGGATGTCGAGCAGGTCGTCGATCTTCACCCGGGTCATCAAAGCGGGCAGGGGCTCACCGTCACTGTTTGGCTTGCGCGCGACCCTCGGCGCCTCATGGCCTCAGCCGTGAGTGAAGGCGCCGAACCCATACTTGCCGGGAGATAATGAAATGGCTTTGAACAGCGACGCGCGCCGCAAGATCGGCATTTCCTTCGAGTTCTTTCCGCCGAAGTCGGAAGAGATGGAAGGACAGCTGTGGAACGCGGTCAACGAGCTGCAGGACTGGAACCCGGACTTTGTGTCGGTGACCTATGGCGCCGGTGGGACTACCAAGGCACCAACGTTGGCGACCGTGTCGCGCTTCCTCGCCGAAACCCCGCTTGCCACGGCGTCGCATCTCACCTGCGTCGGCGCGACGAAGGACGAAACGCACAGCGTGATCGACAGCTTCCGCAAGGTTGGCGTCAAGCACTTCGTTGCGCTTCGAGGCGATGCCCCTGGCGGCGTCGGCGCACCCTACCAGCCGCATCCCGGCGGCTATGCGAATGCAGCAGCGCTGGTTGCCGGACTGCGTGAAATCGGCGACTTCGAGATTTCGGTCTCGGCCTACCCCGAAAAGCATCCGGAGAGCCGTGATACCGCCGCCGACATCGATATGCTGAAGCAAAAGGCGGACAACGGCGCGACCCGCGCGCTGACGCAGTTCTTCTTCGACAACGACAATTTCGAGCGCTATCTGGAAAAGGTGCGGGCTGCCGGCGTCAATATTCCTATTGTGCCGGGTATCATGCCAATCCAAAACCTGACGCAGCTGAAGCGGTTTGCCGGCGCTTGCGGCACCGTGATACCGGCGTTTCTGGATGAGCGCTTTGCGGGCTTCGACGACAAGCCGGAAGAGAGAGCAAAGGTTGCCGCCGAGGTTGCGGCCGAGCAGATCGAAGACCTCGCTCGTCGCGGGCTCACCGATTTCCATCTGTATACGATGAATCGCTCGCCTCTCGTGTCGGCAGTGCTGACCAATCTCGGCTTTACCCGGGAAGGGGCCAGAAAGGCCGGCGCTGCCGCGTAGGCTGGCCCAGATTAGAGGACAAAAAGAAAAGCGCATCTCCGTGGGATGCGCTTTTCCGATTCATTGAACTGTTTCGCTACTCAGGAGTCTCGGCACTGTTCAATCGGCACGACGTTTAGATGAAAAGCATTGTCAATACGAATGCAAACGCCGCGCTGACCAAAAGGACATTCAAGGATTGTGTAAGTCCCATGTCTGTCTCCTTGCGTTAACGCCGCGATAATATGTCGCGAATGTGTCGCTTGGAAAGCAGATTTTATACTGCACTGCGGCGAAAATGTCACATCGACAATGCTGGCTTGCGGGCAACGTGATGAAATCACTGGTAAAATTGCGACGGAAAAATATTCACAGATTTTAACTTGGCGTTAAAGTCAGCGATCCCGCCTTCACACATGCGGCAAGATGAAGGCTAGGCGAAGTCTCTGAAACCATGGAACAAATGAAAAAGCCGGGTCTGAGACCCGGCTTTAAGCGTGCTGAATCAGTAATCACAGGGAATTCAGAAGTGTCGGTGTTGCCCAGCCGTCGGCCGGCATGCCGAGACGCTGCTGCTCCTTCTGGATGGCTACGCGCGTGCCCGAACCCAGGATGCCGTCGACCTTGCCGACGTCGTGGCCGAGGGTTCCGAGCTTGGTCTGCAGTTCCTTCATCTGGTCGTTGGAAAGACCCTGCTCCGGCGTGCCCTTGAGGTAGGTCTCCGCACCAGCAAGACGGGTCGCGAAGTAGGCTGCCGACGTCGTGTAGATGAACGACTTGTTCCATTCGAGATAGATCTGGAAATTCGGGTAGGCGATGAAGGTCGGTCCGAGGCGGCCTTGCGGCAGGATCAAGTCGGCGTGCAGGTTACCGAAGTTGGTGTTCCCATCTCGCGGCTTGACGCCGAGGGCAAACCATTCGCCGGCCGTCAGGGGACCGCCGATGCCCGACTTCTCCCAGGGCAGGCCTTCGGGAAGGGTGACTTCCTGGATCCACGGCTGGCCCTTCTGGAAGCCGAGATGCTGGATGAACTTTGCTGCCGTCAGAATCGCATCAGGAGCGCTCTGCTTGAGGCGCACGTGGCCATCGCCGTCGCCGTCCATGCCATAGGCAACGATATCGCGCGGCAGCATCTGGACCTGACCGATCTCTCCCGCCCAGGCGCCGGTGTTGGTTGCCGGGTCGAGGTCACCATGCTGAACCATTTCGATGAGGGCAATCAGCTGCGGGCGGAACAACTCTGGCCGCCGGCAATCATGGGCGAGGGTCACGAGGGCGTTGCGGGTGTTGAAGTCGCCCTGCACGGCGCCGAAATCCGTTTCCATGGCCCAGAAGGCGGTGATGACGCCAGCGGGCACCCCAAACTCTTGCTCGGCGCGGGCGAAGACATCCGCATATTGCTTCATCTTCTGGCGGCCGATATCGAGGCGAGCCTGGCTGACCGTGCGCTGCGAGAACTCCAGGAAGGTCTGCTTGAACACGCCTTGAGCGCGGTCGCGGCTCAAGACCTTCTGGTCGATCTGCGCGCCTTCCAGCGCCTTGTCTGCGGCCTCGGCCGATGCACCGGCGGCAATTGCGTCGGCCTTCACGCCGGCGAGGAAGTCGGAGAGGTCGCCGTCACATGCCGGGGCTGCTGCCTGCGAAGCCGGTGCACTCGATGCCGGCGTCTCTGCGGCGGCGCCGGTGGCGAGACCAGCGGCAAAAAGGAGTGCAAGTGCCGTGCGGCTTGCGGGCGAGCGGTACATAGTTTCGATCCTCGTCATCAAATGGAATTTCAGTCGATTTCCCAAATGATTGTGACGGAAGCAAGAAAGACTGACGGACGTTGCTAAGAATTTGTGTCCTTCGATACCGCCGCCACCCAGTTGTGCCAGTTCTGCGTCGATCCGGCGAAAACATTGATGTCCGTCGGTCCCTTGATGCCGGGGATGACGCCCGTCGACGTGTACTGCCAGAAGGCCCAACGGCGGTCGGCATAGGTGACCTCGGGATGCTTGGCGGTGGAGCGAACCCAGAAGTGATAATCCTGGAAATAGCCGACGAGATTGTCGCGGTGGAAGTCGACCGAAGTATAGATGATCGGCCGCTTGCCATAGTAGGCCTCGAGGCGATCCATGAAGCGCTGAAGCTGGGCGCGAACCGTCGCCGGATCCGGGCGAAGGCGGCAAGTCTTCGATTCCGCATTCCATTCAGCGTCGAGGACCGGCGGCAAGCGCATCGATTCCTTTGGCACGTTACGGATGAACCAGTCAGCCTGTTCGTCCGGCGTCGAGCAGAAATAGTAGAAATGATAGGGCGCGTGAGGAATGCCGACGGCGCGGGCGCGCTGCCAGTACTCGTTGAAGCGCGGATCGATGCGGTCCTTGCCTTCAGTCGCCTTGATGAATGCAAAGGCAACGCCAGAGCCCTTGACCGTCTGCCAGTCGATATTGCCCTGCCACTTGGAAACGTCGATGCCGTGGATCGGCTGCTGCTCCGGATGCTTTGCTCCGAAGTCCTGGGGGTCGGTGTCCTTGAAGCGCGTTTTCGGCTTTACGGACGCCGTTTCGAGATAGTCATAGCCCGATGACGTGCATCCGGCGAGCATGACAGCCAACGGCAAAACGCAAAACAGAAGCCGGCGCATAGGTGTTCCGTCGCGAAACGAATGGATTTTTTGCCCCACAGCTCGACCTTCGTGAAAGACGTGTCCAGCGAGGAATGTCCCCTCTATTTCCCATATCAACGTAAAAATTCGGTTAGTTTCAAGCGAAATGTCAAGGTTTGGTCACAATGACAGCCCGCCAGGCATACCCGCCGCCAATGGTTTCGAATATTAGTCGTGCTTGATTTTCAGAGGCTTGAGACTCGAGAACCTGTCGCAAATCGGCGCGCGGCGAGACGTGAAATTTTCGCAGCCATGCCCTGAGAAAGTGCGCGAACCAGCCCGGCAGTCGCTCCTGCTGGCCAAAATCGACTATGTGCAACTCGCCGCCGGCGGCAAGAGCGGCAAGGGCTGAGTCGACGGCGCACTCCCAGTCGGGGATCATAGAAAGCGCATAAGAGATCAGGATCCGGTCGAATCCGCTGACGCCAAATTCGCGAGGCGTGAATGCCGTCGCGTCGGCGACGCGGAAGTCCGGGATCGTGGCCTTGCTCTCGAATGTCTTGCGCGCGGAGATCAGCATCTCCTGTGAGATGTCGAGGCCGTAGAGCCGAGCTTGCGGATAATACTTATGGGCCAGCGCCATGTTCCGACCGGTGCCGCAACCGACTTCCAGCAGCGTGCCGCCGGCCGGTACATTCAGATTGCGGATCGTCTGATCACGGCCAAGCAAGTAATATTTGCGCGTCAAGTCATAGATATGGCGCTGGTAGCGGTACATGCCGTCCATCAGGGCGGCATGGCCGTCGTCTTTGGCCACCGGGTTCGTGTCGACCCCGCTCACGCCGTCTTCCTGTAAATATGGAAGCCGCCATAGATTGCCGAGCGATCGAGCGCCGTCAGCTCGAGCGAACGTTCCTCCATGTAGGTCCACTGATTGCGGATCGCTGGCGACAGGCGTCCTTCGATGATGCTCTTTTCGGCTGCCGTGCGGAAAATAACGCGGGCGCCTTCACGGGCGGTGCGGCTGATTTCTGCCCAGAGATCATTGAGCTGCTCATCTGTCATCCAGTCCTGCGCATCGAGGAGGATATAGCGATCGCGCGAGGCAGCGGGCTCGCCAGAGAGAAGCTCGGTGAAGCTGGCGTGATGGACGTTGACGCGATCGACATTCGCTCGGATCACCTCGTAGTTTACAGGCTCGAGGTAGGTCGGAAGCGGGCCTTCGCCTTCGGGGGCGTAGCGGCGCCCGAAGGCCTGCCAGGCAAAGTAGTTCTCCCGCATCGGGAAGTGGCAGGCAAGCTTCTCAAGCCGATGCCGCAGAACCGGGGCGATCGACTGATCTGCCGCGAGGCTTGCCAGTTCGTCGTACTGCTGCGGCGGGATGCCAAGGCCGAACAGCGAGCTCTTTCGTCCGGTAATCCAGCGCACGACCGGCTTGTCGAACAGAGGTGCGATCCTCTCATCGAAGAACTGGCGCTGCTCGCGCAGCGAACGGGCCTTTGTCATCTCCGTGAGGTCGACGCCGTGCAGGCGGGCGAGAAGATGGGCGGCGCCGATAAACCGTCCGAGCAGACCGGTTTCGTAGATATTGCGGTCAAAGACGGTGACGCGCCGGCGACCGAACTTGCGGCTATTCCAATAGTTCCGGGTCGCATCGTCGAGGTTTGCCGCAAGGAACTGGTCGAACGCGTGGCTGTTCGATGTTTCACGCGGCTTGGCGAGAAAGCGAACGAGGTCGGCGTGGCCGGGAAGGTGACGGAACGCGGCTAACTTCAAGCGATTGAGGGCGATATGATGCGGATTGAGGTCGACGACATCGATCGATGCCGGACCTTTGGAAAGATAGGCAAGCATGTTGCAGCCGCCGGAGCCGATCGTCACGATGCGATGATGGGGCTGAAGCTCCATCGCAAGCATATCGAGATCGGGATCTTCCCAGATTTGCGGATAAACCAAGCCGGAAAACAACAGGCCGAAGAGCCGTTCCGAGAAGCCTGCCTTGGAGAAGGCGTTGTGGCGGAGAAGCGCTGCCTTGAGTTTCCGGTTCTTGCGGAAGCCGGCATCCGGTGCAAATTCCGTCATATGAGTCTTTCACCCTTTTAGCGTTCAGGGCGTTTAGCGCGCCGTCACTACAGTTTGATGACGCGGGCTGTGGGCGGTCTATTGCGCGGGAGCAAATAGGAAGTGTTCCAGGGTAGGGGGCTTTCGTGGCGAGGGCTTTTTTGCTTCTCTTGCGGGCAGGGAGGACCACCCATGCGATTTGTGCTGCGTGTCGTAAAGTCACTTGCTCTTCTGCTGGTCGTGATTGTCGCCATGGGCGCGGCTTGGCTCTATGTCAGCCCGCCGGAATTGCTGCGCGTGGGGGATGGCTACGCTGCCAAGATCGTTTGCTCGAACGTCTTTCTCGCGGGACGGGATCCTGAACAAGTGCTCTATGAGGATGTGCAGGCGCCGGGAAATCCGTTGCTGCGGCTCGTACGTGTGGCCGTCGACAGTCAGGAGAAGCGGGTCACTGCCCGGATCCTCGGACTTTTCGCGCCCAGTTATGCAATCTATCGCGGCGCGCTCGGCTGCAGCAGTGTGCCGGACGGCGACTTCGAGGCTGCAGCGCGCGCGGTGCCCGATCGCCCGGCGGCTCAGGAATTGCAAAATCCGGCGATATGGCCGGAGGGCAACGCCGTCTCCGGTGCCAATGACAATCGTGTCGATACCCTGCTTTCGGACAAGGATTTGACCGGTCCTGCGATGCGTGCGGTCGTCGTCGTTCACAACGGCCGCATCATCGCCGAGCGCTACGGCGACGGCTTCGGTCCAACGACGCCGCTGACAGGCTGGTCCATGACGAAGACGGTCAATGCCGCGATCGTCGGGCGGTTGATGCTCGACAAGAAAATAGCATTTGACGACGCAGCGCTTCTGCCCCAGTGGCAGGGTGGCGATCACTCGGCAATCAAGCTCAGCGACCTCATGGGCATGGAGAGCGGCCTGGCCTTCAACGAGAACTATGGCACGGTCGCCGACGTTACGCGGATGCTCTATCTCGATCCGGATATGACGGCGCTGCCAGCGAGCCTGCCATTGGAGGCAAGCCCCGGCGAGCGCTTCAATTATTCAAGCGGCACATCGGTCTTGATATCGAAGATATGGATGGATCGGATCGGCAACATGCAGACAGCGCTTGCCTATCCGAAGATGGCCCTGTTCGATCCGATCGGCATGTCGAGCGCGGTTCTGGAGGTGGACGCGCGTGGTACATTCGCCGGCAGTTCGTATCTTTATGCGACAGCACGGGACTGGGCCCGTTTCGGGCAGTTCCTTCTTCAGGACGGCGTCTGGAATGGGGAGCGGCTGCTGCCGGAACGCTTCATGACGGCGATGAGGACGCCGACGGCATCCTCAGGCGGCAAATATACGCAGGCGCAAGCCTGGCTTGCCGCGCCGGGTGGCGATAGCAGTGCATTAGCCGGTCTTCCCGACGATACATTCTGGATGGAAGGACATGACGGGCAGAGCGTGGCGATCGTGCCGTCGGCGAAACTCGTCGTCGTCAGACTTGGGTTAACGCCAAGCTGGCTTCGCTACAAGCCGCAGATGCTGGTGAAGGAGCTACTCGCTACGCTGGACCATAATGGTCAATAATTGCCCTGGGCGACGTCGTCCATACCTTTGCGCTTGGCCTCGTAATAATAGCCACGGGCGTAAAGGCGGACGGCATTGTCTTCGCTGCTGTCGGACACGAGCCAGGCGCCGCGCAGATACTTGGCGGCGTATTTGATGTTGGTCTCGGCGTCGAACAGACCGGCGGGCTCGCCTTCGTAGCCCATCGACTTCGCCGTGTTGTACTTGATCTGCATCAGGCCGAAGTAGCCACGCTTGTTGTAAGCCTTGGCATTGTACCGGCTTTCGCGGTGGACGACGCGGTGAAGCAGCGAGGCGGGCACCTCATACATCTTCGAATACTTGTCGATGATCTTGGTGATCGCGCTTTTTTCCACGGTCGGCGCGCCGTCGTCGTCGCTGTCGCTGAACATCGGCGGGGCAGCAGGCGGGTCGGATGGACCCGAAGTGTCGAAGCCGTAGTCCATCATCGGGTGCGGCGTGGTGTCGATTGCGGAAAGGGCGGCGATGGCGCCGCTGCCGGCCTGGGGCGTTGCGGCAAAGGCGAGCTGCGTTGACGGGGAGGGGGTGCCAGGACGCGGAATGGGTATGACGGACTGTATTGCCGTCATCTCGGGAGTAAGGGGAATCTGCGCATAACCCGTTGCGGCGGTAGGCTCGATCTGACCGCCTGGTTGTGAAGGCGCCGCGGTCGGCATGGCTGGGGCCGCGAGAGCAGCCGCTGTCGGGTCCGTGGCAGGGGCCATCGCCGTTTCAGTGCTGCCTTCGCCGGCAGGCACGGCGGCAAGTGTGGCATCTTCGCCCGGCTTCGGTGTCGGTACAACTGTCTGGAGAGCGGTCAATTCTGCCTGCGAGGTGTATTCGACGCTCGTGCATCCGGCAACAACGCCGCAGAGCATCGTCGAAACGACGAGACTGCGTTTCAGGCCGGAAAAACCGATCGCTACCATACTCTCACTTTCGTGAACGCGCCGCCCCGGCAGCGTTAGAAGTTACCAAAAACCTTAAGCCCGGATTCCGCCATTAACGTATTCGTTGCTTTGCTGCAACCCGCCGAAAATATTTACGCGGCGATGCGGCGATAGCCGGCCGTTACGGCGCCCGCGGCAATGAGCAGAGTGCCGCCGGTACGGTTGACTGCGCGTTGAACGCTCGCCTTACGGATGAGCCCGCGCGCCGCGTTTGCTGCCAGCGCATAAGTCGAGGCATTGATGGTGGCGAGCACCAGGAAGGTGGCTTCCATGATGAGCATCTGGCCGAAGAACGGCTGAGCCGGATTCAAGAACTGCGGAACGAATGCGACGAAGAAGACGATGCTCTTCGGGTTGAGAGCCGTGACGACATAGGCGTGGAGGAAAACCTTGAGGGATTTCTTTTCGGGCAGGTTGTCATTGTCTGCCATCGGTTCGGAAATCACCGGCGCCCGCCAGAGCTTGATCCCGAGCCAGATCAGATAGGCGCCGCCGATCCACTTCAGCACCGTGAACAGGGTTGCGGAGGCCGCGAGCACGGCCCCCAATCCGAACAATGATGCGGTCATCGCGGTGAAGTCGCCGAGCGCCACGCCGGTTACCGTCGCAAGCGCCGTCTTGCGTCCGTGCCCGAGCGCATAGGAAACGACGAGGAGAATCGTCGGGCCAGGGATGGCCAGCATGATTGCAGACGCAGCGGCAAAAGCGAACCAGGCTTCGAGCGACATGGAATCTCCTCCTATTCCCTAGGACAAAAGCAAAGACACCATATCAACCCTCAGTCAATCATGCTGCCCGGTATTTCTGGCCAATCGTGTCCATGACTTCGCCGAACCACTTGGTGGAGGTGTCGAAGGCCTTGCCGCCCTTGATGCG
Organism: Rhizobium sp. BK181; assembly: GCF_014193305.1. Taxonomy (NCBI): domain Bacteria; kingdom Pseudomonadati; phylum Pseudomonadota; class Alphaproteobacteria; order Hyphomicrobiales; family Rhizobiaceae; genus Rhizobium; species Rhizobium sp. BK181. Next base: position 402,061 of record NZ_JACHZA010000002.1, read on the forward strand.
CGGGAACTCGATCGTTCGGAGCTTACCGTTTTGCGCTTCATCGTGGCCAGTCACGCCGGACACCTTATTAAGGGCGCTTTCAACGGCGAGGTCGGTCATGCTCTGAATCAGGCGAAGGTCATCGCCGTTAGCGGGAGCCGAACGCGCAAAATAGCCGGACTTCTGCACGAGCGAGCGTTCGGCGTTGATGAGGCCAGCGAACTGCTTCTGGAACCAGCCGCCGACATTGATCGTGTCGATCTTGACGTGTCCGAAAGCGTCGCGCTTGACGGTCTCGCCGGCGGCTTCGCGTTCCGCGACGATTGCATCGAGGCAGGCGCCTTCCGAGACGAACACGGTCGCATGGCCAGTACGGTCGATGATTTCCTTCAGGCGTGCCGCTTCCGCATCGAGGTCGAAAGCCATTTCGGGCAGGTAGACCGCGTCGATGCTCTTCATCTTGGCGTTCGTCATGAAGCCGCCAACGTACTCGTAGTTCTTCGTCCGTTGCAGATAGGCACGCGCCGTCGCGGCCGTCAGCCATCCGCAGTGGCGCCCCATGACTTCATGGATGATCAAGGTGCGCGGTGCTGCCGTCTGCTCGTTGCTGACGTTGTCGAAGAAATGCGCTCCGACCTCGGCCGCCGTCCACGCGCCGAGTGACTGGCGGATAGGAACGACGTCGTTGTCAACCGTCTTCGGAAGTCCGACGACCGTCAGATTGTAGCCGTTCGCAGCTAGATATGCCGCGAGATCGGCGGCGGTGGTGTTTGTGTCGTCGCCACCGATGGTGTGAAGGATGGTTACGCCATCGTTGGCGAGGCGCTCGGCGGCAACGCGCAGCGGATTTTCGCCTTCCTTGACCAGGCCGCGCTTCACGCAATCGGCTGCGTTGGTGAGCTTGACGCGGCTATTGCCGATCGGCGAACCGCCGTAGCGATGCAGAAGCGGCGCCTTCTGGCGCATGTCTGCGTTGATCTTGATGCTGTCGCCGAGAAGCACGCCCTGATAGCCGGAGCGATAGGCGACGAGTTCGATGTCGGGCGCGACGTCGCTATAGCGTTCGATCAGCCCGCCAACCGCCGACGACAGACAGGGCGCCAGGCCTCCAGCCGTGAGCATTGCGACTTTCTGTTTGGCCATGATCCCTCCATCGTGCCTCTTATCAGAGCACCTGCGTGCTGCTTACCTAACGCATGGATGCGACAGGGAAAGGGGCATGTAAAGTGTAGTTATTGTGAAAATCCTGCACCAAAACGGCGAAGATAGGCTGGACGACGATATAATCGTTTCAAGCTTCGGATAGCCGTTGAGATCGATTGTGGAAATCTCCGAGCGCGCGCGGAGCAGCGGTGCGCCGGGCGCCGTGCCGCCGTCACCGCAGCCTATCCTTTGGTGTCATATGAGGCAATGCGAATGCGGCGTATGCTTCAGCATCGGGGCGACAATTACCGAAATGTGAAAGCTGTATTCGCTCCTACGACCAATCGCCGCCTTGCAAACGCAGGCTTTATTTGGTCAAGGTGTCTAACCTATTTGCGCTGCGAGAGACTTTTATGTCCTTCTGGGAAAAACTGCTGAATGCCATTGGCAACACCGCGGGCAACGTCCTTTCGGCGGTGGTCGAGGCTATCCGGACAGTCTTCGAAGGGGATCCCGAGACGCGCCGCAAGGTGGCCTTCTCGGTCGCCATCATCGCTCTGTCGGCAAAAATGGCCAAGGCCGATGGAATCGTGAGCGAGCGGGAGGTGGATGCCTTTCGCGAGATATTTGAGTTCCCGCCGGAGCAGGCGAAGAATGTCGCACGCCTCTACAATCTGGCGCGTCAGGACGTCGCCGGCTATGAAGCCTATGCGGAGCGCCTGTCATCCTTGTGCGTGACATGCGCAGCCAATTGCCCGGTGCTGGAAGAGGTGCTGGACGGTCTTTTCCATATCGCCAAAGCGGATGGTCTCATCCATGAGAAGGAATTGGCGTTCCTGCGGCACGTGAGCGAGATCTTCCATATGAATGAAGATCATTTCGAACGAATTGCAGCGCGGCATGTTTCCATGGGCCGCGATCCCTACAAGGTGCTCGGCGTTTCGCCCTCCGACGACTTCACGACGATCCGTCGCCGCTATCATGGACTTGTCAGCGAACATCATCCTGATCGCCTGATTTCGCGGGGCGTGCCGGCCGAGTTCCATGCGATTGCCAATGAGCGCATGGCTGCGCTGAATGCAGCCTACGAGGCAATCGAGAAGGAACGCCGCGCGGCATGACCTCGTTCGAGGCCGACTACCGGAAGGCAACCGTTCGCCCATCGCCAAATCACGGCGAACGTGCTGATGGGCGCAGGCCAGACATGATCCTTCTTCACTATACAGGCATGCCGACGCCTGACGGAGCCTTGGAGTGGCTCTGTCGGGACGAAAGTCAGGTCTCGAGCCACTACTTCGTTGGTGAAAATGGCGAGGTTCTGCAGCTCGTCCCCGAGGAGCGCCGTGCCTGGCACGCTGGCAAAAGTTACTGGCGGGGTGAGACCGATATCAACTCTTTGTCGATCGGGATCGAGATCGCCAATGCGGGTCATCCCGGAGGGCTCCCCGAGTATCCGCAAGAACAAATTCAGGCGGTGATCGAATTGTGTCGCGATTGCGGCCAACGTTGGTCCATTGCCCCCGAAAGGGTGCTCGGGCACTCCGATGTAGCACCGATTCGGAAGGTTGACCCAGGAGAAAAATTTCCTTGGTCAGAGCTCCACAAGGCCGGTGTGGGGCACTGGGTCGAGCCAGCTGCGATCTCCGGTGGAAGATTTTTCCAACGCGGCGACAGCGGCCAACCGGTCGAGGCCCTGCAGTCGATGCTCTCGCTTTACGGTTATGCGACTGAGATCACAGGCCAATTCTCCGACAAGATGGCTGGCGATATCGAGGCCTTCCAGCGCCATTTTCGGCCCGCTCGAATCGACGGGATCGCGGATTTTTCGACGATCGACACGCTGCACCGTTTGCTGGCGTCACTGCCGCGTTACTCCGCATAAGTAGTACTTTTAGAGTGGCGCGGATTCTCAGGATTTTGAGAGTCTGCTGCGTCGCCACATCATTTCCCTATTATCTCCTCATTGCGATGGTCTAACGCCAACCGTCGAACGGCGCCGCTTGTGTTGTTTGGGGTTTCGAGCGGCCGTCAATTGAAACAAAAAGAATTGCTGCAGAATATCTAATATATATCTGCTGCATACGACCGGATTGTTATTTCAACTGCAATCCGGAAATTCTTTGTGTCGGAGTAATTAGACTAAATGAAGAAGATCATTTCTGCTGCAGTGTGCGCCAGCGCGCTGTTGATGGGTATCAACTGCGCCTTCGCGGGCGAATGGGGCGCAAGATCTCAGACAATCCCCTTGAAGACCGTTGACCGCACCAGCGGTTATGCAATGCCGGATTTCACAGCCAACAAATATTCCGCGATCATCGTCAAGTATGCCAACCAGTACAACGTCCCCGTCGAGCTTGCTCGTGCGGTCGTGCGCGTCGAGAGCAATTTCAATCCGAATGCACGCGGCAGCGCGGGCGAAATCGGCCTCATGCAGATCAAGCCGGCGACGGCACGCATGATGGGCTACTCGGGCCCTGCGAAGGGCTTGTTCGACCCTGAGACGAACATCAAGTTCGGCATGAAGTATCTGGCTGCAGCACATCAGCTAGGCGGTGGCGAAACTTGCGGTACGATCCTGAAGTACAATGCCGGCCATGGCGCAACCCGCATGAACCCGGTTTCCAAGGCTTACTGCGGCAAGGTCCTGGCGATGCTTTGATCGCTTGAAAGTGCTTGTTCGAGAATCGCTTCGAACTGGCACTTAACAATATGATTCAACGTGGCGCCTGTGTTATCCGACCTCGGAAAATGAGGTGACATATGGCAGTTGATTTCAAGGTGATCATCGTCGGACGCGGAATGATGGGCGCGGCTGCTGCCCGCCATCTTTCGGGTATGATCGAGGGCGTAGCGATTATCGGCCCCAGCGAGCCGGCCGAGCGCAAGAGCCATCACGGCGTCTTTGCCAGCCACTACGACGAGGCTCGCATTACGCGGTCCTTCGATGACAATAGGGTCTGGGCGACCCTCGCAGCACGTTCGCTCGATCGCTACGGGGAGATGGAAGCGAAAAGCGGTATCTCCTTTTTCTCGGAAGCGGGTTGTCTGTTTACCGGCCCGCCCGCGCGACCGGGCGAGGGATTTCTCGGGCGGGCGCTGCAGGTCAGCGAAACCCTCGGTCTTGACGTTGAAGCGCTTACGCCGGCAGCGTTGCGTGAGCGCTTTCCTCAGTTCTCCCTCGATCCGTCCCACCACGGCTATTTCGAAGAGCGGCGGGCGGGGCACATCAACCCGCGCGCTTTGGTTCGGGCACAAACCATGCTTGCCGAGCAGGCAGGTGTAACGGTCGTAGATGCAACTGTTACCTCGGTTCGCGACCGAGGCCCATCTGTCGAAGTTGAGGCTGGTGGCAGGAGCTATACCGCGGAGCGGGTGCTGGTTGCCGCTGGCGGTTTCAGTAATTTCAACGATCTCCTGCCAGCTCCGATCGACATCAGAATTGCCGCCCGCACCGTTGCCTTCTTTGAGCTTGGCGAACGGGAGATGGCGACTTTCTCCGACATGCCTTCGACGATTGTCTTCGGTGATCGGGATGAGGACCACGTCTATATCCTGCCACCCGTGCGATACCCCGATGGTCGGACCTACCTGAAGCTCGGCGGCGATCTAGAGGCGCGCTCATTCGAGACGCTCGGGGATATCGGAACGTGGTTTCGCTCTGACGGCGATCCACTGGAGCGCGACAATCTGGTCTCAACGGCACTGCGGCTGATGCCGGCCTTGGCTGGCTGCCCAACAACCTCCGCGCCGTGTGTGTCAACCTTCACGACGACCGCGTATCCTTATGTCGGCTATACGGATTCACCGCGGATCGCTGTCCTGGCGGGTGGCAATTTCGTTGCCGCGAAATCGTCTGACGAACTCGGCCGGCTAGGGGCCGTCGTCATGACGCAGGGCTGGCTCGGGGCAGAGGACTTCGGCCGGGAACTGACACCGGTTTTCCGCTAGGCCTAGAGTCTTGTCAGTAGACAGAGCTTTGTCGTCGCGAAGCCGGTAATATTTCGGTGGCATTCGCTCCGTGTCTCCGCTAAGGGAGCCTTGCCAGTTGGCCGGGCAGCCGCGCTTTACCAATGCCGAAAGGCGGTAGGGTGAGGAAAGTCCGGGCTCCACGGAAACACGGTGCCGGATAACGTCCGGCGAGGGCGACCTCAGGGAAAGTGCCACAGAAAGCAAACCGCCTGCCTCGGCAGGTAAGGGTGAAAGGGTGGGGTAAGAGCCCACCGCATCTCCGGTAACGGCGATGGCAAGGTAAACCCCACCGGGAGCAAGACCGAATAGGGATGACGTGGGAGGCGAAAGCCTTCCGGCCGGTTTCCAGGTCAGTCATCCGGGTGGGTTGCGTGAGGCAGCGTGCGAACGCTGTCCCAGAGGAATGGCTGCCACGTTCCGGCTTCGGCCGGGGCCATACAGAACCCGGCTTACAGGCCAGCTGGCGAACTACCCTTGCGGAAGCATGTCTTTGTGATTGCCGTCGATTGCTAGTGGGCGGTCGGCGCCTTCGCCAGACATTCCTCGCAGGTTGTGCTGCTGCGGGCGAGAATGGACCAGCGCTTGAATATCTTGCCGCAAGAATCGCATTGGATGTCAGTCGTCATTCCCGACTGCGACAGCGGAATACGCTTCTCCGGCTCAAAGCGTCCGTAAAGAAGTCCCTTTAATGTGAAGTTTGTCATAATGTTACTCCACGGTTACTTATTTAGCTTCAAGTAATATGCGGCAGCAGTGAACTAATTCAATTCTCCCGCCGTTCATTATTTTGCACGTGGCAGCAGCCGAATGGCTCGGCCTATTACTTCAAAGGAGATAGCGGCTGCATACCTCTTCGTGCGAGCGCTCGAGACGGGTGCTCCCACTCTTGAAGAGGATGCATTAAGCCTCTGTTTAAAAGCGCATATTTTGCTGTGCCAATTTGAACCATATGTGGCCTTTGAGGGCGCTTCGGCGGTTGGGCTGTCCGGTGTCCGCAAGCTCGATCCTAACCCTTTGTTAAACTTAACAGCTTATAAATTTCGGATACTTCGCTCATCGTGAGACGGGCGTTTCCCATTGACGCCCATATGGTCCCATGTTATCCCATTCATGCACTGCGCAAGGGCAAGTAGGTGCCCAACAATCGCAAAGCCAAGGTGTCTTCCGCTCCGGAAGCGCCGGATGGGATTTCGCCCATTCGGCTCGCGAAGCTGTGCCTGAATTTCGAGGTTCCGGGCTTTTGAGTTCAGTCCGGGCTCTTTCGGGAACGGATGTTTCGTGTCATGAGCCGCTTCCTTTCAAATGCGACCAACAGAATCGATTCCAAGGGCAGGGTTTCCGTGCCGGCGGCGTTTCGATCCGTGCTGGCGCAGCGCAACGTTCAGGAGCTCTATTGCTTCCAGGACTTTGTGTTTCCGGCGATCAGTGTCGGCGGTCCGGATCTCCTGGAGAGGTTCGAGCGTCAGATTTCTGCGGAGGATCCGTTTTCGCCGGACGCGAACGAGATGTCGCTTCTCATCCACGGGGGCGGTATCTTCATGAAGCTCGACGCGGAAGGCCGGCTGATGGTCACGGATTTCATTCGCGACTTCACCGGTATCTCGGACGAGGTGACCTTCGTCGGTCGGGCGGATCATTTTCAGCTGTGGCAGCCGCAGGCATTTCAGGCTGCTCAGATGCAGGCACGAGGAGGGCGTCGGCTGGCGGGCAGGCGTTCCTAACGGTACGAGGGAACGGAATGACGGCGGATCCTGGTGGAGATTCAACTGATGCCGGTGGCGGATCGGTTCGCCACATTCCGGTTCTTCTCAATGAGGTCCTCGCCGCGCTCGAGCCGTTGCCCGGCAAGATCATTCTCGATGGCACCTTCGGTGCGGGTGGCTACACTTCTGCCATTCTGGGCACCGGCGCCAACGTCGTCGCCCTGGATCGCGATCCGACCGCTATCGAAGCTGGTCAGGCTCTTGTCGCCGAGAGCCAGGGTCGTTTGAGGCTCGTTCATTCGCAGTTCTCTCGATTGGCCGATGCTGCTCCATCCGGCGGATTGGATGGAGTTGTGCTCGATATCGGCGTGTCCTCGATGCAGATCGATGAGGCCGATCGCGGCTTCTCGTTCCAGAAGAATGGTCCGCTGGACATGCGCATGTCGGTGGCCGGTGTTTCTGCGGCTGATGTGATCAATCGCGCCAAAGTGTCTGATCTCATCCGCATCTTTCATTTTCTCGGAGAGGAAAGTCAGTCGCCGCGCATCGCGCACGCAATTGAAAAGCGGCGAGCGGAAAAACCGTTCGAGACGACGCGCGATCTGGCCGGTCTGATCGAACTCGTCACGCCGCGCAAGATGAAGGACAAGATCCATCCGGCGACCCGCGTCTTCCAGGCGTTGCGAATCTTTGTCAACGATGAGCTTGGCGAATTGGCGCAGGCGCTGTTTGCCGCCGAGCGTGTGCTGAAGCCCGGCGGGCGTCTCGTTGTTGTTACCTTCCATTCGCTCGAGGACCGGATCGTCAAGACCTTCTTCGCCGATCGTGCCGGCAAGGCTTCGGGCTCGCGTCATCTGCCTGTCGCGCACGAGCGTGCTGCAACGTTCGAGCGGATCGGCAAGCCGATGGTTGCTGCGACGGAGGCGGAAGCGCAAGCAAACCCGCGGGCGCGATCTGCCAAGCTGCGGGCGGGGCTGCGCACTGCCGCGCCTGCCGAAGCGGCAGATATTTCCATCTTTGGATTGCCGAATCTGGCGAGTCTCGGAAAGCTCGGAGCCTGATATGCTGAGAACCTTGGACCTCATCCTCGTCGGTGTCATGACAGCCGCTGCTGCTGTCACCTACACCATCAAGCACCATGCCGAGCTCAAGCTCGAGGAGGTTCATCGCCTCGAAGCGGAGATCAAGCTCGAGAAGGATACCATCGATCTGTTGAAGGCCGATTGGGCTCTGCTCTCCCAGCCGAACAGGCTTGAGCGCCTCGTCAACAACTACAACGGTGAGCTTCAGCTGCAGCCGACGGCGTCCACATCGCTGGTTCACGCCAAGGAACTGCCGATGCTGAAATCGCAGGTTCCTGTTCCCGAGATTACAGAAGCGAAAGCCGGTTCGGGCAGGGCAAAGCCAAAGCCAGCGACGCCTGAACCCGAAGAAGAAGACATGATGGCAACCGGATCGGTGGAGTAGAGATGTCGTTTCTTTCACGCATCATGGTCTTGAAGAGCCAGGCGCATTTCTCCGCCGGCACCAATAACCGCCTCGGCGGCAATAGGCCGATCGAGGGATCGCGAAAGAAGAAGGCGGGACAGGCGAAGAGCCGCGTCGGGCTCCTGATCGTCGGCTTTCTCGGCGTTTATTGCGTGATCGGCGGGCGCCTCGTGGAATACGCAGTCCGCGATCCTGATGTCGTGTCCAGCATCCTGCCACCGGATCGTCTGATGGCCTCGCGTCCGGATATCCTGGACCGAAACGGCGAGGTGCTGGCGACCGATATTCGCACGGTCTCGCTTTTTGCCGAGCCGAACAAGGTGGTCGACCCAGACGAGGCGGTCGAGAAGCTCGCGACGGTTTTGCCCGACCTCGACATGAAAGGCACCTACAAGAAGCTCGCGAACCGCACATCGCACTTCGCCTGGCTGCGACGCCAGTTGACGCCGAAGCAGCAGAGCCAGATCTTAGCGCTCGGCATTCCCGGCATCGGCTTCCGCCCTGAGAAGCGCCGCTTCTATCCTGGCGGCGCGACCGCAGCGCATATCCTCGGTTACGTCAACATCGACAACCGCGGCGTTGCCGGCATGGAGAAATACATTGACGATCAGGGCCTTGCCGACCTCGCTTCAGTCGGCATGACAAGCGACCAGCCGCTTGAGCCCGTTCGCCTGTCGATCGACGTTCGCGTTCAGAACATCGTGCGCGATGTCGTCGTCAACGCCGTCAAGAACTACGAGGCAAAGGGCGCCGGCGCCGTCATCCTCGATATTCATACCGGCGAAGTGCTCGGAATGGCATCGGCCCCTGACTTCGATCCGAACAACCCGCTGGAAGGCGCCAAGGAAGGCTGGCTGAACCGCATGTCGAACGGCACGTTCGAGATGGGGTCGACCTTCAAGACCTTTTCGCTCGCCATGGCGCTCGATACGGGCAAGGTCAGCCTCAACGACAGCTTCGACGCGACGCAGCCGATCCGCATCGGCGGCTTCACCATTCACGACTTCCACGGCCAGCGCCGTTGGCTGACGCTGCCGGAGGTGTTCCAGTATTCGTCCAACGTCGGTACCGCCCGCATCATCGACATCGTCGGCATCGATGCGCAGAAGGACTACCTGACGAAGCTCGGTCTGCTCACCAAGATGCAGACGGAACTCCCCGAGGTGAAGATGCCGAGCCAGCCGAAGGTCTGGAAGAAGATCAACTCGGTGACGATCTCCTTTGGCCACGGTGTTTCCACGACGCCGCTGCAGACGGCGGTTGCCGGCGCGGCGCTCGTCAACGGCGGCAAGCTCATCGAACCGACCTTCCTGCCGCGCAACCGCGAACAGGCAGACGAAGTTGCGGAAGTGGTCGTCAAGAAGACCACCAGCGATGACGTTCGCTATCTCTTCAAGCTGAACGGCATCAAGGGCTCCGGGCGCAATGCTGACGTGCCCGGCTTCAATGTCGGCGGCAAGACCGGCACGGCTGACAAGGTGGTCAATGGCCGTTACGCGACGAACCTCAATTTCAATGCGTTCCTCGCGGCTTTTCCGATCGACGATCCGAAGTATGTCGTGCTGACGTTCTGCGATGAGCCGCACAATGGCGAGAAGGGCCAGAACATTGCAGCGTACACGGCAGCGCCGATGGTGAAGAACATCATCGCCCGCGCAGCCCCAATTCTCGGTGTGGAACCCAAGTTCGGTGACGACGGATCGGCCATGTTGGTGTCTTATTGAGTCTGAATGAATGTCGGAGCCGATTCGCCACGGGGGCGCGGCGGCTTGAGAGAGAAAAGTACATTCGATGAACTTGCGAGACATCGCCGGAGATGCATTTCCGGAACTTGAAGATCAATTGGCCGGGTCTGTCGGGGCGCTGGCGGTTTCGGGTATCTCGTCCGACAGCCGCAAGATCGAACCCGGCATGGTGTTTGTGGCTGTCGCCGGGACGAAGGCCGATGGAGCCGGCTTTGTCGCCGACGCGGCGGGGCGCGGTGCTGTCGTGGCCATTGCGTCCCATGGCGTTGATGCTTCCATACCTGTTCTCGTGGTAACCGATCCGCGCCGCTTCCTGTCGATCGCGGCCTCTCATTTCTATGGCAAGCAGCCGGAAACGATGGTTGCCGTGACCGGTACCGCCGGCAAGACGTCGGTTGCTTCCTTCACCCGGCAGATCTGGGCCTATGCAGGCCATCCAGCGGCGATGATCGGCACGACTGGCGTCGTCTCGCCGACACGCAATGACTATGGCTCGCTGACGACCCCGGATCCGGTTTCTCTTCACAAATTGCTCGCGGAGCTTTCAGATGAGGGTGTTACCCATGCCTCGATGGAGGCCTCCAGCCATGGCCTCGATCAGGGCCGTCTCGATGGCGTCAACCTAGCAGCGGCTGCCTTTACCAATCTCGGCCGCGATCACATGGACTACCATCCGACGATCGAAAGCTACATGGCCGCGAAGATGCGGCTGTTCGATACGCTGCTGCCGAAGGGCGCACCGGCCGTGATCTTCGCCGACGATGCGTGGTCAGAGCAAGCCGTCAAAGCGGCACGCGACGCGGGTCACGACGTTCGCACCGTCGGCCGCAAGGGCGACTACCTGGCGCTGAAGCGCGTCGAGCATTTCCGGCACAAGCAGGTGGCTGAAATCCACGCCGAGGGAGAGATCTTCGAGGTCGATATTCCGCTTGCAGGGGACTTCCAGGTGGCCAACGCGCTCGTGGCGGCAGGTCTAGCCATGTCGACGGGCGTGCCGGCGAGGGTCGCCATGGCGGCCCTCGAAAAGCTGCAGGGCGCATCCGGTCGTCTCGAATTGGTGGGCCACACCAAGGACGGTGCGCTTGCTTATGTCGACTATGCCCATAAGCCCGACGCGCTTGCCAATGTTTTGGAGTCCGTTCGTCCGTTTACGACGGGCCGCGTCATCGTCGTGTTTGGCTGCGGCGGCGACCGCGATCGCGGCAAGCGCCCGATCATGGGCGAGATCGCCTGCCGTCTGGCCGATGTGGTGATTGTCACCGACGACAATCCACGCTCGGAAGAGCCGGCGACCATTCGCGCCGAGATCATGGCGGCCGCAGGCTGCGCGAGCGAAATTGGCGACCGTGCCGAGGCGATCCGAACGGCCGTAGGAATGCTGACGTCGGGCGACACGCTGATTGTCGCCGGCAAGGGACACGAGGAAGGGCAGACGATCGGGAGCGTCACCCTACCGTTTTCGGATCATGCCGAATTGCGTAAGGCTTTGGAGGAGCTGAAACCGTGAACTGGCTTTGGACGACGGAAGACATGATTGCCGCCATGGCAGGGCGGCCGTTCGGAACTTTGCCTGAGGGCATTACCGGTATTTCCATCGACAGCCGCTCCATTGCGCCCGGCGAAGCTTTCTTCGCCATCAAGGGCGACCGCGTTGACGGCCACGACTTTGCGTCGATGGCGATGGCAAACGGGGCTGCTCTGCTCGTTGTTAGCGAAGCGCGCCTTCCAGCCATGGGGCGGCTTACCGTTCCTGTCATCGTCGTCGAAGATGTGCTGGCGGCACTCGGCAAGCTCGGCCAGGCTTCTCGTGCCCGTTCGCGTGCTCAGATCATTGCCGTGACCGGTTCGGTCGGCAAGACGACCACCAAGGAGATGTTGCGGCGTGTCTTGTCCCCATCGGGCAAGGTGCATGCTTCGGTGGCCTCGTTCAACAATCACTGGGGCGTACCCTTGACGCTCGCCCGGATGCCGCTCGATACCTATTTCGGTGTTTTCGAAGTGGGCATGAATCATCCGGACGAAATCCGTCCGCTGGTCAAGATGATCAGGCCGCATGTTGCAGTAGTGACTACGATTGCGCCGGCTCACCTCGGCAATTTCAAGAGCATACGAGAGATCGCAACGGCGAAGGCCGAGATTTTCGAAGGTGTGGTTCCCGGCGGTCAGGTCGTGCTCAACAGGGACAACGACCAGTTCAACTTCCTCGAGCGCACGGCGCAGGCCTGCGGCATCCAGCACATTCATTCGTTCGGTCAGCATGCGAAGGCCGATTTCCGCCTCGCGGAGTTCAATGGCTCCGACCAGAGTTCGACGTTGTGGATCACCATCGATGGCGACACCAAGGAGGTCGCGATCGGCGCGCCGGGCCGGCACATTGCCGAGAATGCACTGGCCGCCCTTGGCGTCGTCAAGCTTGTCGGTGCGGACATGCATCAGGCAATCACCTCCCTTTCGACGCTGCAGCCGGAAAATGGCAGGGGACGGCGTCACCGCCTGGCAATCGACCGCAGCGCCTTCACGGTCATCGACGAAAGCTACAACGCCAATCCCGCTTCGATGCGTGCCGCGATATCCGTGCTCGCGAGTGCCGTTCCGACGGGTGCTGGGCGGCGCATCGCCGTGCTTGGCGATATGCTGGAGATGGGTGACTACGCGGAGAAAGTCCATTCGGATCTGGCGGGGCCTTTGCTCGCTGCTGGTATAGAGCATGTCTGGCTCGCGGGGCCTGAAATGGTTGCGCTGAAAGAATCGCTCCCCGAGGGTGTGCAGGTCGTCCACTATGAGAAGACCGAGGAACTATCAGAATATGTATTGAACGCTGTCGCGGCTGGCGACGTGCTGATGGTAAAATCGTCACTGGGCATAGGTTTCGGCAAGATCGTCGCCGCGCTCCTTGACAAGTTCCCGCCATTTGCCGACACGCAACGCGATTTTTGAGCGGGTAAACAAGGGGCCCTGAATGCTGATTTGGCTTGTCGAACTGTCGGAACACCTGAAATTCTTGAATCTGTTCAGGTACATTACCTTCCGCACGGGCGCCTCCCTGTTTACGTCCGCCTTCATCGTCTTCCTGTTCGGACCGATGATCATCAGATCCTTGCGCATCCGCCAGGGCAAGGGGCAGCCGATCCGCGCCGACGGTCCGCAGACGCACTTCAAGAAGGCCGGTACGCCGACCATGGGTGGTCTGATGATCCTCGCCGGTATCGTTGGGTCGTCGCTGCTCTGGGCCGATCTTTCGAATGTCTACGTGGTTGCCACGCTGCTCGTCACTCTCGGCTTCGGGGCGATCGGCTTCTATGACGACTACCTCAAGGTCACCAAGCAGAGCCACAAGGGCTTCTCCGGCAAGGCTCGCCTTGGCATTGAATTCGTCATTGCCGGCATCGCCGTCTACTTCATGATGCGCACGGCGCTGGCGTCCGGAACCGCGGGTTCGACCTTCGGGTCCTCGGTCGCATTTCCGTTCTTCAAGGACTTCATGATCAATCTCGGCATCATGTTCGTCGTTTTCGGCGGCTTCGTGATCGTTGGCGCCGGCAATGCCGTGAACCTGACCGATGGCCTTGATGGCCTTGCCATCGTTCCGGTCATGATTGCTGCGGCGTCGTTTGGTGTGATTGCCTACCTCGCAGGTAATGCAGTCTTTGCAAACTATCTGCAGATCAACTTCGTCCCGGGCACGGGCGAGCTTTCAGTCGTTCTCGGCGCGGTTATCGGCGCTGGTCTCGGCTTCCTTTGGTTCAATGCGCCGCCTGCCGCTATCTTCATGGGTGACACCGGCTCGTTGGCGCTCGGCGGCACGATCGGCACTGTTGCCGTGGCCACGAAGCATGAGATCGTCATGGCGATCATCGGTGGCTTGTTCGTGATGGAGACGTTGTCGGTCATCATTCAGGTCGGCTACTTCAAGATGACGGGCCGACGTGTCTTCCTGATGGCGCCGATCCATCACCATTTCGAGAAAAAGGGCTGGACTGAAAGCCAGGTGGTGATCCGCTTCTGGATCATTGCGGGCGGTCTCGCCCTGCTTGGTCTCTCGACCCTGAAGCTGCGGTAAGCGGCGATGATTCCCGTCACAACACTCTCGGGAAAGAAGGTCGCGCTCTTCGGGCTCGGTGGTTCCGGTTTTGCTACTGCGCGAGCTCTGAAACTGGGCGGAGCCGAGGTGACGGCATGGGATGACAATCCGGATAGTGTCACCAAAGCCGCTGCCGAGGGAATCCATACGGCTGATCTGCGTTCCCTCGACTGGAGCGCACAATCGCTCTTCGTGCTTTCGCCGGGCGTTCCCCTGACGCATCCGAAACCGCACTGGACCGTCGATCTCGCTCGCGCCGCCGGCGTTGATATCGTTGGCGACGTCGAGCTCTTCGTGCGTGAGCGCCGCGCGCATGCGCCCGATTGCCCGTTTATCGCCATCACCGGCACCAATGGCAAATCAACGACAACGGCGCTAATCGCGCATATCCTGAAGTCGAGCGGGCGCGACACGCAGCTCGGCGGCAATATCGGGACGGCTGTCCTGACGCTCGATCCGCCGAAGGATGGACGCTTCTATGTTGTCGAGTGCTCATCCTATCAGATCGACCTCGCGCCGACGCTCAATCCGTCGGCGGGCATTCTGCTCAACCTGACGCCGGATCATCTCGATCGTCACGGCACGATGCAGCACTATGCCGACATCAAGGAGCGTCTGGTTGCCGGCAGTGGTGTGGCAGTGGTCGGCGTGGACGACAGCCACTGCGAGATGATCGCGGATCGCATCGAGCGAGCCGGCGGCAAGGTCACGCGAATTTCCCGCCGCCATGCGCTGCCTTATGGTATTTATGCGGAAGGAACGAAGCTCGTCCAGGCTTCGGGAGGCGCAACGAAGCCGATCGCCGATCTTGACGGCATCCAGACACTACGCGGCGGCCACAACGCGCAGAATGCAGCTGCGGCGGTTGCCGCGTGCCTTGCGGTCGGCGTCTCCGAGGAGGAGATACGCGCCGGACTTGCGTCCTTCCCCGGCCTCAAGCACCGGATGCAACCGGTCGGTCGTCGCGGCAATGTCGTTTTCGTCAACGACTCTAAGGCCACGAACGCGGACGCGGCCGCGCCGGCTCTGTCGAGCTACGATCGCATCTACTGGATTGCCGGTGGGTTGCCGAAGGCTGGTGGCATAACCTCGCTGACCGGGCTCTTCCCTCGTATTGCCAAGGCCTACCTGATCGGCGAGGCTGCGGCGGAATTTGCTGCAACACTCGGCGAGGCCGTCCCCTACGAGATATCAGGGACATTGGAGCGTGCTGTGGCGCACGCGGCCGCGGACGCCGAAAAAGATGAAAGCGGCCCGTTGGCCGTGATGTTGTCCCCGGCTTGCGCAAGCTTCGACCAGTATAAGAACTTCGAAGTCAGGGGCGATGCATTTGTCAGCCATGTGGCAGCGCTCGACGGAATCACCATGCTGATCGGTTCGGCAACAGGAGATAAGTGACATGGTAAGCCGCGCGGAACGTGGGCCTCTGGCCGATTGGTTTTGGACCATCGACCGCTTCTTCCTGGCGATGTTCATCTTCCTGATGGGCATCGGCTTCATGCTGTCGTTCGCGGCATCACCCGCAGTTGCCGAGCGCATCGGGCTGGAGCCGTTCCACTTCGTCAAGCGCCACGCGGCGTTCATGATCCCGTCGCTCGCCGTCATGTTCGGTCTGTCGTTCCTGACGCCCCGCCAAGTGCGGCGAACGGCGATCATCCTGTTGATCGTCGCTCTCGGCATGATGTTGCTGGCGTTGTTTTTCGGCGTCGAGGTCAAGGGCTCCCGCCGCTGGGTCACCTTGGCCGGCATCTCGATCCAGCCCTCGGAGTTCATGAAGCCCGCTTTTGTCGTTGTCTGTGCCTGGCTCTTTGCCGAGCACGCAAGGCAGCCGGAGATACCGGGTAACCTGTTTGCCATCATCCTCTTCGGCATTGTCGCTGCACTTCTGGTCGCGCAGCCCGACCTTGGGCAAACGATCCTGACGACGGCCGTGTGGGGCGGCATGTTCTTCATGGCCGGCATGCCGTGGATCTGGATCATCCTGCTCGGTGCAGGCGGTGTCGGCGGTCTTGTCAGCGCCTATTACATCTTCCCGCACGTGGCGCTGCGCATCGACAAGTTCCTGACCGGCGAAGGCGATACCTTTCAGATCGACACGGCACGCGAAGCCATCATTCGCGGCGATTGGTTCGGCCAGGGACCGGGCGAGGGCATCGTCAAGCGGATCATCCCCGACGCGCATACCGACTTCATCTTCTCTGTCGCGGCCGAAGAATTCGGCATCGTCTTCTGTATGGCGCTCGTCGCGCTGTTTTCCGTCCTCGTGCTCCGCGGTCTCTCGCATGCCTACAAGGAGCGGAACGACTTCAACCGCTTTGCCGTCGCTGGCCTCGTGCTGCAGATCGGCATACAGTCCATCATCAACGTGGGCGTCAACCTCGAACTGCTGCCGGCGAAGGGCATGACCCTGCCGCTGATTTCCTACGGCGGTTCGTCCATGGTCGCGATCTGCGTCACCGCCGGGTTTATTCTCGCGCTGACGCGCCATAGGCCGGAAAAACGTGCGCAGGACCGGAGCCTCTTCCGCGTCGCGCATGGAATGCCGGCGGAGTAAGAGTTCATGAGCAAAGGCATCGTCCTGCTTGCCGCCGGGGGGACCGGCGGCCATGTGTTTCCGGCGGAGGCTCTGGCCTACAAGCTGAAGGAACGCGGTTATTCTGTGCATCTCGTGACTGATAGCCGTGCCGAGCGCTATGCTGGCAAATTTCCGGCCGACGAGATCCATGTCGTCCCATCGGCGACAATCGGCTCGAAAAACCCGGTTGCCGTTACGCGCTCGTTGTGGACGCTTTGGAGCGGCATGCGCGCGGCCAAGAAGCTCATTTCACGGCTGAAGCCTGTTGTCGTCGTTGGTTTTGGCGGCTATCCGACCGTACCACCGCTGCTGGCGGCGACGCGCCTTGGCGTGCCCGCCATGATCCACGAACAGAATGCGGTGATGGGACGCGCAAACAAGGCGCTGGCGAGCCGGGTGCAGGCGATTGCCGGCGGCTTCCTGCCTGAAGGCGGCGGTCAGTTTCCTGACAAGACGGTGACGACAGGCAATCCGGTGCGCCCGGCGATCATCGATGCGGCGAAGGTGCCGTACTCTCCGTCCAAGTCAGGCGAGCCTTTCAATCTTGTCGTTTTTGGCGGCAGTCAGGGCGCGCAATATTTTTCCAAGGCGATGCCGACCGCCATCAGTTTGCTCGATGACGAGCTTCGCGACCGCCTGCGCATTACCCAGCAAGTGCGACCGGAAGACACTGAGATGATGAGCGTATGCGTCGCTCGCCTGAAGATGGCGGCTGACACGGCACCGTTCTTTACTGACATGGCCGAGCGGCTTGCCGCCGCCCATCTTGTCATCTGCCGTTCCGGAGCCTCGACCGTTTCCGAGATCTCGGTGATTGGGCGTCCGGCGATCCTCGTGCCTTATCCACATGCGCTCGACCATGACCAGGCGGCCAACGCCGCGGCGCTGGCTGCCACCGGCGGCGCCAAGGTGATCACCCAGGCGGAACTCTCGCCCGAGAAGATCGCATCGATCCTGACCCATGTGATGAACGATCCGGAAAAGCTTGCCCGGATGGCGGCTGCCGCCAAGCAAGCGGGCAAACCCGACGCTGCGAACTTGCTTGCTGATATGGTAGAGGCTATTGCGGCACGACGTACAATTGCAGAGTTCAAGGGGAAACGCGCATGAAAATGCCGAAGGCCATCGGCCTCGTTCATTTCATCGGCATCGGCGGCATCGGCATGAGCGGCATTGCCGAGGTGCTCCACAACCTCGGTCATCGCGTGCAGGGGTCGGACCAAGCCGACAGCGCCAACGTGCAACGCCTGCGCGACAAGGGCATCGAAGTCTTCGTCGGCCACAAGGCGGAGAACCTTGGTGACGCCGAAGTCGTGGTCGTCTCGACGGCGATCAAGAAGAACAATCCGGAGCTTGTTGCGGCGCGCGAAAAGCTGCTGCCGGTCGTGCGCCGGGCGGAGATGCTTGCCGAGTTGATGCGGTTCCGGAATGCGATCGCGATCGGTGGAACGCATGGCAAGACGACGACTACGTCGCTGGTGGCAACGCTGCTGGAAGCAGGCGGCCTCGACCCCACCGTCATCAATGGTGGCATCATCAACGCCTACGGCACCAATGCCCGTATGGGCGAGGGCGAGTGGATGGTGGTGGAAGCCGACGAGTCCGACGGCACGTTCCTGAAACTGCCTGCCGATGTTGCAGTCATCACCAATATCGACCCGGAACACCTGGACCACTACGGCAACTTCGATGCCGTGCGCGCCGCGTTCCGCCAATTCGTCGAGAACGTGCCGTTTTACGGTTTCGGCGTGCTGTGCCTCGACCATCCGGAAGTCCAGGCGCTCGTCGGTCGTATCGAGGACCGCAAGATCGTTACCTACGGCGAGAATCCGCAAGCGGACGTGCGCTTCATGAATGTCCGCATTGATGGTCCGCGTTCGATTTTCGACGTCGAAATCCGCCGCCGGCGGACCGGGCAGGTGATCAAGCTCGACAACCTGGTCATGCCGATGCCCGGCCGTCACAATATTTCCAACGCAACCGCAGCGATTGCCGTCGCCAACCGTCTCGGCATGGCGAGTGAGGACATCGCCAAGGGGCTGGCCTCTTTCGGCGGCGTCAAGCGTCGCTTCACGCTGACCGGCGAATGGAACGGTGTGCAGATCTTCGACGACTACGGACACCATCCGGTCGAGATCAAGGCCGTGCTGCGGGCCGCGCGCGAAGCCTGCAAGGGGCGCGTGATTGCGGTTCACCAGCCGCATCGCTATTCGCGGCTGTCCAGCCTCTTCGAGGAGTTCGCGTCCTGCTTCAATGATGCGGATAGCATTTTCCTTGCTCCGGTCTATGCCGCGGGTGAAGATCCCATCGAAGGAGCGAACTCGGAGGCGCTGGTGTCGCGGATCAAATCCGGCGGTCACCGCGATGCCCGCTTCCTGTCATCCCCAGAGCTTTTGCCTGAAATGGTCGCAGAGATTGCAAAGCCGGGGGATTTTGTGGTTCTGTTGGGGGCTGGGAGCATCACGTACTGGGCGGCGGCGCTGCCCAAGCAATTGCAAAGCCTTTCGGGAATATCTGCATGAAACAGGTGAATGGGGAAAAGCTTCTTGCGTCGCTTGGCGACGGCGTAAAGGACATCCGTGGGAGGATCACGCCGGATGCGCCGATGGACCGTGTTACCTGGTTCCACGCCGGCGGTCTCGCCGAGCTGATGTTCCAGCCGCATGACGAGGAAGACCTCGTTGCCTTCCTCAAGCTTCTGCCGGAAGAGGTGCCAATCACTGTTGTCGGTGTTGGATCCAACATTCTCGTACGTGATGGCGGCATTCCCGGCGTTGTCCTGCGCCTTTCGGCGAAGGGCTTCGGTGCGGTCGAACTTGCCGGCGAGAATCGCATCCGTGCCGGCGCAATCTGCCCCGATAAGCATGTCGCGGCGATGGCAATGGACAACGGCATCGGCGGCTTCCATTTCTATTACGGCATTCCCGGCAGCATCGGCGGCGCCGCGCGCATGAACGCGGGGGCCAATGGCGGAGAGACACGCGAACGCCTCGTCGAGGTGAATGCGGTTGATCGCAAGGGCAACAAGCACGTTCTGTCGAACGCGGATATGGGCTATTCCTACCGTCATTCGTCGGTACCAAGCGATCTGATTTTTACGTCGGTGCTTTTCGAAGGGTACAGCGAAGATCGCGCCAAGATCCGCGCCGAGATGGATGCCGTTCGCAGCCATCGTGAAACGGTCCAGCCGATTCGCGAAAAGACCGGCGGCTCAACCTTCAAGAACCCCGAGGGGCATTCGGCGTGGAAGCTCATCGATGAGGCCGGATGCCGCGGCCTGGTCATCGGCGGCGCGCAGATGTCCTCGCTTCATTGCAACTTCATGATCAACATGGGGCAGGCAACCGGCTACGATCTCGAATATCTCGGCGAACAGGTCCGCCGTGAAGTCTTCGAAAACTCCGGCATCAAGCTTGAGTGGGAGATCAAGCGTCTCGGCGTCTTCATGCCCGGCCGCGAAGTGCGCCCCTTCCAGGGTGTCACCAGCGAATAGCGGGCTGTGACATTCCTGGCTTAGGTGACAGGAACAGTCTTCTTAGTTTCTCTAAGAACTAGAAAGGCCGCGAAACATATGTTTCGCGGCCTTTCTGTTTTCAGTCGCGGTAAACCTCAGACTTCGTCGCGGCCGGAGGCCAGGATGCAGATCAGGGTAATGACCGCAGAGAAGCCGAGATAGTAGCCGACATACTGCATGCCATGGTTCGCCTGCAGCCAGGTGGCGATGTATGGCGCCAGCGAGGCGCCAAAGATGCCGGCAAGGTTGAAGGTGATCGACGATCCGGTGTAGCGCACCGCCGTCGGGAAGGGGGCGGCAAGCGCCGTGCCGATCAGACCATAGGTCATCCCCATCAGCGCCATGGCAACGGTCGCGAAGACCACGATGCTGCCTTCGCCGCCCGTCATCAGGCCGGGCAGGAAGAACGAGAAGATGCCGATCAGGACGGTGGTCAGGATCAGCACTTCGCGACGGCCGAAGCGCTCGGCGAGCTTGCCCACGATCGGGATGAAGACGCCAAAGGCGATCGAGCCGACGATCTGGATTTCAAGCGCGTCGAGGAACGGGATCTTCAGGACCTTGACGTTGTAGGACAGCAGGTAAGCCGAGCCGATATAGAACAGCACGAAGGTCGCCAGCGCCACGAAAGTGCCGAGGAACAGGCTGCGCTTGTGCTTGCGGAAGAGTTCGGCAACCGGAACGGCCACGCGCTCCTGCTTGTCGATTGCCTTTTGGAAGGCCGGCGTTTCGGTGATCGAAAGGCGAACCCAGAGGCCGATGACGATCAGCAGGATCGACGAGATGAACGGCACGCGCCAGCCCCAGCTCAGAAGCGCATCCTGCGACATGACCTGAAGCAGCAGCCAGAAGATGCCAGAAGAAAGGAACAGGCCGACGGGCGCGCCCAGCTGCGGGAACATGCCGTACCAGCTGCGCTTGCCTTCCGGCGCATTCTCGGTGGCGAGCAGAACGGCGCCGCCCCATTCCCCGCCGAGGCCGAAGCCCTGGCCGAAGCGGCAAAGGGCGAGGAGCAGCGGCGCGAGGACGCCGATCGATTCGTATGAGGGCAGAAGGCCGATCACCACCGTCGAAATGCCCATGGTGAGCAGGGCGGCAACGAGCGTCGTCTTGCGGCCGATTCTGTCACCGAAATGGCCGAAGACCACGGCACCGAGCGGACGGGCGAAGAAGGCGATCGAGAAGGTTGCAAAGGAAGCAAGCAGCGCGGTCGTCGGGTCGCTGTTCGGGAAGAACAGCGTCGGGAAGACCAGCACGGCGGCGGTTGCATAGACGTAGAAGTCGAAGAATTCGATCGTGGTGCCGACGAGGCTCGCGATCAGAACGCGCGCCGGCGAGTTGACTTGCGCACTGTTCGATGAAGCGGGGGTCGGCGATACTCTGGATATCGCGTCAGACATTTTCATTCCAATCGGGATTATAGCTGCGCCTTGGGAAGGCAGGCGGCTCTTAACGCAATTTTAATTCGGCGCAAATGGTCATCGCGTAAGAAACGGAAAAAAGATTAGCGTGCTTCGCATTTTTTTGCCGCCCGTCGGTTTGCTCGACCAGAATCACCAATACCTCGAACGCGGACTTGGATCATTGATCTCGCCGATCTCGGCGGCGCCTCGTCGGAAAGTTAACGTTCCAAGAAACCCCAAGCTGGCTCAACTTCTTGATGAAACCCCGTGCGCTATGCCCTGGCGCTGCTGGTTTCTTTGCGTCTGGAGCGGTTCCGAGGAGATGGTCGCGAGAGGCGAAAATTAACGAAAGTAAACACTTCATTAACCATAATCGGGCTCTAATACATCTGCATCACCGAGCGAGATTCGGACGAGAAACAAGCTTGGTGCAAGCGTCGGAACTCAGAGTGCAGGTTATTTTTGGGGGTGTTGATGAGTCGCAAGCATGTCGCTGTCCTGATGGGCGGGTTTTCCTCGGAGAGGCCGGTAAGCCTTTCTTCCGGGACGGCGTGCGCGGATGCTCTCGAGGCTGAGGGTTTCCAAGTGACGCGGATTGACGTCGACCGCGATGTGTCCGCAAAGCTTGCCGCGTTGCGACCGGACGTCGTCTTCAATGCGCTGCATGGCCCGTTCGGCGAGGATGGCACCATCCAGGGTGTCCTCGAGTATCTCGAGATCCCCTATACGCATTCCGGCGTGTTGGCGTCGGCGCTTGCTATGGATAAGGAAAAGGCAAAGGGGGTTGCTGCCGCTGCGGGCATTCCTGTTGCTCAGTCCGAGGTGATCAATCGATTCGCCTTTCCGGCGGAGCACCCCATGAAACCGCCCTACGTCGTGAAGCCTGTCCGTGAAGGTTCGAGCTTCGGCGTAGTGATCGTTCAGGAAGATCAATCCCACCCGCCGCAGATCATCAGCTCCCCGGAATGGCGCTACGGCGAACAGGTTCTCGTCGAGCGCTACATCTATGGTCGGGAACTGACCTGCGGCGTTATGGGGGATCAAGTGCTCGGCGTGACCGAGGTGGTGCCGATGGGGCACGGCTTCTACGACTATGATGCCAAGTACGTCGCCGGTGGATCGAAACACGTCATCCCGGCGGAAATTTCACCGAATATTTACCAAAAAATACAATCATTGGCGTTAAGGGCGCATCAAGCAATTGGTTGCCGTGGCGTCAGTCGCTCCGACTTTCGTTACGACGATCGCTTCTCCGAAGATGGCGAAATTATCTGGCTGGAAATCAATACTCAGCCGGGCATGACGCCAACCTCCCTGGTGCCCGAAATGGCCGGTCATGCCGGCTACTCGTTTGGGGAATTTCTCCGTTGGATGGTGGAGGACGCTTCTTGTTCTCGGTGACGGTCAAAAGGATAGGGCGCCCAAGTCATCTGGCTGAGCCTTCGTATCCCGAGGGTGATGGTCGGCTGATTCTGCCGCGGCCGCTGCGTCGCGTGGTGCGCTTTCTTGTCAGCCTCGGAAGCGGTCGCATCCATATTCCGGCTCATGTCGGAACGGTCTCCGCCCTGGCTTTCTTTGCTGCGACCGGCCTCTATGGCATGTCGCTCGGTGGTCACACCGAAGCGGTTGCTCAGGCGACGACGACTGCTGCCGGCTTTGCGATCGACGATGTGAAGGTTTCCGGCAACGCCGAGACTTCCGAAATCGAGATTTTGCAGTTGCTGGGGCTCGACGGTACGACCTCGCTGGTCGCTCTCGACGTCGATGCTGCGCGCCAGAAGATTGCCAAGCTCCCCTGGGTCGAGAACGTAGAGGTCCGCAAGATCTATCCGAAGACGATCGAGGTTAAGCTAAAGGAGCGCCAAGCCTATGCCATCTGGCAGCATGGCCAGGAGCTCTCTCTCGTGGAGAAGGGCGGCTCGGTCATCGCGCCCCTGCGCGACAACAAATTTTCGCAGTTGCCTCTGGTTGTTGGTCGCGGTGCGGAAGTTGCGGCAACTTCGCTGGAGACCGAGTTTGCAAAGTGGCCGGACATCAAGGCGCGCGTGAGGGCTTACGTCTGGGTTTCGGGCCGTCGCTGGGACCTGCATATGGATAACGGCGTTGCGGTAAAGCTGCCGGAAGACGAAGTGGATCTGGCCTTGGCGCGGCTGGCGAAGTTCATGAAGGAACAGGATCTTCTGGACCGCGATATCGCAGCTGTCGATCTGAGGCTGGCCGACCGCACGGCAATTCAGTTGACACCGGAAGCGATGGCGCGCCGGCAGCTTGTGCTCGATCAGCGGGCTAAGGATTTGAAGAAGGCGGGGCAAAATATATGAGCTTTTTCGGTTCGTCCCATTTCGGATTGCCGCGCCTGAAGCCGCTTTCATCGAAGCGGTCCCACGTCGTTTCGGTGCTCGACATCGGATCGACGAAGGTCGTCTGCATGATCGGCCGCCTGACGCCTCGCGAGGAAAGCCAGGTGCTGCCTGGTCGCACGCACAACATTGAAATCATCGGGATTGGCCATCAGCGCTCGCGTGGCATTAAGACCGGCGCGATTTCCGACCTCGATGCGCTGGAAAGCGTGATCCGCCTTGCCGTCGACGCGGCCGAGCGTATGGCGGGCCTGACCGTTGAGAGCCTGATCGTCAATGTCACGGCGGGCCGCCTGACGAGTGATATCTACACTGCAACCATCGATCTCGGTGGACAGGAAGTTGAGCTGAACGACCTGAAGAAGGTTCTGTCGGCAGCCTGCCAACAGTCGCTGCGACAGGATCGCGCCGTGCTGCATTCGCTGGCGACCGGCTTCTCGCTCGACGGCGAACGAGGCATTCGCGATCCGCTGTCGATGTACGGCGACGTTCTCGGTGTCGACATGCATGTCGTCACCGCTGAGCGCACCGCGCTGAAGAATCTCGAGTTGAGCGTCAATCGTGCGCACCTCTCTGTTGAGGGAATCGTTGCAACACCGTACGCTTCGGGTCTGGCCGCGCTTGTCGATGACGAAGTCGAGCTTGGCTGTGCGGCGATCGACATGGGGGGCGGAACGACGACGATTTCGGTCTTTGCAGAGGGTAAGCTGGTGCACACGGACGCCGTCAGTCTCGGTGGCCATCACGTCACGACCGACCTGGCACGCGGTCTTTCGACCCGGATCGAAGACGCCGAGCGCCTCAAGGTCGTTCACGCTTCCGCAATGCCGAACTCCTCAGACGAACGCGAGTTGATTTCGATCCCGCCGATCGGCGAAGACGAACGCGATCTGCCGACGCAGGTGCCGCGCGCTTTGGTGTCGCGCATCGTTAGCGCCCGTATCGAGGAAACAATGGAATTGATCCGTGACCGCATCCAGCGTTCGGGCTTCAGCCCGATCGTCGGCAAGCGTGTCGTGCTGACGGGTGGTGCGAGCCAGCTGACCGGCCTTGCCGAAGTTGCGCGCCGCATTCTTGCCCGCAACGTCAGAATCGGTCGTCCGATGGGCGTCTCGGGCCTGCCGACTGCAGCGAAAGGCCCCGCCTTTTCGACGGCCGTCGGCCTGATGATCTATCCGCAGGTCGCGGACCAGGAAACACATGCGTCACAGAGCGGTCTGCTCATGTCGCTTGGGGGAAATACCAGCCGCTTTGCCCGCATGGGGCAGTGGTTGAAAGAAAGCTTCTGACAATTGAGTGAATTGGCCGGCGTGGCGATGCGGCCATAAAGAGAAGGAACGGTAACATGACTATCAAGCTGCAAAAGCCGGATATCACTGAGCTTAAGCCGCGTATCACCGTGTTCGGTGTTGGCGGTGGCGGTGGCAACGCTGTCAACAACATGATCTCCGCTGGCCTCCAGGGCGTCGACTTCGTCGTTGCCAACACGGATGCCCAGGCCCTGACAATGACCAAGGCAGAGCGCATCATCCAGCTCGGTGCCAACGTCACGGAAGGTCTCGGTGCTGGTTCGCAGCCGGAAGTCGGTCGTGCGGCCGCCGAAGAGTGCATCGATGAAATCATCGATCATCTGAACGGAACGCATATGTGCTTCGTTACCGCCGGCATGGGCGGCGGCACGGGTACGGGCGCTGCTCCGGTTGTTGCCCAGGCAGCCCGGAACAAGGGCATCCTGACGGTGGGCGTCGTGACCAAGCCGTTCCACTTTGAAGGCGGTCGCCGTATGCGGCTTGCCGAGCAGGGCATCGAGGAGCTGCAGAAGTCGGTCGATACGCTGATCGTTATCCCGAACCAGAACCTCTTCCGCATCGCCAACGACAAGACGACCTTTGCCGACGCTTTCGCGATGGCAGACCAGGTTCTTTATTCTGGTGTCGCCTGCATCACCGACCTGATGGTGAAGGAAGGTCTCATCAACCTCGACTTTGCCGACGTCCGTTCGGTCATGCGCGAAATGGGTCGTGCGATGATGGGCACCGGCGAAGCATCCGGTCAGGGCCGCGCGATGCAGGCTGCCGAAGCTGCCATCGCCAACCCGCTGCTCGACGAAACCTCGATGAAGGGTGCACAGGGCCTGCTGATCTCGATCACGGGCGGTCGCGACCTGACCCTCTTCGAAGTCGACGAAGCGGCGACCCGTATCCGCGAAGAAGTCGATCCGGATGCGAACATCATCCTCGGCGCGACGTTCGACGAATCGCTCGAAGGCATCATCCGCGTTTCCGTCGTTGCGACCGGCATCGATCGCGCGATCAACGCAGCGGCAGGCAAGACCTTTCAGCCAGCCGCAAAGCCTGTTGTCCGTCCTTCCGCGGCCGTTGCTCCGGCGCCGGCCGCAGTCCAGCCTGCACCTGTCATGCAGCAGGCACCGAAGCCCGTCGACACGGTCGCGCAGGCCATCCGTACGGCTGAGGCCGAAATGGAACGCGAGCTCGAAATCCACGCTCCGCGTGCTGCAGCTCCGGTCCATCAGCCCATAGCTCAGGAAACCTTCCGTCCGCAGAGCAAGATCTTCGCTGCTCCTGAGGCCGCTCCGATCATCCGTGCGGCGCCGGTCCAGCAGGCTCCCGTTCACGCACCTGTCATGAGCCAGCCGGTTCAGCAGCCGGTCATCAGCCAGCCGGCTCCTGTCATGCAGCAGCCGATGGTCGCCCAGCAGGCCGTTCGCATGCCAAAGGTGGAAGACTTCCCGCCGGTGGTTCAGGCTGAGATCGACCATCGCTCGCAGCCGGCTGCTCCGTCGCATGCCCATGAAGAGCGTGGTCCGATGGGCCTCCTGAAGCGGATTACCAGCTCGCTTGGTCGCCGCGAAGAGGAAGTCGCTCCGGAGATGACCTCGGCCCCGGCGGCCGCATCGCAGCAGCGTCGTCCGCTTTCTCCCGAAGCAAGCCTCTATGCGCCGCGCCGGGGGAACCTGGACGATCAGGGCCGCAGCGTTCCGCAGGCTCGCATGATGCAGGAAGACGATCAGCTTGAAATTCCTGCGTTCCTTCGCCGCCAGTCGAACTGACGCAAGGACGGAATCGCCACAACGATGCCCGGGAGTACGCTCCCGGGCATCGTTGTTTTTGGCCGCAAAAATTGGTGCGAATTATACAGTTATTTCAATGGCATGCTTTCGTAACAATGCGAAAGAAACAGTGATTTGGAATGGAACCCCGGCGCACGTATGTATGTGCTCGAAGAAACCGTCTTCGTGCGCTTTATGGTGCGAGTTTGACGGAGTGAAATGAACCCTGGCGGATGGCCGGCATGTTAGCCGCGACGGATCACCAGGGGATAATAAAGGCAAAATTTATGGTTATTGGCATGTTGGGTTTTCAGACGACGGTATCACGTCCGATCACGCTCTCGGGCATCGGCGTCCATTCCGGTGCTGACGTTTCGATTACCTTCAACCCGGCGGAAGCCGACACTGGCGTCGTCTTCAATCGCATGCACGAGAACGGTGAGGTTTCCGAATACCGCGCTGTGTCTTCGCAGGTTGGCAATACGGATCTCTGCACGGTTCTCGGCTTTTCTCCGGCGCGCTCGGTCGCGACGATCGAACATGTCATGGCCGCTGTCTATGCGCTTGGTCTCGACAACGTCGTCATCGAGGTCGATGGAGCGGAAATGCCGATCATGGACGGCAGCTCGATGCCGTTCATCGAAGCGATCGAGCAGGTTGGCCTGGTGTCGCTCGGCGTGAAGCGCCGCTATATCCGCATCACCAAGCCGGTTCGCATCGAGCATGGCGGCTCGTGGAGCGAGTTCCGTCCCTATGACGGTATGCGCTTCGAAGTCGAGATCGATTTCGACTGCCCGTTGATCGGCCGTCAGAAGTGGGAAGGCGATATGACTTCCGCGACGTTCAAGTCGGAGCTGTCGCGCGCTCGTACCTTCGGCTTCATGCGGGATGTCGAGCGTCTCTGGGCCTCCGGTCATGCGCTTGGTTCGTCGCTCGAAAATTCGGTCGTCATCTCGGACGACAACACCGTCATCAACGTCGAAGGTCTGCGTTACGCCAAGGACGAGTTCGTACGCCACAAGGCGCTCGATGCCGTCGGCGACCTCGCGCTTGCTGGCGCTCCGTTTATCGGCTGCTATCGCTCCTATCGTGGCGGCCACAAGATGAATGCCAATGCTCTCAAGGCGTTGCTCAGCGATCCGACCGCCTATGAAGTGGTCGAGACGTCTGCGCCGCGCCAGCGTGTTGCTCCCCGGGACTTCATCCGGGTCAACGCACCGGAATTTGCTCCCTGGTCGGCATGACCTCCATCGCAGTTTTTAGGCCAGGGCCGCCTCCTTCGGGAGGCGGTTTCTTTATGGGCTGTGAGCTGTCGGCGAATCCTGGATAGGTGTTTTGCCGCAGATGTTTAGAGGCAACAGTTGCAGCTTTCCCGGTGCAAAACTGGCGATTATGGCCCGCCTCGCCACAAAAATGCGTTAATGCATCATCATTGCGTTGCTCTGGCTCCACATTTGTGGCTAGAAACGCCAGCAGGGCGTGGCTGCCGTTGAGGGATGGCGGCGTTGGGATTGTTCCGATGGGTTATGCAGGGTCTGAAAGTATGATGAAGACAGCGCGCGCTTTGTTCGCATCGCTCTTGGTGCTGAGCGCAGGTGCCTTAATTTCCGGATGCCAGTCTGACCCCGATATCGACATCACAAAGCTCGGCCTCGAGAATGATCCGCCGGATGTTCTCTATACGCAGGGTCTCGCCAATATGAAGGCCGGCAACATGGCCGAAGCGGCGCGCAAATTCGATGCGATCGACCGCGAGAACCCGTTTTCCGAATGGGCGCGCAAGGCGCTCGTGATGAGCACCTTCGTCAAGTACCGCCAGGGCCGTCTCGATGACGCGCTTGCTTCGGGTAACCGCTATATGGCGCAGTATCCGAAGTCCAAGGATGCGCCTTACGTCCAGTATTTGATCGGCCTGACCTATTCGAAGCAGATCGTTGACGTCACGCAGGATCAGCGCGCATCGGCCAAGACCGTCGAAGCCATGCAGGCGGTCATCGACAACTATCCGGATTCAGAATACGTCGACGACGCACAGGCGAAAATCCGCTTCGCACGCGACCAGATGGCCGGCAAGGAAATGCAGGTCGGCCGCTACTATATGGAGCGTAAGGAATATCTCGCCGCGATCTCGCGCTTCCGCACGGTGGTCGAGAAGTATCCGAATACTAACCAGATCGAAGAAGCCCTCGCGCGCCTCGTTGAGGCTTACTATGCAATGGGGATCGTCGACGAGGCGCAAACAGCTGCGGCGGTTCTCGGCCACAACTACCCTGACAGCCAGTGGTACGCGGATTCCTTCAAGCTCCTGAAGAGCGGTGGCACCGAGCCGCGTGAAAATCCGGGCTCCTGGATCGCTGCCGCAGGCAAGAAACTCCTGCTCGGTACCTGAGGCCAATGCTGATCCAGCTTTCGATCCGCGATATCGTTTTGATCGAGCGGCTGGATCTTGCCTTCGAGACCGGCCTCTCGGTGCTGACCGGTGAGACCGGCGCTGGCAAATCCATCCTCCTCGACAGCCTTTCGCTTGCCCTCGGGGGGCGCGGCGACGGCGGCCTGGTTCGCCATGGCGAAGACAAGGGCCAGGTTACGGCCGTCTTCGACGTCGGCCCGGATCACGGTGCCCGCAACCTGCTGCGTGAGAACGGCATCGATGATGACGGCGATCTGATCTTCCGCCGTGTTCAGAACTCCGACGGGCGCACCAAGGCCTATGTCAACGACCAGCCGCTCAGCGTTCAGCTGATGCGTCAGGCCGGACAAATGCTCGTCGAGATCCACGGCCAGCACGATGATCGCGCACTCGTCGACGCGCATGCGCACAGGATCCTGCTTGATGCCTTCGCGGGCGCGAACGAAGAGGCTGCCGCCGTTTCCAACCTTTACCGTGTCTGGCGCGATACTGAGCGAACGCTGAAGAAACAGCGCGAGAAGGTGGAGAACGCCGCCCGCGAGGCAGACTATCTGCGCTCCTCCGTGGAGGAACTGGAGAAGCTTTCGCCCCACGACGGCGAAGAGGACGAACTTGCCGACCGTCGCCAGAAGATGATGAAGGCCGAGCGGATCGCGGGTGATATCGCCGAAGCGTCCGAGTTCCTCAATGGCAACGCGTCTCCCGTGCCGCATATCGCTTCGCTGGTGCGCCGGCTGGAGCGCAAGAGCCACGAAGCCCCGGGCTTGCTGGAAGATACAGTGGCGCTCCTGGACGCTGCTCTCGATCAGCTTTCCAATGCGCAGATGGAAGTCGAGGCTGCGCTGAGGAAGACGGAATACGATCCGAAGGAGTTGGAGCGTGTCGAAGAGCGCCTGTTTGCCCTGCGCGCCGCTTCGCGCAAATACTCCGTTCCGGTGACCGAACTGCCGGCGCTCGCCGTTCGCATGATCAGCGATCTTGCGGACCTCGACGCCGGCGAGGAAAGGCTCGCCAAGCTTGAGGCCGAAGTTGGTGTCAGCAAGGCGAACTACCACGCCGCGGCTCGCTCGCTTTCCGACAAGCGCCATCATGCCGGCGACGCCCTGGCTGCTGCCGTGATGGCGGAATTGCCGGCCCTGAAGCTCGAGCGGGCGCGGTTCATGGTGGAAATCACCACCAATCCCGAGGATGCGACATCCGAGGGCATCGACATCGTCGAGTTCCATGTTCAGACGAATCCGGGTACGCGTCCGGGCTCCATCATGAAGGTCGCCTCCGGCGGTGAACTCTCGCGCTTCCTGCTCGCCCTGAAGGTGGCGCTCGCCGATCGCGGTTCGGCACCAACGCTCGTCTTCGACGAAATCGATACCGGCGTCGGCGGAGCGGTTGCGGATGCGATCGGTCAGCGACTCAAACGCCTTTCCGACCGCGTGCAGGTCCTTTCCGTCACGCATGCGCCGCAGGTTGCAGCGCGGGCGGCTACGCACCTGCTGATCTCCAAAGGGCCTACTTCCGACGGCTCCGAGAAGATCGCGACGCGCGTCGCGACGATGGCCCCCGGCGATCGGACCGAGGAGATCGCTCGCATGCTGGCCGGGGCTTCGGTGACCGAAGAGGCGAGGGCCGCCGCTGCCCGGCTGCTGGCCGGCAACGGCTGATTCCACAGCTCTTCGAAATGGGGAGCAGGCGCGGTTAACGATCTCTCCCGCTCTTTCAATCCATACGTTTTGCTCTAAAACCGACTCCAGATTCGTGGAGCGAGAGCCGTATGTCGACTGAAGCCATAGCCGTTGATGCCCTGACGATCGAAGATGCCGCAGCCGAGCTTGAGCGGCTTGCCAGAGAGATCGCCCGCAACGACGAGCTCTATCACGGCGAGGACCGTCCGGCGATCTCGGACGCCGAGTATGATGCGCTGAAGCGACGCAACGACGCGATCGAAGCGCGTTTCCCTGAGCTCATCCGCGAGGACAGTCCGTCGCGGCGCGTCGGCGCGGCACCTTCGGTGACCTTCGCGCCTGTTGTGCACGCACGGCCGATGCTGTCGCTAGACAACACCTTCTCGCAGGACGATGTGCAGGACTTCGTTGCAAGCGTCTATCGTTTCCTCGGCCGCTTGCCGGACCAGTCGATCGCGTTTACGGCAGAGCCGAAGATCGATGGCCTCTCCATGTCGATCCGTTACGAGAACCGCAGGATGGTAAGCGCTGCAACCCGCGGCGACGGTACGACCGGCGAAAACGTCACCGCCAACATCCGGACGATCAAGGAAATTCCTCAAACCCTTCCTGCGAGCGCGCCAGCAGTCGTCGAGGTGCGCGGCGAAGTCTATATGGCCAAGAGCGACTTTCTGGCGTTGAACAAGCAGATGGAAGCCGAGGGGAAGCAGACCTACGTCAATCCGCGCAACACGGCCGCGGGTTCGCTGCGTCAGCTTGACGCCAATGTGACGGCAAGCCGCAAGCTGAAGTTCTTCGCCTATGCCTGGGGCGAGATATCCGACATGCCTTCCGACACTCAGTTTGGCATGGTCGAGGTTTTCAAGAGTTGGGGTTTCCCGGTCAATCCGCTGATGAAGCGGCTGAATTCGGTCGCCGAGATTCTGGCCCATTACCATGAGATCGGCCTGAAGCGGCCGGACCTGGACTATGACATCGACGGTGTCGTCTACAAGGTCGACAGTCTTGAGCTGCAGGCCCGCCTTGGCTTCCGCTCACGCAGTCCACGTTGGGCGACAGCCCATAAGTTCCCGGCCGAGCAGGCGTTCACGACGGTCGAAAATATCGATATCCAGGTCGGCCGCACCGGTGCGCTCACTCCGGTAGCGCGGCTGACGCCGATTACGGTCGGCGGCGTCGTTGTGACCAATGCGACACTACACAACGCCGATTATATCGAAGGCATCGGCAATTCAGGCGAACGCATCCGCGACGTCGGGCATGACATCAGGATCGGTGATACCGTGATCGTGCAGCGGGCAGGCGACGTCATCCCGCAGGTGCTCGATGTCGTCATGGAGAAGCGGCCCACAGACGCCGTCCGCTACGATTTCCCGCAAAAATGCCCGGTCTGCGGCAGTCATGCTGTGCGGGAAAAGAACGAGAAAACGGGAAAGCTCGATTCAGTTACCCGATGCACCGGCGGTTTCATCTGCCGTGCACAGGCAACCGAGCATCTGAAGCACTTCGTCTCCCGCAATGCCTTCGATATCGAGGGCCTGGGGTCGAAGCAGGTCGACTTCTTCTTTGAGAGCGACGATCCTGCCCTGCAGATCCGCACTGCGCCCGATATTTTCACTCTGGAGAAGCGGCAGGCAAACTCGCTGACCAGGCTTGAGAACATCGAAGGCTTCGGCAAGGTCAGCGTCGGAAAGCTCTATGCTGCAATCAACGAGCGACGCAGCATTGCGCTGCATCGGTTCATCTATGCCCTCGGCATCCGCCATATCGGCGAGACCACGGCGAAGCTTCTGGCGCGCTCCTACGGCACCTACGCCGATTTCGAGGCAGCGATGAAGGATGCTGCGCCCCTGTCCGGCGATGCCTGGAACGACCTCAACGCGATTGAAGGCATCGGGGAGATCGTGGCGCGCGCCATCGTCGAATTCTACAAGGAGCCGCGCAATGTCGAGGTCATCTCGCGGCTGCTTGCCGAACTGAACGACGGGACACCCCTAGCGGCAGAAAAGGTCGCGGCTTCCAACAGCCCTGTTGCCGGCAAGACCGTCGTCTTCACCGGCTCGCTGGAGAAGTTTACGCGTGACGAGGCCAAGGCGCGGGCCGAGAGCCTTGGAGCCAAGGTTGCCGGTTCGGTGTCGAAGAAGACCGATATCGTCGTCGCAGGACCCGGAGCCGGCTCGAAGCTCGACAAGGCACGTGAGCTTGGCGTCCAAACGATGGACGAGGACGAGTGGCTGGCACTGATCAGTGGGTGAGGACGCCAGCCTTCGCCTTTCTACAGCCTGACCCGCGCCATCGTGTACGCATCGACATAGGCGCCGTCTCGGAAGCCGAAGGATTTTAACAGGCCTTCCGTCTCGAAACCGAACTTCTTGTAGAGTGCAAGGGCGGCAGTGTTATCCGTGTAGACCGTGAGTTCCAGCCGCTTGATATCAAGCCAATTGTCCGCCGTATCGACAAGCGCCTGCATCAACGCGCTGCCGACGCCCTTTCCGGTGAAATTATCGTGCACGCCCATGCCGATGCTCGCCGCGTGGCTGCGCCGCCCCTGAAGGCGCATGAGATGCGCGTCGCCGACCGGCACCCCGTCGACCTCCGCGACAATGCTCACGTTGCCCTGTGGCATCGACTCGAAACGCTTCCGTGTTTCCTCGACGCTCTGATAAGGAAGACGAAGCGTGCCGTGGCGAAAGCCTGGCAGGTTGAGCATGGCCGTTACCGCCTCGATGTCGCTTGCGCGCATCGCGCGGATCGTCACGCCCGTCACGGGCGGTTTGAGGGGCTTTTCTTCCGGATTATCCAAAACGCTCTCCTTGAGTTGTTGGAGGAGAGCAAGCTTCCAAAACCCTGCTCACCTCGGCAGGGTCTTCGGGATCGATCGGTCGATTAACGCGCCAATGCCTCCCCGAGCCCTGCATGGGTCGTGGTGTGGTGCATGGTCGTAAGAATTGCGCGTGATCCGATCATGCGAGGAAAGTCGTTGATGGCAGCGCTTGAGTCAAGCCGGGGTGTTTACCTCCGACGCCCCGCAACGCTAAATCGGTGACAAGATACCGACTCGCGGAAGCCTCGTTGAAGACCATCGCCATTGACTTCGAAACAGCCAACGAACAGCGCGGCAGCGCCTGTTCGGTCGGTCTTGCATGGATCGCGGATGGCAAAGTCACCCGTGTCGAGGAGCGTCTGATCCGACCGAAGGAAATGCGGTTTTCCGGCATGAACATCGCCATCCACGGCATTCGTCCCGAGCATGTCGAGGACGCGCCGGAGTTTCCCGAGGTTATGGACGAGTTCCACCACGATTTCCGGGGGGCGACCATGATCGCGCACAATGCTGCTTTCGATTTCAGCGTCTGGCGCGCAAGCCTCGATCTCTATCGGCAATCCTATCCGGAACTGACCTATCTCTGCAGCCTGAAGATGGCTCAGCGGATCTGGCCGCATTTCCTGTCGCATCGGCTCAACATCGTCGCCGAGCACCTTGGCCTGCGCTTTGCGCATCACAACGCTGCCGAAGACGCAGCCGTCTGTGCGCATGCGGCGCTCGCGATGGCAAAGGCCGTCGGTGCCGCTGCCGTCAATGCCATTCCCGCTCTGATCGGGATGAAGCCGGGAAAGTTGACACCGGAAGGATATGAAGCCTGCACCTGCCGGAAGGCGTGAAGGTTCCTTGTAAAGGCATCCGTCGGACTTACCTTAGAATCGGATGTAACCAGGGAAACACCATGTCTGGAAAAAGCTGCATCATTCTCGCTGCCTCGCTCATCGGTCTCTGCGCCGGCACGGCATCGGCTGACCAAGTCGGCAAGGTTGGTGTCGACTGGATCGGTAACGACATCATCATCGACGCGGTGGCAGACCCTCAGGTGAAGGGCGTAACCTGTCACGTCACCTATTTCGACCGCAGCGTCATCGACCGCGTGAAGAACGGCAACTGGTTTGAGGATCCCTCGAACAATTCCATTTCCTGCCGCCAGACCGGGCCGATCGAGATTGACGACATCAACCTCTCGAAAGGCGGCGACGAAGTCTTCAAGACGGGCATGTCGCTGATCTGGAAGAAGCTGGTCGTCAACCGGATCTACGACAAGGAAAACGACACGCTGATCTACCTCGCGCATTCCCGCGAATTGACCGATGGCTCGGCCAAAATGGCGATCTCGACGATCCCGCTTTATGGCCAGAACGTCACCTGGAAAAACGGTAAGCCGCAATAACGCCTGCACGCCGGTTCGGATGGAATCGGCGGCAGGCCCAGATAGGGTCCGATGGCGGACCAAACCGAAGGGAACGCTCATGCCAAGCCACGCGCGGATCGGCAACCAATATCTGACGGTCGATGTTTCCTCACTCGGAGCCGAGATGCAGTCGCTTGCGACACGCGACGGCCGGTCGTGGTTGTGGAACGGAGATGCGGCTTTCTGGGGCGGACGTTCGCCGGTGCTTTTTCCGATTGTCGGCAAGGCGCCCGAGGACATGTTGGCGATCGACGGCGAGACCTATCCGATGGGGCAGCACGGTTTCGCGCGCCGGACGGAATTTGCCCTTGCCTCCGCGGACGCAACGACATGCCGGTATGAACTCGCCTCGTCGCCGACGACGCGGGCGGTCTATCCGTTCGACTTCCTGTTGGCGGTGGAACACACGCTGGAGGGACGGGCACTGACCGTCGCAGCCGAGGTGACAAATCGCGATAGCCGGCCGTTGCCCTTCGGCCTCGGCTTTCATCCCGCCTTCGTCTGGCCATTGCCTGGATTTGCCGGGCGCGATCACGTCATCACGCTCGACAATCAGGGAGAGCCAGGTTTGGTGCGATTGCAGGGCGGGTTGATCTCGCCCGCGAAGCTGGCGTCCCCATTCACGGCCGGACGGCTTGTGCTGGACCGCGGCATGTTCGAGCAGGATGCCATGATCTTTCCCGAGGGGGCGGGGAAGGGATTAAGCTACGGTGTCGATGGTGGGCCGACGATGCATTTCCGTTTTGAAAATCTGCCCAATCTGGCGCTCTGGCAGAAACCGGGCGCACCGTTCATCTGTATCGAACCCTGGCATGGAACGGCCGCTGAGAAGGATGGCTCGAACGAGATTGCAAAGCGCCCGTACAGCCTGACATTGCCTCCCGGCGAAACCAGCCGCTTTGCATTCACGGTGGAGATCGTGGAGTAGTTAAAGCCGGCATCTTTCCAGCGCGCGAAAAACGAAAACCGCCTGCAAGTAGTCTTGCAGGCGGCGAGTTTGCTTAAGGGACGTGACCGCGCAAGACGGGCTATTACGCAGCTTCGCGCGTCAATTCGTCGGCGATGACGGTGTCGAGGTTCAGGAAACAGACCATGGTCTTTTCGAGGGCCACGATACCGCGGCAGAAGGCGCGCTGGGCTTCCGGGATGATTTCCGGGGCGGGCTGCAGGTCTTCGCTCTTGATGGTCATCATGTCGGAGACCTGTTCGACCAGCAGGCCGACGAGCTTGCCAGCAATGTCGGTGACGATGATGGCAGAGCGCTCTGACGGCTCGGTCATCTTCATGCCGAGACGGCAGGCCATGTCGATGACAGGGATCACAGCGCCACGCAGGTTGATGAGGCCGAGGACGTAAGGCGGCGTGTGCGGCATCGGCGTCACCGGCGCCCAGCCGCGAATTTCGCGGATCGCCATGATGTCGATGCAGAATTCCTGCTCGCCGAGATGGAAGGAGACGATCTCGAGATGCGAGCCGGTCTGGTTGATGACGGTGTTGTTCATGATCAGAATTCTTCCCAGTTGTCTCCGGCCGGTGCGGCCATGGCTCTGGCGGTTGCGCCGTCGCTGAATGCGCCCGCGACCTTGCCGATGAGGCTTCGTGCGGGAGATGGTTTCGGATGCGAGACTGCGGTGGCTTCCCGCGGCGTGGAACGGGCATTCATGCCCTCGCCGATCTTGAACGTCCGGATCAGGTGGATCAGGCTATCGGCATCGGTGGCGAGCGCATGGCTGGCTGCGTTCGTCTCTTCCACCATGGCCGCATTTTTCTGCGTGACCTGGTCCATCTGGCTGATGGCCGTGTTGATTTCGTTCAGTCCGGTGGATTGTTCGCGTGCAGAGGTTACGATTGATTTAACATGCTCGTCGATGCGCAAAACATCTTCGCCGATCTGGCGCAGCGCTTCACCGGCGGCGGTCACGAGTTCACCGCCGGCCTTCACCTCGGCGCCGGATTTTCCGATCAAGGC
This sequence comes from Rhizobium sp. BK181, assembly GCF_014193305.1. Classification (NCBI taxonomy): domain Bacteria; kingdom Pseudomonadati; phylum Pseudomonadota; class Alphaproteobacteria; order Hyphomicrobiales; family Rhizobiaceae; genus Rhizobium; species Rhizobium sp. BK181. The sequence continues at coordinate 439,387 of NZ_JACHZA010000002.1, forward strand.
CTTGATATCCTTGGCGGCACCCGCAGCACGACCGGCGAGCTCACGCACTTCCTGCGCGACGACCGCAAAGCCCTTGCCGGCTTCGCCGGCACGCGCTGCTTCGACGCCGGCATTGAGGGCGAGCAAGTTGGTCTGGAAAGCGATCTCATCGATGACGTTGATGATCGTTCCGATCTCACGAGAGGCCGTGGCGATTCGCTCCATGGCGGCCATGGCGTCGGTGACGACCGCATCTGATTTCGTCGTGTTCTGTCGGGTATGGGCAACCATGTGCCCGACTTCTTCGGCGCGGTTGGTGGCGTTACGGACCGTTGCCGTGATCTGATCGAGTGCCGCGGATGTTTCCTCAAGCGATGCGGCTTGCTGCTCCGTGCGCTTGGCGAGATCGTCGGCGGCGGCACGCATCTGCTGGCTGCTTGCCTGGATGGACGTGCCGTTCTGAGAAATGCCGGCCATCGTCTGGCGGAGTGTTGCCGTGGTCAAATTGAAGTCGCTGCGCAGGCGCTCCAGTTCAGGCTTGAATGGCTGGTCGATGGTGACCGTTACGTCGCCGCCAGCGAGCCGGTTGAGGCCCTGGCCCAATGCCTTGACAGCATTGTCGAGCGCCTCGGCATCGGCCAGCTTTGCTGCTTCGCGGCTGCGACGCTCTGCGTCGCTTTGCTGACGCTCGCTGTCAGTCCGCGCCTGGAGTTCCAACTTGTCGATTGCGGCAAGCCGGAAGCTTTCCGCCGCGCGTGCCATGTCGCCGATCTCGTCGCCACGCTCGGTGGCGGGGACGTGGCTGGCGAGATCGCCCCGCATGATCGCGTGCATGCTTTTGCGGACGGCCTCGATGCCGCGGCTGATGGAGCCGCCATGAATGTACTGCAGGATCGCCATTGCGAGGATGGCAACGATACCGAGTGCAAGCTGGATGTGGATTGCCCGCTGCGAGATCGCGTTTGCCTCGTCGATTCGAGCCTTGGCGAGTTCGCCACCATCGCGCGCGAGCTTGTCCAATGTCGCGCCTACTTTGTCGCCACCTCCGTCGATAGCGTCGTCGAGCCTGTCGAACTCACTGTCTGGCGCGCCGGCTTCTACAGCCGCCTTCAGGTCGCCGACGATATTCTTCCCGAGCGTCGCGACGTCTGCGTCATACGTGGATAGCAGGCTTCCAGCGTTCAGTTCTTCGGCCAGACGGTGCAATTCCTTGGCGCTGTCTTGTAGCCCCGCAATTGCGTCGTTCATCAGCTTCAGGCGTTCGGGCATCACAGTGCGATCGCCACGGTCGACGATGGTATCCATGGCGGCAAGAATCAGAGTGAGGTTTGCGGCTCGCATCTCGTTGATGTGGTCGACACTGACCTGGATTTCGTTGGCGTGTCTTAGACCGGCATCAGCGCTTGAATTCTGGTACCAGCCAACCGCGATCATCGAGCCGAACCCGATGAACGCAGCGCCCGCAAGGGTGCCGAGCCTCTGGCCAACAGAGAGGCTGCTGCGCACTTTCATATCAGTCATGTGATGATTATCCCCCTCCGCGATGAGACGCGGTATCCATTTTGCGCTCACGCGGATAGCCGGGATCGAAATGCCAGGCAGACGTCATGTCACGGGAGCGGCGGACGCTCCATCCAGTGCTAAATATAGATGTGTATTTTTAAGTATTTGCTAACCCTCAAAGATTGTAGGCTGCCTCCTGTCGTACCAGCATGTGTTGGTAACTATCTAGGTTTTTTAGTTCGATTGCGCTTTTTCCGTGTGCCTGTGGGGCAATCGGTCGCCGGCGGGAAACGTCTTGTTGAATTGCGCCATCGAGAATGAGGCGATATCACCCGTGAACGGGAATGGTCCCGACATCAGAGGTTTGATCGATGAAGACTGTCCGCGTTGCGGTGTGGGTTGCGGTGCTGTTGATGGCCGGGATTCTCGGCTGGCTGACCCTCAATGTCACCAAGACGAAAGACGCGGTGTCCGAGGGACCGTTCGGCGTGCCGTTCACGCTGGTCGCCCAGGACGGCCAACCGATCACCGAGCAGGCCTTCCGCGGCAAGCCGACGGCGCTGTTCTTTGGGTTCACTCATTGCCCGGAAGTCTGCCCGACAACGCTGTTCGAAATGAATGGTTGGCTGGAGAAGGTCGACCCAGAGGGCAAGAAGCTTCAAGCGTATTTTGTGACCGTCGATCCGGAGCGCGACACGCCTGACGTGATGAACCAGTACGTCTCCAATGTGTCCAAACGCATCGTCGGTATTTCAGGCGCGCCCGACAAGGTCGCCGATGTCATCAAGGGCTACCGGGTCTACGCCAAGAAAGTGCCGGTCGACGAGAGCAAGCCGGACGGCGACTACACAATGGATCACACGGCTTCTGTCTTCCTGCTCGACTCGGCGGGGCGCTTCGCCGGCACCATCGCCTATGGCGAAAACCCCGATACGGCGGTAAAGAAATTGGAGAACCTCGTCAGCAAGGGATGACGGCATGGCGTCAGGGCATCGCAGCATCTTGATCGCCGGCGCCGGCACGACCGGCCTGACTGCCGCCCTCGAACTTGCCCGGCGCGGGCACGTTCCGCGTATCATCGACGGTGACGCCGGCCCTGTGCCGTTGGCGGAAAGCCGGGCTCTCGGCATCAATGCCAGAACACTGACGCTGCTTTCGCCTTCACGTGTAAGCGACGCCATCCTGCAGGAAGCACAGCGGATTGCGCATTTCCGCATCGTCTCCGGGAACAGACTGCTTGCCGACGTCGACACGACAACCGTGCCCGGTCCCTACAGCGCTATCCAGATGCTGGCGCAGGGACATACCGAGCGGCTCCTGTTGGGTAAGCTTTCCGATTTTGAGGTTGCTCCCGAATGGCAGACCGTGGTGGAGACGGTTTCGCGGGATACCTCGAAGCCGCGAGTAACTCTGCGGAAGCCCGATGGATCTGTAGAAACGGCGGATTTCGACATTGTCATTGGCGCCGACGGCGCTCATTCGACGGTGCGCAAGGCTGTCGGCATCGATTTCCCCGGGCAGGCGCTGGAGAGCAGCTTTTATCTCGCGGATTTCCGCTACGGCGAACCGGTCGATACCGGCTTTGTCGAGATCAATCTGCTCGACCCGGGGATGATCGGACGTCTGCCTGTTACGCATGATGTCCTGCGCTATATCTCGACGCTCCCCGATTTCGAGAGCCGTATCCGGCATCCTGCACGGGTCGCCGAGCGCGTCTGGGCCTCCGATTTTCGCATTCACTTCCGTCGCGCTTCGGAGATGGCAAGGGGTAACGTGTTTCTCGCAGGTGACGCGGCGCATATTCACTCGCCGGCCGGTGCGCGCGGGATGAACCTTGGCATAGAAGACGCGTGCTGGCTCGCCTGGCTCATTTCCGAAGGGCGGGAACGCGAATATGCGGCTCTGAGGATGCCGGCGGTGACGACGGTGCTGAAACAGACCCACCAATTGACGTCGCTGATCACCATGGAGAATCCGATGGCGATCGCGGTCCGCAACCTTGCCGTCCCCTTCCTTTTGCGAATACCTGCCTTCCGACAAAAATTGCTTCGCGGCGTGTCGGGATATGATACGCAGTCGCCTCCCTGGATCGCTGGCGCGCTATAGAAGAAAGACCGATTGTGGAAATACGCCTTTATGTGACGACAACCGAAGTGCTGGCCGGCGAGATCCTGGATCTGCTGTCCGATGTCTTCGGCGAAGAAGACTTCGCAATCGCGACGACTGAGATCGACGAGAAAAAGGACATTTGGGAAGCGTCTGTCTACATGATGCGTGAAGACGAGGCGGAGGTCAGAGCGCGTGTCGAGGAAGCGCTGAAGACGAGTTTTCCCGACGCCAAGATCGAGCGTGAGGTTATCCCCGATGTCGATTGGGTTGCGAAATCACTCGAGGGGCTGAAGCCGGTGCGGGCAGGGCGGTTTCTCGTCCACGGCTCGCACGACCGAGATAAGGTGCGTCCGGGCGACATCGCTATTGAGATCGATGCGGGCCAGGCGTTTGGTACCGGTCATCATGGCACAACGGCCGGCTGCCTGGAGACGATCGATCGCGTTCTTCGTTCCCGCCCGGTGCGTAATGCGCTCGACCTCGGAACCGGCAGCGGCGTTCTGGCGATTGCCGTGCGCAAGCTCCGGAACATTCCTGTTCTCGCGACCGATATCGATCCGATCGCAACGAAGGTTGCGGCCGAGAACGTCAGAAGCAACGGCATTGCGTCAGGCATTTCGACGGCAACGGCCCCGGGCTTTCACTCGACCGCATTTTCCGCCCACGGCCCCTTCGATCTGATCATTGCCAATATCCTGGCGCGGCCCCTGATCAAGATGGCACCTCAACTCGTGAATCACTTGGCGCCCGGTGGTTCCGTCATCCTCTCCGGAATTCTGGCTGCCCAACGCTGGAAGGTGCTGGCCGCCTACAATGGCGCGCATCTGCGGCATGTCCGCACCATCTGGCGTAACGGCTGGGTGACGATCCATCTCGACCGCCCCTAAAATGAAGGCAAAAGAAAAGGCGGTGCCAATGGCACCGCCTTCGGACCAGTTTCCCGGTCATGCCCGCGAGCTCGAAGGAGGAGGAGCGCTCGAGCGGGCTTCTACTGGTTCTGATCGCCGATCCCGTGAGGGAGGAGGAGAAGGGAGCGGCGAGTTGCTCAGAACGCGTAGCTGGTTGCGACCTGATGGCGCGTAACCTTTTGGCCGGCGCCGAGCATCTTGAGGGTGTCCTCATGCAGCGGACGGCGCGAACCGATGATGTGACGCACAGTCTGGCGCTCGCCAGCCTGTACCGGGCTGCTGTAAGCGAAGCGCGACAGAGGGGCAGTCATATCTGAATTCCTTTTGTTTCGTTTCAGGTTCGTCTCGAACCCGTTTGATGGCGCCTATTTAGCGATTTAGAAAAGCGGAGGGAGAGGGTTTCGTTCATGGGAGCCATGCGCTGAATGCATAAAGCGTGCCAGTTTGTGAATTGATGCCTCATTTCCGCCGAATTATTGGGCGGCTTTTGCTCAGGCATCACTTTGCAGATTTCTCGTATTCGCCTGAAATTCCGATAACATAGCCGAATCCCGTCGCTGAGGGATTCGCACAAAACCGGGTTATTGAGCATGTTCCAGTCTTTCGAAGTCACTTCGACGCCACAATTCGGCCGCGATCGCGTCTCCGCCTTGCGCGCAAGTTTTGATGCGCTTGGCATCGACGCCTTTCTGGTACCGCGCGCCGACGAGTTCAACGGCGAATATGTCCCTGCTTGTTCCGAGCGCTTGTCCTGGTTGACGGGCTTCACCGGATCGGCGGGCATCGCGCTGGTGACGCGTTCGGCAGCGATTGTCTTCGTGGATGGGCGCTACGTGACGCAGCTTGCCGAGCAAGTGGATAATTCCGTCTTTACCGGCGGAGACCTTGTGAACGAACCGCCGCACGCTTGGCTTGCGAAGAATGGTTCGAAGGGCCTGCGTCTCGGTATCGATCCGTGGCTGCATTCCGGCGCAGAGGTGCGGCGGCTAGAGAAGGCGCTCGCCGAAATTGGTGGTTCGCTTGTCGTCCTTCCCCACAATCCCCTTGATGAGCTCTGGAGCGACCGCCCGCAGGAACCGCTGGGGCAGGTGGCAATCCAGAACTTCGTGCAGGCGGGCATACTCGCGACCGAGAAGATCGCGACGATTGCAGCCGATCTCGCAAGGAAGAACTTGAAGGCGGCCCTGATCGCGGATCCGTCTTCGGTGGCCTGGACCTTCAATATCCGCGGTGCCGATGTGCCGCATACGCCGCACCCGCTGGCGCGCGCGATCATCCATGCCGACGGCAAGGCCGATCTCTTCCTCGACAAGCGCAAAACCGGCATCGAGGCGGAAGCCTATCTTGCACAGATGTGCGTTCAGCTTCCACCGTCGGAACTCGAAAAGAAACTGTCGACCGTTGCAAGGGATGGTGGCCGCGTCCTGGTCGATCCGGATCTCACCTCGTATGCCCTGGCGGAGATCATTCGCAAGGCGGGTGGCGAGGTCGTGGAAGGCAATGATCCCGCGAAGCTGCCACGGGCTGTCAAGAACGGCGTGGAGATCGATGGTTCTGCTGCCGCGCATCTCCAGGACGGCGCGGCCATGGTCGAGTTTCTCTACTGGCTGTCGCAGACCAAGCCGGGAACGGTGACCGAAATCGAGGTGGCGGAGAAGCTGGAAGCGGCACGCGCTCGCGTCGGCCAGAACATGCAGAACCCGCTGAAGGACATCTCCTTCGACACGATCTCCGGTGCCGGTGAGCATGCGGCGATCATGCACTACCGCGTGACGACGGAAACGAACCGCAAGCTTCAAGCCGGCGAACTCTTTCTGATCGATTCCGGCGCCCAGTACATCAACGGTACGACCGACATTACCCGCACCGTCGGTATCGGCTCGGTCACCGAGGAACATAAGCGCTTCTTCACGCTGGTGCTGAAGGGCATGATCCAGATCAGCACCGCGCGCTTTCCCAAGGGCACCCGCGGCTGTGACCTCGATCCGCTGGCCCGCATCGCGCTTTGGCGAGCAGGGGTCGATTTCGCGCATGGCACCGGCCACGGCGTTGGCTCGTATCTATCGGTGCACGAGGGGCCTCAGCGCATCGCCAGGCTGTCGACGCAGGAGCTGCTGCCAGGGATGATCCTCTCGAACGAGCCGGGTTATTACAGGCCCGGCGCCTTCGGTATCCGCATCGAGAATTTGATCTATGTCCGAGAGGCGGAGGCGATCGACGGCGGTGACTTGCCGATGCTTGGCTTCGAGACGCTGACCTTCTGCCCGATTGACCGGAGCCTGGTCATTCCGGAACTTCTGACGCACGACGAACTGCATTGGTTCAATGGCTATCACGAACGCACGCGTGAGGCGCTGATGCCGCTGATCCACGACCACGACGTCAAGGCGTGGCTGGAGAATGCCACCCTGCCGCTCGAATATTGACTAGCGCCGGCGGCGTCACATGCCGATGGTGTGACGCCAGGCCATCACGACGAGCCATGCAACAATCAGCATCCAAGTGTGCGAGGCCCTCAGGCCGACGACGAGCGCGGCGAGCAGGGCGAGCTTCGACTCCCAACCGCCGGTGAAGAAGGCCGGTGCGACAAGCGTCGTCAACACCGCGGCCGGAACTGCGGCAAGTGCTGCCTCCATGCGCGGCGGGATGCGCTTCATAGTCGTGATGAGGATATAGCCACCGATGCGCGTCGCGTAGGTCGCAGCCGCTGCCGCCAGGATCACGAGCGCCATGTGAAGATCGAAGGCCATCATCATACCTCGTGCAGATCGGATTCGAGTTCCTGTTCATGCGGCGGCGGCGGGAACAGGGCGGCAAGCACGATGCCGGCAGCGGCGCCAAGGCTTACGTGCCAAGGCGAGCCGACATAATGGTAGGCGACAACAGAGGCGACCGCGCTAACGGCAGCGACCGGTAGAAAGTTGTCGCGATGGCGGAAATCGAGGACGATGCCGAGGAAATAGGCTGGCAACAGGATGTCCAGTCCGATCGATTTCGGGTCGCCGATGTAACTTCCGAGCGTGCCGCCCAGCAGACTGACCAAAACCCAGGGCACGTAGATGATGATCCCAAAGCCGAGGTACCAGATGAACGTGACCGGCTTGCCGCTTTCGCCACGTTTGACCGTTTCCGCAAACTGCGGATCGACCAGAAGAAAAAACGTGAAGAACTTCTGGAGCGGCGAAAAATGCTTGATGTAAGGCGCGATCGCCGCGGAATAGAGGACGTGGCGGAAATTGACTGCAAGGATCGAGGCAACGATCAGCCACGCCTGCACATTGTGGCCGAAGAGCTCGATGCCGACCATCTGGCTCGCGCCGGCGTAAACGGTGGCACTCATGAAGGTCACTTCCGCAAGTGACATGCCGTTATCAACCGCGAGCGCTCCAAACAAGGCCCCGAACGGGGCCGAGGCCAGCGCGATGGCCGAGCCACCGCGCAAACCGTCGAAAAAATCAGCACGACTCATCGGCGACAATCCTTCTGGAATTTTGCCTTCCGTGTAAGGAGGGGTAGTACCTGCCGCAAGCAAATTTCCTTGATTGAACGATCGATTTCGCTGAACGATGCGGTCGCGACTGATTACCGTTCGGGGAGAAAAGATGAACCAGATCGAATTTTCGAAGGAAGAGAAGGCCGAACTTCTTGCGCGGATTCAGCACTATTTCAGCAGCGAGCTGGACCAGCCGATCGGTCTCCTGAAAGCGGAGTTCGTGCTCGAGTTCTTTGCGAAGGAAGTCGGCGCCGCCTACTACAAGAAGGGGCTGGAAGATGCGCAAGTCGCGCTCGCCAGACGGATGGACGACTTTTCCGAGGACGTCTACCAATTGCAACGGAATGCGACGGCGTAGCTAGGTCCTGCCGCTAGCCGTCGAGAACCTGCCGGCTGGTGATGATATCGATGCCATGCTCGCGCATCTCCTCGATCGCCGCCGCAACGCCCTCAGGCGAGATTCCGCGGCTGGCGTCTTCGATGAAGCGAACGCGGACGTCGGGCATCATCTCGGTCGCATCCAATGCCGAGAACTTCACGCAGTAGTCGGTTGCGAGACCGCAGACGTCCAGATCGGTCACCTCCTGGCCCTCAAGGAAATGGGCAAGACCCGTCAGCGCGTCCTGATCGTTGTCGCGAAAGGCGGAGTAGCTGTCGACACTGTGATTCTCGCCCTTTTGCAGGATGAGATCGATCTTGCCCATCTTAAGGTCTGGATGCAGTTCCGCGTCCGTCGTGCCCTGAACGCAGTGGTCCGGCCACAACATCTGCGGCTTGCCCGACAGCGTGCCGAGTTCGAAGGGCTGCTTTCCCGGATGAGAGGAAGCGAAGCTGCCGTGACCGGACGGATGCCAGTCCTGCGAGGCAACGATCAGGTCGTATTTGCCGCTGTCGATCAGACGATTCGCGATGGGGACCACCTCGTGGCCATCCAGCACCGGAAGGTTGCCGCCTGGGCAGAAGCCATTTTGAATATCGACCAGCAACAAGGCTTTCATCTGTGCGATTCCCTCGAGTTGTGCGCTGCACCATGCCAAGGGTGGAGGGATGGCGCAAGCGCCAAGACGCTTCGCCGCAGATCAGCGAAGTGCGCCTTGAAAGGGTCAGCTCGGCCGGTGCCCTTTCAGCCCGTAAAAGGCGATGTAAGCATAGCACAGAACCGGCATGAGGAAGGCGAGGTGAATGCCGATCGTGTCCGCCAGCGCGCCTTGAACAAGCGGAAGCAAAGCGCCGCCGACGATTGCAAGGCAGAGGATTCCCGAGCCTTGGCTCGTATGTTTTCCGAGACCGTACAGTGCCAGGCTGAAGATCGTTGGGAACATGATCGAGTTGAAGAGACCGATCGCCAACACGGACCACATGGCGACATGACCACCCGAGAAGACGGTCAGCAATAGGAGCGCGATTACTACGACTGCATTGAAGGCCAATGCCTTGCCGTCGTCAACGTAACGCATGACGACAGCGCCAACGAAACGACCAATCATCGCCCCGCCCCAGAAATAGGACACGTGATGCGCGGCCTCGGCTTCCGAAAAGCCGGCGATATCAGGCTGGCCCAGGAAGTTGACGAGGAAGCTGCCGATGCTGACTTCGGCACCGACGTAGACGAAGATGCCGACGGCGCCGAGGATCAGATGGCGGTACTGCCAGGCAGAGCCGCCGCCGGTGATCGGCTCGATCTCTTCGGAGCTGTCAACATGCGGCAGTTTCAGGGCTGCAAAAAGTGCTGCCAATACCAGGAAGGCGATGGCCAGGAGCACGTAGGGAAACTTCACGGCGCCCGCTTCGGCGAGCCTCATGGCATCGAGTTGTTCGGGTGTGGCGCCGACAACGGCGGCGGTCGTAGCGGACAGGATCAGGAACGCACCAAACATGGGTGCAAGCGTGGTGCCTAGAGAGTTGAATGCCTGCGTCAGGGTCAGGCGGCTTGCGGCCGTGTCGGGTGGACCGAGCACGGTGACATAGGGATTGGCCGCGACTTGGAGCAGAGTGATCCCGGTTGCCAGGACGAAAAAGGCTCCGAGGAAGAGCGCGTAGACGCGGTAGCTCGCTGCAGGAATGAACAGCGCGCAACCGACCGCCGCGATGAGGAGGCCGGCTACGATGCCCCACTTGTAGCTGATGCGCTTGACGAGCGCGCCGGCGGGCAAGGAGATGATGAAGTACGCGCCGAAAAAGCAGAACTGAATCAGCATGGACTGCGTGTAATTCAGTTGGAAGACGTTCTTCAGATGCGGAATGAGAATGTCGTTCAGGCAGGTGATGAAGCCCCACATGAAAAACAGCGACGTCAGCGCCACGAGCGCAAATCGATAGTTCGCTGCCGGGGAAGTCGTAGCCGGGCGTGTCGTCGCGGCGTTGTTGGTGATGATACCAGCCACAGTCTTGTACCTCTTGTTCTTGTTGCGCCGGAAACTTCCCTCGGAGCTATCAAGGCGATGGGCCGGCGGTGGCTCGGCAGAGCGCTTGGGAGGAGGCGTGCAGCAAGCCACAAGGCTTCATATATTCATTTGGAGTCGAATTGGTAGTATTCAAACTATTTTATTGTGCGGTTGGTGGGAGGTTCTCGACCGCGAATTGGACGGGTCTTAGGCCGCGGAGGCGGACTTCGCGCCTGCCTGTTCTTCTGCCGTGCGACTGGCGTGATAGGCGCGCTTCTGTGCGTACATGGCAATGTCGGCACGCCGCACCATCGACTCCATCGTTTCCCCGGGCTCGCTTGTCGCGACACCCAGAGAAATGCTGAGCGGTGCATTGGAATAGAACTGGTTGTTGATCTTCAGAAGTTCGCCGATCGTCTCGACCATCGTGGCGACGGCCTGCTTGTCGGCGCCAGGCATGAGAACTGCAAACTCGTCGCCGCCAATTCGGGCCGCATGGTTGGGTTGTGCGACAGCGCCGCCCAGAACTTCGCCCAGTCGACGCAGCAGCGCGTCGCCTGCGTCATGCCCGAGCTGGTCGTTTGCTTCCTTCAGGCCATTGAGATCGATGATGACGGCCGACACCGGACGCAGCGACTTGCGCTCCAGCCTGTTCAGTTCGTCGACGTAGAAGGCACGATTGTGGAGCTTGGTCAGCACGTCGTGCTTGCCGAGATATTCGAGATAAGCCTCGGCCTTCTTGCGCGCGGTGATGTCGGTGAGCGCCACCTGCACCAATGCCCAGTCCGCCTCGTGGCCGGGCAAAACTGAGAACTGAAGGAGGACATAGCGCTCGGAGCCGTCAAGCGCGTAGTTCACGACTTCACGCTGATGGAATAGACGGCCATGCCACAACTCGATCAGCTGTTCGCGGAAATGCTTTTCCATGTCATCGCGAAAGACATCGCCGATACGGTGCATCAACGTGCGACGGTCCGGCGCGCAGAACAGGTCGAGTGTGGCCTGGTTGACGTCGATGACACGAATCTCGCTCATGCACTGGCGCACAAATTCCGGGTGGACGTCGGTGAACACCCTGAAATCGTCGATGCCGCGATCGCGAACACTCTGCAGCAGCAGCTTGATCCGGCTGAAATCCTCGACCCAAAGCGAAACCGGCGAATGTTCGAAGATGCCTTCGGCGTAACGCCGATTCTCGCGTTCCTTGCGGCGTGCTTCCTCACGAGCAGTGACATCTTCGGTCGCGAGCATCACCTGTGCAAGCGATTGCTCGTGCCCTGGCAGCACCGAGCCGCGCAGTTGGATATCAAGCCGGCGTCCGGACAGTGTGTAGTTGACGGCGCTGCTCGTGAACTCCGTCTTGCCGTCCCAGAGTTCGGCCAGTTCGTTGACGTGGCTTTCGAGCATCTCATCGCGAAAGACCGAACCGAGATTTGCTACCAAGTGGTCGAGGTCGTTGGCTTCGAAGAGTTCGAGTGTCTTCCTGTTGACGCGCAGTACGCGGATCAGTTGCGAGCAGGAGGCGACGCGACCCGTGTCCTCCCTGAGATAGGCTCTGATATCGTCGACGCCTTCGGCGCGCCAGCGATCGAATTGTGTCTTAACACCGCTGAAATCCTCGATCCACATCGCGATAGGTGAGAGGTCAAAGATATCGGAATCGCTCATGACAGGGCTTTCGATTGTTGAGTGCGCGGCGTTACCTCACGGATCTTTAAGGATGATTCGTAAACCTTCGCTTGACGCGGCGATAACAGGTTGCGCTGTTTTGACGCCGTGGTTTCTCCTCCGCGCCATTGACGCGCGCGTCGTCAGGCCAATCTAGGGTAATGGGATCTCGCGGCTACAAACACGCGAGAGTGTGACAATGGTGAGTGGCGTTCAGAGTATCGGGCGGCAAGCGACGGTGGCGACTGTGAAGTTTTGCCTCGTCATGCTGGTGATAACCTTCCTTATCGCGGGTTCCCTGTCTTATTGGCAAGGATGGCTGTTTCTTGCGAATTTCTGCGGGTGGTCCGCGGCCCTTACGGTATATTTCGTCAATCACGATCCGAAACTGGTTGAGCTGCGTCTCCACGTCGGGCCGACGGCGGAACGTGAGCCATCGCAGAAGCGCATACAATCCTTCAACAGCGTTGCAATTATCGCGCTCTTCGTCGTCTCGACGCTCGACTACCGGTATGGTTGGTCGGGCTCCGTTCCCGTCGCTGTCGTCGTTCTCGGCAACCTGCTGATCGCTGCCGGCTACATCGGGTTCTTCTTTGTATTCCGGCAGAACTCGTTTGCGGCGGCGACCGTCGGCGTGACCGCTGAGCAGCGAGTGATCTCGACGGGTCTCTATAGCCTTGTGCGTCATCCGATGTATGCGTCAGCCTTGCCGATGTTTCTCGGCGTACCTTTGGCGCTCGGCTCTTACTGGGGCGTGCTCGTGGTGCTGCCGATCCTGGGCGGCCTTATCGCGCGGCTGCTCGACGAGGAGAAACGCCTCGTGCGGGATCTGCCGGGTTATGGCGCCTACCGCAAACAGGTCAGGTGGCGCCTTTGCCCGGGTCTCTGGTGAGAGCGCGGCGTTTGCTGTAGATATCGCGGCGGGTCGATGGAGAGGCTGCAGTGGCTATTAGCGTCGTGCAATTGGGGTCACCGAGGGGAGAAGGTGAAGGTGTGCGGATCGGCACTGTTCGCCGGCCGCCGCGTGGCGTGCCGAAAGAAGAGTTTGCCAGCCGCAACTATTATGACGTCTGGCTGCCAATCCTTTCACCGAGCCAGGTGCTTGTCACCGAAGCGAAGGCGGCAACCACCGACGCCGAGTGGACGGCCTTCGTGCGCAGCTTCACCAAGGAAATGAAAGTGCCGGAGGCGAGCCATGTGCTCGACCTGCTGGCGACGCTTTCCCATGCCAGTCATTTTTCGATCGGCTGCTACTGTGAGAGCGAAAGCAGATGCCATCGAAGCGTCTTGCGACGCCTGCTTGAAGAGCGGGGCGCAAGGTTTGCGGCTGAAGCCTGCGCCTAGTGTCCATAGGATCTGCGGCGAGCCGTGGTCTTGCCGAGTCCGGGAATCTCTGCCTTTCTTTACCGAAGGATAACCCGGAGCCCAAGCCATGACCGAGCCCGGTCCAGAAGAGAAGATCGACGCGACGTTCCGCAACGGCTCGCTGACGGCAGCCGGCATCATCCTCGGCTTTTCCCTGAGCTTCGTCAGCCGCTGGGTCTCGAATCCAAACGATTGGAGCCGGATCGACATTCTGCCGATGCTGCTGCTGACAGTGGGTATTGCGTTGCAGGTCAAGGTTTTCGCCGATCTGCTCGCCCGGGATTCGCTGATTGCTGCCAAGTATGACCGGGCAAGGCGGTTGTTTCTGATCGGGATCGCGGTCGTCGCCGCCGGGATCGGGCTGGCATTGCTCAACGACATATTGGGGCTGGGTTCGATGCCGATCCTGGGGTGAGCGGGCGTCATGCCCGCTCTGCGAATTCGGACTTCCTCGCTGCCGCGGCAAGTGCCGCGTTCATGCACCCTCGATGTCAGGTCCCGAGAATGATGTGGTTGCAGGCAAAGGCGATGGTTGGACTGCTCAAGACGGCAATCATGAGCGAGGCTGCGATCAGAGATAGCGAATAACGTTTCATCTGCGTCCTCCTACTCTCCCGCGATCAGTGCGCGCGGGAGCGCGCAGTATGCGGGACGCGCCGCCGCAAACGAAGTCACGAATGGGTGAGGCCCGGATTCCGGAGAGAGCAAGGTTTTACGAAACGCACAATCCTCGCTTTACGAAACCCGGTCGACAAACCCATCCAAGACCCGCTTCTGCCCGGCACGGTCGAACTCGATCGTCAGCTTGTTGCCCTCGATCTCGACGATGTTGCCGTTGCCGAATTTCAAGTGGAAGACGCGGTCGCCGGTCTTGAATTTCGACGGCTCCGTGGCGGTTGATTTCGCCACCAGTTCGCCATCGATGGTGCGACCTCGCGGGCCGCTTTCGCCGTAACCGATGCGTTCGACGGCGTGGCCCGAGCGGGTGCCCCAGTTGTCGCGGGTGGCGTCCGTCTTGTTCTGCTGGGCACGCTTCCACCCGGGCGTCGAATAAGAGGAACTAGCGAAGGGATCAGCTTTGTCGAAGCGCGACTGGCCGTAACCGCCGCCGCCGCGACCGTAGCCGCCATAGCTCTGTTCGGTTTCCGCAACCTCGACATGCGTTTCCGGCAATTCATCGAGGAATCGCGACGGTATGGTCGATTGCCAGAGGCCGTGGATGCGCCTGTTGGAGACAAACCAGATGTGGCAACGGTGCTTGGCGCGGGTGATGCCGACATAGGCAAGGCGGCGCTCCTCCTCGAGACCGGCGCGGCCGCTTTCGTCGAGCGAACGCTGGTGCGGGAACAAGCCTTCCTCCCAACCCGGCAGGAAGACGGTGTCGAATTCCAAACCTTTGGCGGAGTGCAGCGTCATGATCGAGACGGCGTCGAGGTTTTCGTTCTGCTCTGCGTCCATCACCAGCGCGACGTGCTCGAGGAAGCCGCGCATCGACTCGAAGCTTTCCATCGAGCGGATGAGTTCCTTGAGGTTTTCGAGACGGGTCGGCGCATCGGCTGACTTGTCGTTCTTCCACATGTCGGTGTAGCCCGACTCTTCGAGGATCTGCTCGGCAAGCTCGGTATGCGGCGTGCTCTCGAGCATCTCCTGCCAACGGCGGAATGATTGAACGACGTCGAAGAGGGCTTTGCGCGCTTTCGGCTTCAGTTCGTCAGTCTCGATCATGTCGGCTGCGGCTGCCAGCATCGGAATGTCGCGGGCCCGGGCATAATCGTGAAGCGCGCGCACGGTCGTATCGCCGAGGCCGCGCTTCGGGGTGTTGATGATGCGTTCGAAGGCAAGGTCGTCGGCAGGCTGGGCGACGAGGCGGAAATAGGCCATCGCATCGCGGATTTCGAGGCGCTCGTAGAACCGGGGGCCGCCGATGACGCGGTAGTTGAGGCCAAGCGTGACGAAGCGGTCTTCGAATTCGCGCATCTGGAACGAGGCGCGAACCAGGATTGCCATGTCGTTCAGCAGATGCCGCTTGCCGGTAGCGGCGCCACGCTGAAGCTGCTCGATCTCCTCGCCGATGGCGCGGGCCTCTTCCTCGGAATCCCACGAGGCGTGCACCTGCACCTTGATGTCCTCTGGATCTCTACGGTCGGTAAAAAGCGTCTTGCCGAGGCGGCCTTCGTTGTGGGCGATCAGGTGACCGGCGGCCCCGAGAATATGCGCCGTCGAGCGGTAATTGCGCTCGAGCTTGATGACCTTGGCGCCCGGAAAATCCTTCTCGAAGCGCAGGATGTTATCCACTTCGGCGCCGCGCCAACCGTAGATCGACTGGTCGTCGTCGCCGACGCAGCAGACATTTTGCGGCTCGCCCCTCGGGCGCTGAGCAAGCAGCCGCAGCCACATGTATTGGGCGGTGTTGGTGTCCTGGTACTCGTCGACGAGGATGTAGCGGAAGCGGCCGTGATATTCCTTGAGAAGATCGGGGTTCTTCCGGAAGATCGCAATCGGATGCATCAGGAGGTCGCCGAAGTCGCAGGCGTTCAGCGTAGACAGCCGCTGCTGGTAGGCAAAGTAGAGTTCGCGGCCCTTGCCATTGGCGAAGGCGCGGGCGTCGCCTTCCGGAATGTCCCCCGGTCCTAGGCCCTTGTTCTTCCAGGTGTCGATCATGCCGGCGAACTGCTTGGCAGGCCAGCGCTTGTCATCCAGGCCTTCTGCCTGGATCAGCTGCTTGATCAGGCGCACGACATCGTCGGTGTCGAGAATGGTAAAATCGGAGCGCAGTCCGACGAGTTCGGCATGGCGGCGCAGGAGCTTGACGCCGATCGAATGGAACGTGCCAAGCCAAGGCATGCCCTCGACGGCGCCGCCGACGAGAACGGCAATGCGCTCCTTCATCTCGCGTGCAGCCTTGTTGGTGAAGGTGACGGCAAGGATCTGCGAGGGAAATGCGCGGCCGGTGTTGAGGATATGGGCGATGCGCGTCGTCAGAACGCGCGTCTTGCCGGTGCCCGCGCCCGCAAGCACGAGAACCGGGCCTTCCAGCGTTTCGACGGCTTCGGTCTGCTCAGGGTTCAAGCCAGAAAGATAATCGGGGCGCTTGCCGCCATCGCGCGCAGCCATGGCGCGGGCGGCGAGCCCTCCGGCGGCGGGAGCGGCAGGAGCCGGCTGCTTGCGCGGCGCCTCATCCGGCTCTTCGTCGAAGAAGGGGATATCGTCGAAACTATTGCTCATGGCGCGTAATGTAGTGATTCGGGATGGAAAGGCCAGAAAAGATGTTCTGCTTTCATTCCCCTCAATGCCAGCTTTCCTCAGCTTACGCCGGGCATTCGAGAAAGCCGGCTCCGGGAACTGCCCGCATATGCGACAAGAGACAGCTGCGGTTGCGCGTAAGCATCGTCAATAAACGTTAGAAAACAAAACCGTCATTTGACGTTGAGAACGAAATTCTACAACACGGTCCAGAGGGTTGAGAGTTGCCACAACAGTAACTCAGTCTTGATATTACAATTCAGTAATGCGGGACCAATTCGCTTGCCGGTGGTCAGCAAAGGGACAATATTGTCGCAGACGCGCGGCAATTTGTCCTGCGAACGCCTCTTTCGATAGACCCTGGACTAGCCTCGAGTCCCTCTGGAGACGTGAATGCCATTTTGGAAGCAGTTTGTAGTTTGCGTTGTCGTAATTGCGGCCGGCTTTGCCGGATGGGTTTACTTTGTGCCTGGGGCCGGCGAGACGCTGCGTAAGGCCGGTTTTTCAGAGGTTTCAAAATTGGCGCCCAGCGAGGCTAGTTCGCAACCGGCCGCCGGCGGAGAGGGACAACGGCGGCGTGGCGGCGGCGGTGGCGGCGCCAATGCTCCGGTTCTCGTCGCCACTCAAGCTGTCGTCCGTGGTGTCGTCAATGATCGCTTGAGCGCCATCGGGACGGGAGATGCCATTCGTTCTGTGGTGGTCATGCCGCAGGCGAGCGGCACGATCCGCGAGATCCTGATCAAGTCGGGCGATAGGATCACCAAAGGGCAGGTTCTGGCAAAGCTGGACAGCGAAGAGCAAGTCATCGCTCGCGGCCAGGCCGATGTCGCATTGAAGAGCGCTGTCGAGAAATCCAGCCTCTACCACAACATCAAATCCAGCGTGTCGCGCATGGATGTTTTCGATGCCGAGATTGCGGAGCAGGGTGCACGCTTGCAGTTGCAGGCGGCCGAACTCAATCTTGAGCGCCGCAGCATCGTTGCGCCGATCGACGGCATTGTCGGCATCATCCCGGTCAACATCGGCGACAACGTTTCGACGACGACACCGGTCGCGACGCTCGACGACCGGACCGAAATCCTCGTCGACTACTGGGTGCCTGAACGCTTCGCCAACACCATAACAGTCGGTCAGCCGGTCGAGGCGACGTCGGTCGCCCGACCGGGACGCGTTTTTTCAGGTGTGGTCGAAGCAATCGACAACCGTATAGACGCCGCAAGTCGGACGATGCGCGTGCGGGCCCGGATCGACAACGCCTCCGACGAGTTGCGCGCGGGCATGTCCTTCAATGTCGGAATGAAATTCGGCGGCGACCGATATCCCGCGGTCGATCCGCTTTCTGTCCAGTGGGACTCGCAAGGGGCATTTGTTTGGCAGGTCGTCGATGGCAAGTCCGGCAAAGTGCGGGTCAGTATCGTGCAGCGCAATCCAGACTACATTCTCGTCAAGGCTGATCTGAAGGATGGCGACGCCATCGTTACCGAGGGCCTGCAGCGCGTCCGTGAAGGCGGGGCAGTGCGGGTTGCCGGCGAAGTCGCGTCGAATTTGGAGCCCGTCACGCAATGAACGTGATTGAAATGCAGGACAAGCCGGCTTCCGGCAAACAGACATTTACGGCGCTGTTCGTCCGGCGCCCCATCCTTGCGCTGGTTTTCAATGCCCTGATGATTGTCGCAGGCCTGGCAGCCTATGCCGGGATCGAAGTGCGCGAACTGCCTGATGTAGATCGGCCCGTCGTCACCGTTCGCACGACGTTCGACGGTGCCTCGCCGCAGACGATCGATCAGGAACTGACGAAGGTGATCGAGGGGGCGGCCGCGCGCGTCAGCGGCCTCAAGTCGATTTCCTCCAGCTCGCAGTTCGGCCAGAGCCGGGTGACGCTGGAATTCTCCGATTCCGTCGATCTCGCGGTTGCCGCAAACGATGTGCGCGATGCCATCGGTCGCATCGCCGATCGCCTGCCCGAAGAGGCGGATGCGCCACAGATTGTCAAGGCGGATTCGGATTCCCAGCCGATCATGCGCCTCGCAGTCACCTCGTCCAAACTCAACATGGACGATCTGACCCTTCTCGTCGAAAACCAGGTCATCGATCGCCTCGCTTCGGTCGACGGCGTTGCCGATGTCGAAACCTATGGCGACCAGGAGAAGGTGTTCCGCGTCGACGTCAACCAGAGCGAGCTTGCGAGCCGAGGACTGACCGTCGGGGATCTCACGAAGGCGCTGTCGAGCGCGGCTCTTGACGTGCCCGCAGGATCGCTCAAGAGCCCGACGCAGACGATCGTCGTGCGTGCGATGGCAAGCCTGCAGACACCGGAAGACTTCTCCAACGTCATCCTGCAGAACCACGTTCGCCTCGGCGATGTGGCGAACGTGACACTTGGGCCGCGCGACGGGCAGACGGCTCTGCGCTCCAACGGTGTCCCTGGCATCGGTCTCGGCATCATTCGCCAGGCGCAATCAAACACTCTAAACATCTCGAACGGCATCAAGGATGCTGTCGCCGAGCTCTCAAAGACGCTGCCTGAGGGCACGCGGATCGCCATCACCAGCGATGATGCCGTGTTCATCCAGGGCGCAATTCATGAGGTCGTGCTGGCACTGATCCTGGCCGCTGTGATCGTTACCGCCGTCATCTATCTCTTCCTCAGGGATTGGCGAGCAACGATCATTCCGGCGGTCAGCATGCCGGTGGCTTTGATCGGGACGCTGGCGGCTGTCTATCTCGTTGGCTTCTCGATCAACATCCTGACGCTGCTTGCGATCGTGCTGGCAACCGGTCTCGTTGTCGACGACGCCATTGTCGTTCTCGAAAACATCGTGCGCCGACGCTCGGAAGGCATGGGCCCAAGGGCGGCCGCCGTGCTTGGCACGCGCGAGGTATTCTTCGCCGTCATCGCGACGACCGCAACGCTTGCCGCGGTCTTCATACCTTTGTCCTTCCTCCCGGGGCAGGTGGGTGGGCTGTTCCGGGAATTCGGTTTCGTGCTGGCTTTCTCCGTCGGCCTTTCGTCGATCGTCGCCTTGACGTTGTGCCCAATGCTGGCCTCGCGGATATTGACCAAGGAGATGCTCGAAGATCACGGCCTCCTCGGACGTTTCGGCACATGGTTCGCCGATGCCTACCGTTGGTCGCTGCATGCCTGCCTGAATGCGCCGCTGATCGTCATCGTCGCTTGCCTGATTTTCGCGGGTGCGGCGGTCCTCGCGTTCCAGACGGTTCGAAGCGAGTTGACGCCGAATGAAGACCGGGCGCTGGTGATGATGCGCCTAACGACGCCGCAGGGTTCCAGTCTCGAATACACGCGCGACAAGATGCAGCTGGTCGAAGAGTATCTTAAGCCGCTCGTCGACAGCGGTGATATCAGCAACATCTTTTCCATCTCCGGGCAGGGCGGACAGGTCAACAGCGGCTTCATGGTGCTGACATTGGCGCCTTGGGGCGAGCGTCAACGTACGCAGGCGGAGATCGTGACAGACATCAATCGCACGGCTGCGAGGGTCCCGGCGCTCCGTGGCAACGCCATCCAGTCGAACAGCCTGCGCATTCGCGGCGCCGGCAACGGCCTGCAGATGGCTTTGGTCGGTAACGATCACGAGGCGCTGACGACCGCGGCTGCACAATTGGTCCTGGCGCTCGATGCTACAGGCCATTACGACACGCCGAGATTGACCAACGAGCCGACCCAGGCTCAGGTGTCGGTGACGATCGACCGTGAGCGCGCCTCCGATCTTGGGATCGACATTACCGGCCTTTCGACGGCCATGCAGTCGCTGCTTGAGGGGCGCTCGGTCGTCGACGTCTTCGTCAAGGGCGAAGCCTACCCGGTACTGCTCACCTCGAACACACGACCGCTGGACGACCCGACGGATCTCGAGAATGTGTTCCTCAAGACCGGTGATGGCAAGATTGTCCCGATGTCGGTGATTGCATCGCTGACGGAAAGCTCGGTCGCACCGCAGCTCAACCGCGAACAGCAACTTGCTTCGGTTGCGATCACTGCGGGCCTGAAGGGTGGCCTCTCGCTCGGAGACGCGGTCAAGGAGGCAACTGAAATCTCCAAGTCGATCCTGCCCGCTGGCGCTCGCCTTGTGCCTCTCGCGGAGGCCGCAACGCTTGAGGAAAACTCGAGTGGCATGGCGCTGACCTTCGGCTTTGCCATCGTTATTATTTTCCTGGTTCTGGCCGCGCAGTTCGAGAGCGTGTTGTCGTCGGTCATCATCATGTCAACCGTGCCGCTCGGGCTTGCATGCGCCGTGTTCGCGCTTGTTATCACCGGCTCCAGCCTCAACATCTACAGCCAGATTGGCCTTGTGTTGCTCGTCGGCGTAATGGCGAAGAACGGCATTCTCATCGTCGAGTTCGCGAACCAGCTGCGGGATCGCGGCGAGGAGGTGCGTGCGGCGATCGAAAAGGCATGTGCGTTGCGGCTGCGACCTGTGATGATGACCATGATCGCAACGATCCTTGGCGGTGTACCACTGGTCTTCGCGCATGGCGCCGGCGCGGAAGCGCGCATTGCCCTCGGCTGGGTGATTGTCGGCGGCCTCGGTTTTGCGACGCTGGTGACGCTGTACATTACCCCGGTGGCTTACTTGCTCATCGCGCGCTTTGCGAAGCCGCATGCTCACGAAGAGGAGCGGCTACACGAAGAAATGGCGCACGCCTCTCGTCCGCGCCCTGCCGCCAAGGCAGGACGGCTTCAGGCGGCCGAGTGAACGCAGCGCGCCTTCAGCGCGTAAAATCCTGCGAGTTATAGCTTATAAAAAGTTGTAGAATTGGATGAATTTCCTCTCAATTTTAGATATTTTTTAAGCATGAGCGGTAATCATTCCCACAGAAGCCGATAGGTCCTCCAGCGTTTTGAGAGGACCGCCCTGGCGCCTCGTTCAGGCGCTCCCGGACATGATCGTTCGCGGTACGGTTTGTTTGTATCAGTGCATTGTTGTGTTCGGAGTACAGTACCTTGAGCATTTATCGGCGCACTTCGGTGGATGCCGCGCTGTATGTATTGCGCGACATTGGTCGTGATATGACAAAGACCCAGAGGCAGGTTTCCACCGGCCTCAGAGTGGAAAAGGCGTCCGACAACGGTGCCTATTGGGCAATCAGTTCAACGCTGAAAACCGATCAGAAAGCCCAATCAGCCATTCGCGACGCTCTCGGCCTCGCTGCCGCGACGATGGGCACGGCTTACAATGCCGTCGACAACGCGATCGATCTGGTGAGCGAGATCAAGGCCAAGCTGGTCGCGGCGACCGAATCCGGCGTCGACAAGGACAAGATCAACACGGATATCGCCCACCTCAAGGATCAGCTGCGGTCGGTTGCGCAGTCTGCCGAGTTTAACGGTGATAACTGGGTTGCGATCGACGATTCAGCTGATCCCTCCAAACCAAGGGAGATCCCATCTTCCTTCATCCGCTATTCCGACGGGACGGTGAAGGTCGACATGCTGAGCTATGAGGTCGATCTTGCCCCAGTTGGGGCGACGACATCGAAGGATGCCCGCTACCTGATCGACGATCGGACAACGGGCTCCGGTGAATATGGCGCTCTTACCTCGCAGTATTTCGCGACCGAGGCGGGAGCCTCACAAAACTACGTGATGTTGAAGGGCGCGGGGAATACGGCCGGGCAGGTCGAAATTGGTGTTTCGAGCAGCACGACGCAGGCGCAGGTGAAAGAGATGATCACCGTCGTCGACATGATGCTGAACCAGATGACGACAGTGGGTTCGGCCTTCGGCGCGCTCGAGAAGCGCATCAGCATCCAGAGCGACTTCGCGCAGTCGTTGGATGATTCATACGCCCGCGGTATCAGCCGCCTGATCGATGCCGACATGGAGGAACAGTCAAGCCGGCTGCGTGCCCTTCAGACCCAAGAGCAGCTTGGCCTGCAGTCGCTGAACATCGCCAACGCCAGCTATGACACGGTTCGCCAGCTCTTCCAGAACTTCTGACCGGTCGTCTTGCGATACAACCGTCGCCCGGAATCCGACGGGCGACGCGGCCACTTGGCTCATCGCTGTTGCTTGCGATCCGCAGTAGTTGTGTAATTTGCCCAATTTCCAGTGTCTGAAAGCGTCGGTTTCATCTTGTTGCCGCAATCCTTAATACTGGTCGCATCAACACCGAACTGGAGATCCGCCTGTCCATGATCAAGAAATTCATACTTTTGGCCGTTGCTGCAACTTACCTTAGCGCCTGCACCACGACCGACCCCTATACGGGCGAACAGAAGATGTCGAACACGTCGGGCGGCGCGCTGCTCGGTGCCGGTGTTGGCGCGCTTGCCGGCCTGGCAGTCGGCGGCTCGCCGGTCGGACGTCGCAATGCCGCGCTGATCGGCGCCGGCGTAGGCGCGCTCGCAGGTGGCGCGATCGGCAACTACATGGACCAGCAGGAATCGGAACTGCGCGCCCAGCTTCAGGGAACCGGAATCTCGGTGACCCGCCGCGGCGACAACATCATCCTCAACATGCCGTCCAACATCACGTTCGATGTCGACCAGGACGCCGTAAAGTCTGGCTTCTATCCGACGCTGAATTCTGTGGCGATCGTCCTGCGCAAGTTCAACCGCACGCTGATCGATGTGAACGGCCACACCGATTCCACCGGCAGCCTGCAGCACAACCAGGACCTGTCGCAGCGCCGCGCGATGTCGGTTGCCGATTATCTCGGCACGCAGGGCATCGATCCGCGCCGCGTTTCGGCCGTCGGCTTCGGTCCGTCGCAACCGGTCGCTTCCAACGCGACGGAAGCCGGGCGTGCTCAGAACCGCCGCGTCGAAATCCAGATCGCGCCTGTCACCCAGAGCTGATCCAGGCTGGAGTCAACAGAAACGGCCGGGCCAACGCCCGGCCGTTTTCGTTATTGATGCATCGTCGCGCCCTTGGTGATCTTGTCGACGATCTTCTTCTCCGCCCGGATGGCGATGCCGACAACCTTGGCATCGTCAGGTGCGTATTCTGCAAAGACGGCCCGGTTGGCAACGTCGTGGCCGGTTGCAAACATCTCTTCGATGAACAGCGATGAGGTTACGCCGCGCTCCAGGGAACGGCGGTGGATTGCCGACATCGTTTCGTCCTCGGCCGACAGGACGATGATCGGTTGGATGGACAGCGGATTGTAGAGATTGCCAGCGCGGTCCTTGTACGCTTCGCCGATCATCTCCGGGTGCTGTCCGGCAATGCCGCTCATCAGGAAGGCGGTGACGTTCAGCTTCTGCCAGGATGCAAGATTGTTTCGCAGGACGATCGCAATTTTGGTATCAAACATTCCAGTCTCTTTCATAAGGGTTCGAAAGTCGCGTTGGACCAGGATGTAAACAGTCGCGCCTTCGAGGGTCTTGAACGTTTGTGCACCGAGCCCGGCGCAGACGGGATCGTGATTGCGCCGGCCTTTCCCGGAATCGAGCGGATGGAAGCGCAGTTTTCCGGCAAGGCGTTCGAGCCTCATCGCCACGATACCTACGCTCTCGGTGTGACGATGAAGGGCGTGCAGACGTTTTCGTATCGTGGCCAGCGGCGCTTCAGCATGCCGGGACAGGTGCTCGTACTCCACCCAGATGAGGAGCACGACGGTGGGGCTGGTACTGACGACGGGCTGCAGTATCGCATGCTTTATCTTGAGCCGGCGCTACTGCTCGAATGCCTTGGAGCGCAGAAGATCGGGCTTCCCTTCGTTGACGATCCTGTCATCCGGGATCCGATTCTTGCAGGTACGCTGCTCGGAGCCCTTACAGAGCTCGATCGCGAGCTCGACGAGTTGTTCGTCGACGATTTCGTTTCGCGTGTTGCGGGCGGACTTGCAAAGCATGCGAAGGCTCCACAACGGCCGCTCGGCAGCGTGGCGTGGCAGCGCGCAAGATTGGCGCGCGACTATCTCGAAGCGCATGCCACGGAAGCCGTGCGATCCGGCGAGCTTGAGACTGTCACCGGTCTCGACCGCTTTTCTCTCTCCCGGCACTTTAGGGCGGCTTTTGCAACAAGCCCGCATCGTTATCTGCTCATGCGGCGGCTGCAGCAGGCGCGTGCGATGATCGGCGCAGGCGACGGGCTGTCTGATGTTGCGGCGGCGACCGGCTTTGCCGACCAGAGCCATCTCACCCGCCATTTCAAAAAGGCCTATGGAATGACACCCGGCCAATGGGCGAGCCTTAGACGGACTTTTCCGCAAGGCCGGAGCGGCGTGCGATGAAGCGTGCCAACATCGGGCCGGTGAACAGGATCACCAGGAACCGAGCGGTTTGCATCGCCATGACGAAGGGCACGTCGACATCGCTCGAAGCTGCGATGATTGCCACAGAATCGGCGCCGCCGGGGCTTGTCGCCAGATAGGCTGTGAGCGGATCGACACCTGCGAATTTGTGCAAGGCAAACGCCATGCAGCCACAGATCGACATCAACAGCAGGATAGAGGCAGCGACGCGCGGCAGTGCGCGAGCGGCGTGCATGACGATCCCGCGGGTGAAACGAAGCCCGATGTTCCAGCCTATCAGGGCATAACTGATCGCCAGCAGCCAGAGCGGAAGTTCGATCTTGAGTAGACCGAGGCCTTGAAGCAGGGCGCCAAGGACCAGAGGCACCGTGATCGTGCCGCCCTGAATGCGAAAACGCACCGCAAGGTAGGCGGACAGGCAGGTGAGTGCGATGGTCGCAGCCAGCTCCGGCCAGTCGACCGGTGGGAAGAGGATGAACGGCGGCGGTTCGCCACCATCGGCGGCGACCCAGAGGCGCGAGACGACCGAGGCCGCCACAGCGACGAAGACCACCCGGAGATATTGCATGAACGCGACGAGACGGGCGTCGGCACCATAGGCTTCGGACATGATCACCATCGCGGAGGCTGCGCCCGGCGAAGAGCCCCAGACCGCCGTCGTACCGGGTAGAACCTGCCAGCGGGTCAGCAACCAGCCAAGACCGGCTGCGGCAGCGATGACGGAGAGGATCATCGCGAGAAAGAGTGGCGCGTCAGTGGCCATGGTCTTGAGGATGTCAACGGTAATGGCGCGCGCCATCAGAAAGCCGACGAGCGCCTGCCCGAAGAGGAGGGGCCAGCGCGGGACCTTGAGCGATCCCTGACCAATGGATAAGGCAAGGACAATCGCCGCCACCATGGGGCCGATCAGGAGCGAGGCCGGCAGCCCGAGCAATTCGAGCCCGACTACAAGCACGGTGGAGACGCTGAGCAGGAGGATCCACCGCGGCAGGCTGGCGTATCGAAAGAAGCGGCTGGCGTCGTGCAACGGCATGATTCCCATGCATGTCTTGCCAATGCTGGAACCGCGATCGAGCGAAACAGGGGAGCAGCACTGGCTGGCAAAAGAGGCCGGCAGAGGAGGCCGGAGGATATGTGCCGATATAGGCGCCAGCCGGTGAAGGGGTCAATTGCGAAATCCTGCAGACGCGATGTCAGAGGCTGACGCGCTCCGCGAGGAAGTCGAGAAGCGCTCGGACGCGCGCCGGCAGTGGGCCGCCCTGGCCAAGGTAGACGGCGTAGAATTCTTCTATGTCGCCGGGGTTGATGTCCTCGAGAACGGGGACCAGCCGGCCGGCCTCGATATCGGCGCGAACGGTGAAGGTGGCGAGGCGGACAAGGCCTGCACCTGACAGCGCCATATATCGCATCGCTTCGCCGTCGCCCACCTGGACGCCTGGCGTAATCGGCAGCGCAATGGTCTCGCCGCCATCGACTAACGGCCAGCCCCGAACGCTGCGCGCGTAGGAGAAGCCAACGCGGCGATGGTGCGTCAGGTCGGTAATGGTCTTCGGCTCGCCTTCGCGCTTCAGGTAGTCCGGCGATGCCACGATGACGTTGCGGGTGAAGCCGAGCTTGCGCGCAATGAGGCTGGAGCTCTTCAACGGTCCGGCGCGGATCGCGACATCGGCGCGATCCTCGACGAGATCGACGATGGCGTCTGTGTGCGAGATGTCGAGTGTGACGGCGGGATTAAGCGCCAGAAATTCGGAAACCAGCGGCGCAAGGATATGATGGCCGAAGGAGGCGCTGGTGTTGATGCGTATAGGTCCTGTGGCCTGTTCACCTGATGACGCGTAGCGTTCGGCCTCCGCTATATCCGCAAGGATGGAAACGCTGCGATCGTAAAAGGCGGATCCTTCAGGCGTCAGATGCAACTTGCGGGTCGAACGGTTGACGAGGCGAGCACCGAGGCGTGCCTCAAGGCGTGCTATGAGCTTGCTTACTGCAGACGGAGTCATTCGGCAGGCACGCGCCGCGGCCGTGAAGCCGCCGAGTTCGACGGCGCGCACGAAGACTTCCATTTCGCCGGAGCGATTTATGTCTTGCCTGCTCATGATGACTTCAATTCACGGATGGTTTTCCTTCCGGCAATCTATATCACGGTAGATTCAGTGTCTATCTCTTCTGAAGTCCACACAGGAGACCGATCATGGAATACAGAAATCTCGGCGCATCAGGCCTCAGGGTGCCGGTTTTGAGCTTCGGCGCGGGAACATTCGGAGGCTCGGGCCCGCTCTTCGGCGCATGGGGAACTACGGACGCAGCCGAAGCCCGACGCCTGGTCGACATTTTGTTGGAAGCGGGCGTCAACCTTTTCGATACGGCAGACGTCTATTCGGCCGGGGCCTCCGAAGAGGTCCTTGGCCAGGCGATCGCCGGTCGGCGCGACGCTGTGCTGATCTCAACCAAGATCGCATTGCCGATGGGCGATGGACCGGCGGATTGGGGAACGTCGCGCTCGCGTCTCATACGTTCGACGGACGAGGCGTTGAAGCGCCTCGGCACGGACTACATCGACCTGCTGCAGCTTCATGCATTCGATGCCTCGACACCCATCGAAGAAGTGCTCGCAACGCTGGATGGGCTGATTGCTGCAGGGAAAATCCGCTATGTCGGCGTCTCGAATTTCGCGGGATGGCAGTTGATGAAGTCGCTCGGGATTGCCGAGCAGCATGGCTATCCGCGCTATGTTGCACATCAGGTCTATTATTCGCTGGCGGGTCGTGACTACGAATGGGAACTGATGCCGCTCGCCGCCGATCAGGGCGTCGGCGCATTGGTCTGGAGCCCGCTTGCCTGGGGCCGTCTCACCGGCAAGATCAGGCGCGGTCAGCCGTTGCCGGAGGGCAGTCGGCTGCACCAGACGGCAGAATACGGGCCGCCGGTCGATGACGAGAAGCTCTACGATATCGTCGATGCATTGTTCGAGGTTTCCGAAGAGACGGGCAAGACTGTCCCGCAGATCGCCCTCAATTGGCTTATCGGCCGCCCAACGGTTTCCAGTGTCATCATCGGCGCGCGCAACGAGGAGCAGCTGCGGCAGAATCTCGGAGCTGTCGGGTGGTCATTGTCGAAGGAGCAGGTTGAAAAGCTCGATAAAGCGAGTGGAGTTACCGCGCCTTATCCCTACTTTCCATACCGCAGGCAGGAAGCTTTTGCGCGGCTCAACCCGCCGTTGGTCTAAGGGCGCACGATAGGGGACGGTTCTCCCCGATCATGCACTAGACAGGCGCCATCTCTTGTCTCATACCAACCTGCCTCCGGGTGTGAAGGTGAAGGAGATCAAAGAGATGGCGCTCAAGGATGCAAAATCCGGAACACGCAACGAGGCAGGCATCACCGCCGCTCTTGGTATTCTGAAACGGAGCTTCGGTGAGCGCTTCCAGACCGGCGAGGCGTTCCGTGCACAGCACGCGCATACCACTACCTACATCCCGGCTCAGCTGCCAGACGGCGTGCTCTTTGCAGAGCGTGCCGACGATGTGAAGGCTGCAGTCAAGATTTGCGCCGAGCACAAGGTGCCGGTCATTGGCTTCGGCACCGGCTCGTCGCTGGAAGGGCAGGTCAATGCGCCGAATGGCGGTATATCGATCGATTTCAGCCGAATGAATCGGATTCTTGAAGTCAATGCTGAGGATCTTGACTGCACCGTCGAGCCCGGTGTGACGCGTGAGGAATTGAACACTTATCTCCGTGATACCGGTCTGTTCTTTCCGATCGATCCCGGAGCAAACGCTTCGATCGGCGGCATGACCTCGACGCGGGCCTCCGGAACGAATGCCGTGCGTTACGGCACGATGAAGGACAATGTGCTCGCGGTCACGGCAGTGACAGCAAATGGCGAGGAAATCCGCACTGCGCGACGCGCACGCAAGTCGTCCGCCGGCTACGACATGACCCGGCTGTTCGTCGGCGCGGAAGGCACGCTTGGCATATTGACGTCCGTGACGTTGAGGCTGCAGGGCATCCCGCAGAAGATCGGCGGTGGCGTTTGTGCCTTTCCGACCATTCGAGCCGCCTGCGACGCCGTGATCATGACCATCCAGATGGGTATTCCCGTTGCCCGCATCGAACTTTTGGATGCGCTGCAAATTCGCGCCTGCAATGCCTATTCGAAGCTGAACTACGAGGAGAAGCCGACGCTCTTCCTCGAGTTTCATGGTACGGATGAGACCGTTGCGCTGCAATCGGAACAGTTTGCCGAGATCGCCTCCGAATGCGGGGGTGGCGCGTTTTCGTGGACCGTTAACGCCGAGGAACGCAGCAAGCTCTGGAAGG
Source organism: Rhizobium sp. BK181 (assembly GCF_014193305.1). Taxonomy (NCBI): domain Bacteria; kingdom Pseudomonadati; phylum Pseudomonadota; class Alphaproteobacteria; order Hyphomicrobiales; family Rhizobiaceae; genus Rhizobium; species Rhizobium sp. BK181. Next base: position 468,581 of record NZ_JACHZA010000002.1, read on the forward strand.
CAAGGCACGATGCGTATTGGGCATCGCGTGCGCTGGCGCCGGAAATGGCTGCGCTCTCGACGGATGTCTGCGTGCCGATTTCCCGTCTTGCCGATTGCATCGGCGAGACGCAGGCCGATATAGAGGAACATGGCCTGTTGGCGATGATCGTCGGACATGCCGGCGATGGGAATTTCCATGTGCTCCTGTTGTTCGACGACAAGACCGACGAAGGTATTGCTGTCGCTGAGACCTTTGTCGGCAGGCTCAATGCCCGCGCTTTGGCGATGGACGGGACGTGCACCGGCGAACACGGAATCGGCCAAGGCAAGATGGCGTTCCTCGAAGAGGAGCTTGGCGGCACGGTCGACCTCATGCGGCAGGTCAAGAAGGCGCTCGATCCGGACGATATCTTCAATCCCGGAAAGATATTCCATACTGCCTGAAAACGAACACTCTGTTGCGCTTGTCTACCGGGCGAGACCGACCGAGAGGGAAATAACCGGGCATGAGGAGAATTCATCTCGGAATCAAGTAAATAGAGCACGATGTTGCCGGAAAGCGGCTTCACAGCTTTCGGTATGATGCTCTAGTGTCCGCGATGGATTCCCAAATGGAGAATTGTTGAGTTGGTAGGCCGGTTCCTCGTCTTTTTGGGCGGAGTGATTGTCGTAGCGCTGTTCGTGGCGCTGCTGGCGCCGTTGTTTATCGACTGGACGGACTTCCGAAAGAATTTCGAGGATCAAGCAAGCCGGATCATAGGCAAGAAAGTCGTCGTCCACGGTGCGGTGGATGCGCGCCTTCTGCCGTTTCCATCGGTGACACTGCATGACGTGCGCGTCGGGCAGGAACTCGACGGGTCGCCCCTCGTGCAGGTCGAGCAGTTTTCGATGGATGCCGAACTCGCGCCGTTCCTCTCCGGCGAGGCTTTGATCTTCGACATGCGCGTGGTCAACCCGAAGATAAAGCTGAGGCTGTTGAAGGACGGCACGCTCGACTGGACACGCGGCAGCCAGCCTGAGATTCCGGCCAGGACGGTTGTTCTTGAGAACGTCCATGTCAGCGGCGGCGATGTTCAATTCATCGACGACCAGTCGGGGCGCTCCCGGCACGTTACCGGCCTGAATGCCGAAATGTCGGCCAAGTCGCTTGCCGGTCCATGGCGGATCGAAGGTGATGCGGCGCTCGATGGCGCGCACGGCAACTTCACGATCGCCAGCAATCAACCGGACGAGAACGGAATCCTGCGGATGCGTACGCGGTTGCAGCCCGACAAGCAGCCGGTGACGGTCGATCTCGACGGAGAACTGAAGCTCGTCGATCGCCGGCCGAACTATCAGGGAACGGTGTCGGCTTCGATTGAGAACCGGGATGGCAAGAAGACCGCCAAGGGCGATCTGCCTCCACGCCTGAAAGGGAAGTTCGAGCTTACCAACGAGAGCGTTCGGATACCGGAATATCGGCTGGAGGTTGGGGCGGCAGACGATCCCTATGTCGTCACCGGCGAGGCGACGCTCGATACGGGAAGCAAGCCGCAATTCCTCCTGATCGCAAACGGCCAGCAGATCGATGTCAATCGCATCGGCAATCAAGGCGCGAACGGCAAAACGACCCGCGATGCCGGCCTCTCGGCTCGACAGCGATTGAACGCGCTGATCCAGATAGTTTCACAGGTGCCGGTACCGCAGGTGCCAGGGAAGGCGAGCGTTCGCTTGCCGGCCATCGTTGCGGGCGACACGACGATCCGCGACATTCAGCTCGATGTCCAACCCGCTGGCAGCGGCTGGACGATCGACAATGCGGTCGGCACGCTTCCCGGTCGCACGCAGGTCGAAGGCCAAGGCAAGCTCAATCTGCAGGGGCAGGCGTCCTTCGTGGGGCAGATGACAGTGGCGTCCAATCAGCCCACCGGTCTTGCGGCCTGGCTCGCCGGTTCCGTGGATCCGGCGATCCGACAGCTGAGGCAAGCGGGTTTTTCCGCCGATGTCAGCCTCACCCACGACCGCCAGACATTCGACAACCTGGAGATTGCCGTCGGGCAGGCGACGCTCAAGGGCAGGCTGGATCGCCAGGCTGCGGCCAATCAGACGCCGACGCTGGATGTCGCACTTGCCGGCGACGCGCTCGATCTGGATGCGCTGCGTGCGCTGACAGGATTGCTTACCGGTCAGGACGCGGGCGACAATGTGCTTGATCACAAGATCGCTGCGCAGCTGAAGGCCGACAAATTCACGGCCTTCGGCGTCGAAGCGGCGGATGTCGAGACAAGCTTTACAATTGCCGATGGCGCCTTGGCGGTCGAGAAGCTTTCGGTCAAGAATCTGGCAGGCGCCGAGGTGACTGCGACCGGTCGCGCCGAGGGATCGCTGCTCGATTACAAGGGCTCAGGGGAAATCACCTTCAAATCAGCCGATCCGGGCTCCTTCTTCACCATGCTCAAGCAACACCTGCCGCAGCATCCGGTCATGGATCGGCTCGTGCGCAATGCCGCCTGGTACACGAATACTGCTTTGCGTGGTGCCCTGACGCTTGGCGGGGACGAGGGCGATGGCCTGACCCTGACATTGGCCGGCGTGAGCAACGGGAGCCGCGTCAATCTCGACTACCGAATGTCGGACCTTCTGGCTCTGACAGGCAAGGGCACCACGAGCCTTGAGGCGACGCTCGAGAACAGCGTCACCTCCATCCTGTTCGGGCAGGCCGGCCTTGATCCGTTGCCGGTTGAAGCCGACGCCAACGGGCGTATGACCCTCAAGGTGCAAGCCGAGGGAACAGAGCCTGCAGACGCGCAGCTGACGTTTGCCACCGACCGCACCTCGTTTACCGCCGGCGGCAAGGTCGACGTCCGGCCGCAAACCTTCATGAACGGACAGCTTGCGGTTTCGCTGGAGAGCGCGGACCTTGATCCGTACCTTGTCATGAACGGCATCGCTGTCCCGCAAATGGGTACGGGCCTGCCGTTCAAGTTGACGACAAACGCGACGATCGACGGCGACAAGATTGCCCTTGCTGACGTTGCCGGCCATGCCGCCGACAATGAGTTCAGCGGCGCGCTGACCCTAGACCGCAAGGCCGAGACGACGACGGCAACTGGCGAATTGGCGCTTTCAAAGGCTGATGCCGCCTGGCTCGGAGAAGCCATCTACGGGCCAATGACGGATGCGGCGACCGGCAACCTGTCAGCGGGGGGGCTCGGCTTGCCCGTCTTCAAGGACATGGACGTCAGCCTCAAGCTCTCGGCCAAGCAATTCTGGCCAAGCTGGTCGGGCGCGATTTCGGATTTCACATCCGATGTGGCGTACAGGGGCGACGAACTACAATTGAACAACATCAAGGGAGGCTGGGACGGCGGCAGCCTCGACGGCAGTCTCCTCTTTACCAATGCCAATGGGACGGGCTTCTTCCAGACGAAGCTGGCGCTGGCGAATGCGGACCTTGCCGCTGTGGTGTGGCCGCGCGACGGCGCGCCCGTGGCCAGCGGCAAGTTCGGACTGGGGCTCTCCATGGAAGCATCCGGCAAATCCATGAAGGATATCGCCGGTTCGCTGAACGGCTCCGGGGAGCTTCGGCTCGGCGAAACGAGCGTTCGCGGGCTCAATCTTGGGATGCTGGCGCCATTGCTGGCAGCCACCGATCCGATGCAGGATCAGCTGAATGCCGGCAAGGTCCATCCGATCGTCGAGACCTTGCTCAACAACGGCGAAGCGAAGCTGCCGCCGACTGCCATCCCGTTCAACGTTACAGATGGTGTGCTGCGCTTTCAGAACGTCAGCGTGACGACCGATCAGGCGAAGGTGGTTGGTAACGGCCAGATCGACCTGCCGCAAGAGCGTATCAACGCATCACTCAACATTGCGCTCAATCCAGGCAGTGAGGTGCTTCCAGGTGCCGAACCTGCGATCCGCCTGGACTTTTCGGGGCTGCTCGCGTCGCCTGGCCGAACCATGGACGTCACCGATATCACCGGCTTCCTGTCCTTGCGTGCCTTCGAGCGTGAACGCCGGCGCGTCGAGCGCCTGCAGTCAAATGTGTTGGAAAAGCAGCGACTGCGCCGCGAAGTTGCTCTCTTCAAGTTCAATGATTTGGAACGCCAAAAGGCCGCGGCATTCGAAGCGCAGCAGCAGGCCGAAGAGCAGCGTTTAAGAGATCTGGCTGCCGCCCAGGCAGAGCGTGAGCGGCAAGCGGCCGAAGCGAAAGCAAAGGCTGAGGCCGAGGCAAAGGCGAAAGCCGATGCAGCAGCACGCGCGAGGGCGGCGGAAGAAAAGGCCGCCGCGGATGCGGCGCGGCGCGCACAGGAGCAGCTTTCCGTTCCCCCAGAAAACTCGCTCAATTTCGGAACTGTACCGGGGTTGCCCGGTGTGCAGATGCCGCAGTAATTGCGGCGGCCATATTACCGAAGTCACCGCAGATTCGAGCGTGTTGCCATCATAGACGCTCTATTACCTGTTGCTAAAGGGTATATTGCCGTTTGACGTGGGCCGCTTTGGCGGCTCTCCGGATCGTCATCAATCAGACCAAGATATCCATTGCGAGCGTAAACCGGCACTTCCGCGAATGGCGTTGGCAGATGTTGCGTGGCCCATATAGCCGCGGTGTCCTTGGTGACGAACTCGCCTGTGGTCGCGGTTCGCCATCGGGGCTATCTGACGGCACCCTCGGATTTCAGCCAATGCAGGACGTAAACACGAAGGGCCGAAGAAAGGTTGCTTTCGGGCTGACGCTGATCGTCAATGTCTGAAATCAGAGCTGCGAGCGGAATGGCGCGCGCCTTGGCGATGCTGTTCAGTTCGGCCCAGAATTCCTCTTCCAGAGAAAAACTGGTGCGGTGTCCGTGTAGGGTAGCCGAGTGCTTGCGGATCATCGCAAGGCTTCAGGATTCGATTCAAGCAGCTGATAATCTGAATCCGGACAGCCGTTCAAGTGATTGATCCGGGGATCTTTTTCATTTTCCCGGATGGTCATTTGTCGTCGTCGGATTTCTCGATGTGGCCCTGCTGATGAGAGCGTTCGGCTTTCTCGTTGAGCGCCTTGGTGAGCTGCTTCTCAACCTTGGTACGGCCGAAGGAAATACGGTTTTGCTCGGCCTGCTTTTCCTTGTTGGCGCGGGCCTGCTTCTTTTTGAACTGACGGAGATTGACGACTTCGGCGGTCACGACTGGCCTCGATCGGAATTGAAAAAGGGAAGCAGTTGCTTCCCTCGGTTTTACTGCTTCTTTCGGAAAGCGTCGAGCGAGACGACCGAACCGGGCTTCTTTTCCTCGCCGTCGGCTTTGGCGGCGGGTGTTTCCTCCGACTTCTCGGATGCCACCGGATAAGCGGTAATCTCTGCGGCGGGAAGCTCGTCGCTGTCAGCGAGAGGCACGTCGAATTCGAGCTCGAAGTTCACGGAGGGATCGTAGAAGCCGCGAATCGCATTGAATGGGATGAAGAGCTTTTCCGGAACATCCGAGAAGGACAGGCCGATCTCGAACGTCGTCTCGGTGATCTTCAGTTCCCAGAACTGGTGCTGGATGACGATGGTCATCTGTTCCGGATATTTCGCCTTCAGGTGTTGCGAGATGCGAACACCGGGCGCGCCGGTAAGGAAGGTGATGAAGAAATGATGCTCGCCCGGCAGGCGGCCCGTCGCGGCAACTTCGGACAATACCTTGCGGATGACGCCACGCAGTGCGTCCTGTGCCAGAATGTCGTAACGGATGTGATCCTGCCCCATGCTTTCCTGTCTTTCGTTAGGTTCGGACTCGTTTCCCAAGGCTGTATGGCATGCCAAGACGCCCTGGAAAAGGCCTGAGCCGAGTCATGCTTGACCAAACCATACATGATTTGCGCGCAAGGGAGAAGGTGAAGGCTTCTGTTGCCAGGTGCCTTCGGACCCCGCCTAGAGGTGCGAACCACTAGGGCTTTATTTGAAGTGTCACACCGCGATTAAGCAGCGAGACGAGCTTCCGCATAGTTGTCGTTTGCAACTACAATTTTAGCCCGATAACGGCGGTACAATGCCGAGCAAAAAGACGATCTTTACACCCTTGTCGATCCTGTTTCGCCCCCATCAAAAGCCGGCCATCTCATTGCTGGGCCGCCGGTTTTTGGTGGAGGCGCCGGGTACCGCCCCCGGGTCCAATAGGTTTATTACACCGCTCATTTATCGCCATAGCCGGCCCGAAGACCGGCATGGGTGATATAGTGTTTTCCGTCAGGGATGGGAAGAGGTGTTGTCACAAAACCGTGTGGTCCGGTCAGAAAGCGAGAGGATGCTCGGCAGCCTAAGAGAGAGATCACCTTCCGATCGTGAAGGCGCCACGCTTTCAACATACTGACGATCCCGGTCGCTGCTCCGACTATCGCTACAAACAAGCCAAGGAGAGAGACGCAGGAAAGCGGCAGTCATCAAAGGCGTCGGCAACCTTCGCATTGAACGTCAAATCGCCAATAGGCTGATCCGAGTCAGCGAATGGATACGTGGGCGCTGGCCGTGACGGAGATTTGTCGGGATAAAGCCCGTGCGACGATTGGTTTCGATGCGCGAAGCGCTTAAATAAGCTGAGAACGGAATTGGCGGCGAACGATGAAGCAGTATCTCGATCTTCTGAAGCATGTGATGGAACACGGAACCGATCGCGGCGATCGTACCGGCACGGGCACGCGCTCTGTGTTCGGCTATCAAATGCGGTTCGACCTGCAGGAAGGCTTTCCGGTTCTTACGACAAAGAAGCTGCATCTGCGGTCCATCATCCACGAGCTGCTCTGGTTCCTACGTGGCGACACCAATATCCGCTACCTCAAGGACAATGGCGTTTCGATTTGGGATGAATGGGCGGACGAGAATGGCGATCTGGGGCCGGTCTATGGCGCGCAGTGGCGCTCGTGGCCATCGCCGGATGGCGGCCATATAGATCAGATCGCCAAACTTGTTGCCGGCATCGTCAAGAATCCGAATTCGCGCCGCCATATCGTTTCTGCGTGGAATCCTGCCGAGGTCGATGACATGGCGCTTCCGCCATGCCATTGCCTGTTCCAGTTCTACGCCGCCGACGGCAAGCTTTCCTGCCAGCTTTATCAGCGTTCCGCTGATATCTTTCTCGGGGTGCCATTCAACATTGCCTCGTACGCTTTGCTGACGATGATGGTGGCGCAGGTTGCCGGTCTGAAACTCGGTGATTTTGTGCATACGCTTGGGGATGCGCATCTCTATCACAACCATTTCGAGCAGGCGAAGCTGCAACTGACCCGCACGCCGAAGCCGTTGCCGTTCATGCGGATCAACCCCGATGTGAAGGATATCTTCGGCTTCAAGTTCCAGGATTTCGAGTTGGTCGGCTACGAAGCCGACGCCAGCATCAAGGCCCCGATCGCGGTCTGATTGGAGAGGCCGATGTCTGACATTCGCAAGACGATCGTGGTCGCCGTTTCCGAGAACGGCATCATCGGGCGGGATGGTGACATGCCATGGCGGCTCTCCACCGATCTCAAGCGCTTCAAGGCGCTGACACTGGGAAAGCCGGTTGTCATGGGGCGGAAGACCTATGACTCCATTGGTAAGCCGCTGCCCGGGCGACCAAACATTGCGATTTCCCGGCAGTCTGCCGCGGTAGCGAATCCGGACGTGCATATGGCTCGTTCGCTGACCGAGGCCATCAGCCTTGCAGAGGACCTTGCCAAGCAAAATGGTGGGAGCGAAATCTGCATCATCGGTGGTGGGCAGATCTATGAGCAGGCCATCGATCTCGCCGATCGGCTGTGCGTGACGCATGTCGAAACCGCGGTCGAAGGCGATACGTCATTTCCGGCGATTGACCCAGCGCTCTGGAGGGCGACGGCGACGATCGACGTGCCTGCAGGCGACAAGGATAGCTATCCCACGAAATTCGTGATCTATGACCGGCGCTAACCGCTGAAAACCAACTATTTTCCAATAAATATCGTCAAGTTCCTCATGCTGCGTTGAAAGCAGATGCGGCGATACCTATAACGGTCACGATCGCAGCTATCCGCCGCCCCCGTGGGTTAGGCGATCGGAGTTCAACGAATAAGAGGTTTTGATGCCCTGGAGCAATCAGAATGGCGGCGGCGGCCCTTGGGGCGGCGGCGGCGGTAACAATCAGGGACCATGGGGGCAAGGGCCCAATCGCCCGCGCGGTGGCGGCAAGGGCGGGCCGCCTGATCTTGAGGATATTATCCGGCGCGGTCAGGACCAGCTGCGCAACATTGTGCCTGGCGGGTTCAACGGCGGCGTGCTTGTAATCGTCGCGGCGATTTTGGTGGTGTTCTGGCTCTTCCAGTGCATCTATATCGTCCAGCCGGACGAGCGCGGCGTCGAACTGCGTTTCGGCAATCCCAAGGAAGAGGTTTCGACCCCGGGCCTGCATTTCCACCTGTGGCCGATGGAAACCGTCGAGATCGTCAAGGTGACGATGCAGCAGCAGAATATCGGTGCGGCATCGACGTCGACCTCCTCGTCGAGCGGGCTGATGCTTTCCGGTGACCAGAACATCCTGAACGTTCAGTTTTCAGTCTTCTTCACGGTGAGCGATCCCAAGGCCTATCTTTTCAACGTAGAGAACCCGGCGGAGACGCTGCAGCAGGTCGCCGAAAGCGCCATGCGCGAAGTTGTCGGTCGCCGTCCGGCCCAGGATGCCTTCCGCGACAATCGTCAGCCGATTGAAACGGAAGTCGCCAACATCGTCCAAGGAACCATGGATCGCTACAGGGCTGGTATTTCCATCGGCGCCGTGACGATTCAGGACGTGGCTCCGCCACGTGAAGTTGCCGATGCGTTCGAAGAAGTGCAGCGAGCCGACCAGGACAAGCAGCGACTGGTCGAAGAGGCCAATCAGTACGCCAACCAGAAGCTCGGTCAGGCGCGCGGTGACGCCGCCCAGATCCGCGAAGCGGCAGCGGCCTACAAGAACCGCGTGGTCAAGGAAGCCGAAGGTGAGGCTCAGCGCTTCTCGTTCATCAACGAACAATATGCGAAGGCGCCCGAGGTCACTCGCACACGTCTCTTCCTTGAAACGATGGAGCAGGTTCTGAAGAATTCCAAGAAGGTCGTGATCGACGAGAAGCAAGGGGTTGTGCCTTACTTGCCGCTTAATGAGATCGGCAAACCGGCGCAGCAGGGAGGTTGAGCCATGACATCGAACAGGCTTCCCCTCATTCTCGGCCTTCTCGCCGTCGTCTTGATTGCGCTCTACTCGTCGGTCTTCGTCGTGAATGCGCGTGAGCAGGCGATTGTTGTCCGCTTCGGTCAGATCCAGTCGGTGAAGACCGAGCCGGGTATCTACTTCAAGCTGCCGTTTGCCTTCATGGATGCCGACCGCGTCCAGATCGTGGAACGGCAGGCACTGCGCTTCGACCTCGACAACATTCGTGTTCAGGTTCGTGGCGGCGCGACCTTCGATGTTGATGCCTTCGTGGTCTATGACATCAGGGACGTCCGCAAGTTCCGTGAAACCGTCTCCGGCGATCGCGAGGCAGCGGAAGCGCGCCTTCGCACGCAACTCGATTCTTCGCTTCGGCGTGTCTACGGTCTGCGCGACTTCGATGCTGCACTGTCTGAAGAGCGTGTGGCAATGATGCTCGAGGTTCGCGACGACTTGCATCGCGATGCCGAAGATCTTGGTCTCAACATTCAGGATGTCCGCATCCGTCGTACGGATCTGACGCGCGAAGTCGCGCCGAAGACCTATGACCGGATGCGCGCCGAGCGTCTTGCCGAAGCTGAACTCCTGCGTGCGCAGGGTACTGAAGAGGGCCAACGCCGCCGGGCTATCGCAGACAGGCAGGTGGTCGAAATCACCGCCGAAGCGCAACGCGATTCTGAAGTCCTGCGCGGTCAGGGCGACGCCGAGCGCAACCGCTTGTTTGCGGATGCATTCAGCAAGGATCCTGCGTTCTTCGAGTTCTATCGTTCGATGGCCGCTTATTCGACGGCTCTGACCTCGCAAGACACGACGTTGGTGATCTCGCCGAACTCGCAGTTCTTCCGTTTCTTCAACGACGCAAGCGGCGCGCCTCGAAACGCAGCGCCGGCGATGCCGACGGCACCGACCAACTGATCGCCGCGTTGCGGCGCCTGACAAAACGCGAAGGCCGGCTAATCTGCCGGCCTTTTTGCGTTGCGGCACGAGGGCTGCGAGCGCGGTGAACAGGATTGCACGGGATTTCGCGAAAAGGTGATTTCACCCTCCATCATTCCGCCTTATGCTGGTGCTCAGAGTGCGTTTTATTTGAAATGAGGATGCTTGATGGCCCCGACGACCCGCCCGACCTTCAGACGATCGCTCGCTCTCCTGGCCGGCGCCGCACTTCTGGCAAATGTTGGTTTCACCGGCTCGGTGCAAGCTCAGGGCACGCCGCCGATGAACGGCCCGGCATCCGTTGCCGATCTCGCAGAAGGCCTCCTCAATGCCGTTGTAAACATTTCGACTTCGCAGAATGTCAAGGATGACGAGGGTGTTGGCCCGGCGCCGCGCGCGCCTGACGGTTCTCCCTTCCAGGAATTCTTCAACGACTTTTTCAACAAGCAGAAGGGCAACAAGGGCGGCAACCACAACGTCAATTCGCTGGGATCCGGCTTTGTGATCGACCCTCAGGGCTACATCGTCACGAACAACCACGTGATTGAAGGCGCCGACGATATCGAGGTCAATTTCGCGGATGGCACCAAGCTGAAGGCGAAGCTGATCGGCACCGATACCAAGACCGATCTTTCGGTGCTGAAGGTTGAGCCAAAGGCGCCGCTCACGGCCGTGAAATTCGGCGATTCCAGCGGAATGCGCATCGGTGACTGGGTCATGGCGATCGGCAATCCGTTCGGCTTCGGCGGGTCGGTGACTGTCGGCATCATTTCGGGACGCGGGCGCAACATCAACGCCGGACCCTACGACAACTTCATCCAGACGGATGCGGCCATCAACAAGGGCAATTCCGGCGGCCCGCTCTTCAACATGAAGGGCGAGGTTATTGGCATCAACACGGCGATCATTTCGCCGAGCGGCGGATCGATCGGTATCGGTTTCTCGGTGCCGTCGGAGTTGGCTGCAGGCGTCGTCGAGCAGTTGCGCGAGTTCGGCGAAACGCGCCGTGGCTGGCTCGGTGTGCGCATCCAGCCGGTTACCGACGATGTTGCTGACAGCCTCGGCCTATCGAGCGCCAAGGGTGCGCTGGTGGCGGGGGTCATCAAGGGTGGTCCCGTTGATGACGGTTCGATCAAGGCTGGCGACGTCATCCTCAAGTTCGACGGCAAGCCGGTCAACGAAATGCGTGATTTGCCGCGCGTGGTGGCGGAAAGCCCCGTCGGCAAGGAAGTCGACGTTGTCGTGCTTCGTGACGGCAAGGAGCAGACCGTGAAGGTGAAGCTCGGCCGCCTGGAGGATAGCGATCAGGCCGCCTCGAACGATGCCGACGCCAACAACAAGGGCGGTGTCATCAATCCGGATCCTGATGAAAACCAGGATATGGATGAGCCCGATGACCAGCAGACCCAACCCATGCCGGATGGCAAGGGCAAGACGGATCAGGCTGCACCCGATGCAGCAAATCCGAAGAATGTACTCGGCCTGTCGCTGTCTGAGCTAAGCGCGGAGACCCGGAAAACCTTCGGTATCGCTGAAAGTGTCGATGGCGTGCTTGTCGCTGAGGTCGCAGCCGGCTCTTTGGCGGCGGAAAAGGGCTTGAAGCCTGGTGACGTTATCGTTGAGGTGGCGCAGGAGTTTATGCGCTCGCCCGAGGCCGTCGCCGCGAAGGTGCAGTCGCTAAAGCAGGAAGGCCGGCGGAACGCGCAGATGATGATCGCGTCGGCAAACGGCGACTTGCGCTTCGTAGCTGTGCCGATGGAGTAGCGAGACGAGGGCTCGCTCATCCCTTCAAGAAGCGTCAAATGGCGTCGTCGTCGGAAGTCCGTGCGGCGACCAAGGCAAGCGGCACCAACTTCTTATGGTGCCGTGCGCCGGCAATTGGCGTTAGCGGATCCCGCATTCCCATTGCTGACGGCTGATCGTGTAAAGAACGTGGCGTTTCAGATGCGGATGCGTGTCCGGAATGCTGGGGTGGTCGAAATCGCGATCAGGTTCATGATGCAAGCCAAGCCGCTGCATGACAGCGGTCGAACGATGGTTGTCGGTTACAGCAAACGAAACGATTTCGCTGGGGTCGAACTCGGTGAAGCCATGGCGCAGTGCGGCCATTCCCGCTTCTGTCGCATATCCGCTGCCCCAGTGCCTTTTCGCGAGACGCCAGCCGACTTCGATCGTGCCCGCTGGCAGAAACGGTTCGAGCTTGGGTCTCCAGAGACCGCAGAAACCGATCGGCTCATTGGTTTCCTTCAGGGCTATCGCATAGAAGCCGAGGCCGGTCTCGGCGATACTGTCGCGGATCGTGTCGAGCATCGAATCCGCTTCAGCGCGGTCGCGACGGAAGGCGAAGAATTCCATCACCTCAGGATCGGAGTTGATCTCGTGGAACAGCGGCCGATCACCGTCGGTCCAGTTGCGCAAAAGCAGGCGATCGGTCTCTAGGATTACCGTCATGGCACTACGAAATCGGTCTTGCGGTAGCCCTGGATATAGAGCAGGGCGCTGAGATCGCCGTGATTGATCTGTATCTTCGCCTGGGCTGCGACGGTTGGTTTAGCGTGCAAAGCGACGCCGGATCCAGCCAATTGAAGCATGCCGAGGTCGTTGGCGCCGTCGCCAACGGCAATGGCGTCGTCGGGAGAAATGCCGAGCCTTTCGGAAATGTCGTTCAGCGCATCGACCTTGGCTTGCTTGCCGAGGATAGGTTCAGAGACGAAGCCGGAAAGAACACCAGCCTCTTCCAGCAGAACATTCGCGCGGTTCTCATCGAAGCCGAGCGTCTTTGCGATGGGGCCGGTGAAGACGGTAAAGCCGCCGGAGACCAGCGCTGTATAATGTCCCTTCGACTTCATGGTGGCGATCAATTCTGGGCCACCTGGAGTGAGCGTGATGCGTCTGGAAATAACGTCGTCGACGACCGAGATCGGTAGCCCTTTCAAGAGCGCAACGCGCTCACGGAGGGCCGGCTCGAAAGCGATCTCGCCGTTCATGGCGCGAGCCGTGATCGCGGCGACCTTCTCCTTTAGCCCCACTTCGGCAGCGAGTTCGTCGATGCATTCCTGGCCAATCATGGTTGAGTCCATATCGGCGATCAGAAGTCTCTTGCGGCGTGTCTCGGCATCCTGGATGACGAGGTCGATGGCAGCGCTGCCGATGACGGCGAGAATGTTGGCTCGAGTGGCTTCGACGTCGGCCCCATCCCTCAGTGCGATATCGCAGGCAATTCCGTCAGCCAGCCAGTAGAGGCCGGAAGCCTTGATTGCATCGGCCGCCTGCTCGGCAATCGACTGCGTGAGAACAGGATTTGACGGATTGGCAACAAGCGTGGCAACGAGGGCCATGATGGAAAACCTTCTGAGCGCAATGAACGCGATCCTGATAACCGGGCCGACCGCCAGCGGCAAGTCCGCGCTCGCGGTCGAATTGGCAAAAGAGCACAGTGGGGTCGTCGTCAACGCCGACAGCATGCAGGTCTACGATACGCTGCGCGTGTTGACCGCGCGGCCATCTGAAGACGATATGCAGGGTATTCCCCATTACCTCTACGGTCACGTCCCCGCTAGTCGTGCCTATTCGACAGGGGCGTGGCTGCGCGACGTTACGGATCTGCGCCAGCGTCTCCGCGCCGATGGGCGCAAACCGATTTTCGTTGGCGGAACGGGCCTCTATTTCAAAGCGTTGACGGGCGGCCTTTCCGACATGCCTGCGATACCGGAGGACGTGCGCAATAGCCTTCGTTCACGCTTGCAGCAAGAGGGGCCTGACGAACTCTATCGGCAACTGCAAGAGCGCGATCCCGCTGTCGCCGAAGGTCTTCGTCCGCAGGATGGGCAGCGGATCGTGAGGGCGCTCGAGGTTGTCGAGGCGACCGGCCGCTCGATCGTCGATTTTCAGGCGCAAGCGGGACCAGTGATTATCGACCCCTCGGCGGCTCGCAAGATCGTGGTCGAGCCGGAGCGTGCCGTCCTTCACCAGCGGATCAACGGGCGATTTGAAAAGATGCTGGAGCAGGGGGCTGAGGGTGAAGTGAAAGCGCTGCTCTCGCTTTCATTGTCGCCTGACATGCCTGTGATGAAAGCCATTGGCGTTTCGCAGATTGCGGCGATGTTGAATGGCGAGCTTACGCGCGACGAGGTTCTGGAGCGGGGCGCTGCGGCGACGCGGCAATATGCCAAGCGACAGATGACCTGGTTTCGCAACCAGATGGACGAAAGCTGGGAGCGCTTGCGGTAGCGTGGTACCGGCTAGTCCTTGTTATTTAGGCTGCTGAGCGGCTTTTTCAGGATGCTGTCACGGAGGGACATACCGGGTTCACGGCGAATGCTTCCTGCGACAGCTGGGCCGTCGCCGGTCCTGGGTGCCGGTTCTCCGCGCATTTCACGTCGTAGGGCTTCCAGGCGGCCATCGATAGACGTTTCCGGCGCTGCAAGAGGCGCGCGCTGAGGAGCGGCAAATGGCTCTCGCGGGGTGCCTGATCCCGGCAACATGTCGCGACGATATGGTTCGATCGGCGCGAGTGGTGGAGCCGCCAGAGAATGACCCGGCAATGGCGCTGACGGATAAGAGGAGGGTGCTACCGGGCCGTCGTAGTCGTTGTCATAGTCCTCTTCGTCCTCATAAGGACCGCTTGGTGGCATTGCAGCGGAGTAGCTTTGCTGGAACGCCGAAATATCCGGGCCGCTGGTGGCGCGCATGCGGGTTACGATCTTGCGTAGATCGACGTTGTCAGGATCCTCGTCGCTGACCTTCACATTAGCGCCGTTGGCCTTCGGCAAGTAGCGTTCCTCGACGCGCGAGAAGCGCATTCGCATTGGAACGCTGATCGCTTCACCGAAGGCAATCGCCTCGCCGTTGCCGATCGAGGAAATGAAGCTGGTCGTCGAGATCGACGAGTTGGGAATCGCCGAACGGATGATTTCCTGGTCACGATCATTGGCAAGGCGCATGGCAAACAGCGTCGAGCACTGCGACAAGATCGTCTGATCGAGTTCGCCTGGACGCTGGGTGATGATCCCCAGCGACACGCCGTATTTGCGGCCTTCCTTGGCGATGCGGGCGATTGCCTGTCTTGTCGGGAAGAAGCCGAGATTCGGATCCGACGGAATGTAGCGGTGTGCTTCTTCGCAGACGACGAGCATGTGGATGGCGCCGTCGCTCCATAATGCGATTTCAAAAGCCATGCGGCAAAGGACCGAAGCGACTGAGTTCACGACCTCGGAGGGGATGCCAGATAGCTGGAAGGTGCAGATCGGCCTATTGTCGCCAGGGATGCGGAAGATTTCCGCCACCGTCTCCATGATTGTGTCGCTGATCGTGTTGCTGGAGAACATGAAGTGGTAGCGCGGATCGTTGATGGCAGCGAGAACGCGCATCTTCAGCGACCGGAGCAGAGGCTTTTCGCTGCGTCCCTCGAGCCTGCCGATGCGTTCGTCGATCAGCGCCAGCAGATCGGCCATGCGATAGGGAACCGGCGTATCCGCGGTAATCGAGCTCTTTTCCGTTGTGCGCCTGACGAGCGAATTGTCGCTGCCGCGGAAGGCGCGCTTTGCCTCCGGCAGCAAATCCCGCAGGATGTCGACTTCTTCCGGAATCGGTGTTCGGCCTCTGAAGACCACTTCCGCGAACTCTTCCAGTTTCATCAGCCAGAACGGCAGGTCGAGCGTGTCCGTATCAATGACAACGGAGTGCTTCGGGAAGGCGGCAGCAAACTCGTTGTGCGGGTCGAGAATCAGTACGCGCAGCTTCGGGTCAGCCTCGATCGCCTTGTGCAAAAGCAGAGAGACTGCTGTCGACTTGCCAACGCCGGTCGAGCCAACGATGGCGAAATGCTTGGACAGCATCGAGGGAATATGGATGGCGGCATCGATGCTCTCGTCTTGCGTGAGCTTGCCGATCACGGCTGTTGTTCCGCTGCCGGCGTCATAGATGCGCATCAAGTCGGTCGAGCGGATGCGGTGAGCGATGGCGCCGAGATAGGGATAGCGCGAAATGCCGGTCGAGAATTGCTCGCGGCCATCCTCGTCAACGCGAACTTCGCCAAGCAATTCGGTTTCGATTTGAAAGTAGTTGTCTTCTCCTTCGCCCCAACTGTGACCGCCGGTGTTCATGGAGTAGACGAGGGCGACCACCCGGTTTCGACCGACGCTGATCGAAATGAGCCTTCCGACCGACCACAGTTCGGCCAGCTCTGTGCCGCCAGCTTCTGCGACGGCAGCGATCGTGGCGCGAGACCCGCTACACGCAACAACGCGGCCAAGAAACCGGTTACCCGGGGTCTGGTCGTCGCGGCGGTCATGCTCGCCTGCCTTGCCTGCCGTGTGCAAGTCCTTGTTCAGCAAAGGGCTACTCCCTGCGGTAGCTAAGAAGGATATGAGCGAACGTTTAAGAAAGTCTTTTTGCGACAGGCGCGCCAGTCCCGCGCACGTCTGACCGGGACGATGGCGTTCGATTTTTTATTGCGGCATGCGTTGACGATGCGAAATTTTCTGTCTATCAATTCGCCCCATGAAAATCGCAGTAGCTCTTATCGTGGTGGGAAGGCGCATGGGCAGGATGGTTTAACCATCCGGCGACAGCCACCCATGCGCTAGACGAAGGCTCCCACAGGGGCCTTTTTTTATGCCCGAAATTCGGGCTTCCGGACCATAAAACTCAAATCCCAGCAGTCAAAACGGAAAAGAAACATGACGGGCACGGACAATCAGGCAGCAGGCAATCGGATGACGGGAGCGGAGATCGTCCTCCAGGCGCTGAGGGACAATGGCGTCGAGCACATCTTCGGCTATCCGGGTGGCGCAGTGCTGCCGATCTACGATGAGATCTTCCAGCAGGACGATATCAAGCACATTCTCGTCCGCCATGAGCAGGGCGCCGGCCACGCCGCCGAAGGCTATGCCCGCTCCACAGGCAAGGTCGGTGTCATGCTCGTGACCTCGGGTCCGGGTGCGACCAATGCCGTCACGCCGCTGCAGGACGCCTTGATGGACTCGATCCCGCTCGTTTGCCTGACCGGTCAGGTTCCGACCTCGCTGATCGGTTCGGATGCCTTCCAGGAATGCGATACTGTTGGCATCACGCGCCCCTGCACCAAGCACAACTGGCTGGTCAAGGACGTCAACGATCTGGCCGCGATCATCCACGAAGCCTTCCGCATCGCCCAGTCCGGCCGTCCGGGTCCTGTTGTCGTCGATATCCCGAAGGACGTTCAGTTTGCGACCGGCACCTACACGCCGCCGTCAGCCCATGCGATCCAGAAGAGCTACCAGCCGAAGGTTCAGGGTGATCTCAGCCAGATCCAGGCTGCCATTGAACTGATGGCAAGCGCAAAGCGTCCGGTCATCTATAGCGGTGGCGGCGTTGTCAATTCCGGCCCCGAAGCTACCAAACTGCTGCGCGAGTTGGTCGAACTGACGGATTTCCCGATCACCTCGACGCTGATGGGCCTCGGCGCCTATCCGGCATCGGGCAAGAACTGGCTGAAGATGCTCGGTATGCACGGCTCCTACGAGGCGAACATGGCGATGCATGATTGCGACGTGATGGTCTGCATCGGCGCCCGCTTCGACGACCGTATCACCGGCCGCATCAATGCCTTCTCGCCGAACTCGAAGAAGATCCACATCGACATCGACCCGTCCTCGATCAACAAGAACGTTCGCGTCGATCTTGGGATTCGCGGCGATGTCGGAAGCGTTCTGGAAGATATGGTTCGCCTGTGGCGCGCATTGCCGAAGAAGCCGGAAAAGAGCCAGATCGCCGATTGGTGGGCTGATATCGCTCGCTGGCGCGCGCGTAATTCCTTCGCCTACACCAAGAATAACGACGTGATCATGCCGCAATACGCGCTGGAGCGCCTCTATGCGCTGACCAAGGATCGCGACACCTACATCACGACGGAAGTTGGTCAGCACCAGATGTGGGCAGCACAGTTCTACGGCTTCGAGAAGCCGAACCGCTGGATGACCTCGGGCGGCCTCGGCACCATGGGCTACGGCCTGCCGGCAGCGCTCGGCGTGCAGATTGCCCATCCTGATAGTCTCGTCATCGATATCGCCGGCGACGCCTCGATCCAGATGTGCATTCAGGAGATGTCGACGGCGATCCAGTACGAGGCGCCGATCAAGATCTTCATCATGAACAACCAGTACATGGGCATGGTCCGCCAGTGGCAGCAGCTGCTGCACGGCAACCGTCTGTCCAACTCCTACACGGAAGCGATGCCTGACTTCGTCAAGCTCGCCGAAGCCTATGGTGCCGTTGGTCTGCGTTGCGACAAGCCCGATGATCTGGACGGCGCCATCCAGGAAATGATCGACGTGAAGAAGCCGGTCATTTTCGATTGCCGTGTCGCCAATCTCGCCAACTGCTTCCCGATGATCCCCTCGGGCAAGGCTCACAACGAAATGCTGTTGCCGGACGAAGCCACGGACGAGGCGGTCGCCAACGCGATCGACGCCAAGGGCCGTCAGCTCGTTTGATATCAAGGTAGAGGAAACCCACGATCATGAACGCACATCTTCAGCCGACGGGCTCTGCCTACTTCATTTCGCCGGAGACGGCGGCGGCCGAAAGCCACACGCTTTCGGTCCTCGTCGACAACGAGCCCGGCGTCCTTGCCCGCGTCATCGGCCTGTTTTCCGGCCGCGGATACAACATCGAGAGCCTGACCGTCTCCGAGACCGAGCACCAGGCGCATCTGTCGCGCATTACCATCGTGACGCGCGGCACGCCGCACGTGCTCGAACAGATCAAGGCGCAGCTTGAACGCATCGTCCCCGTTCATCGGGTTGTCGATCTCACGGTCCGCGCCCGCGAGCTCGGCCAGGAGCGTCCGATCGAGCGTGAAGTGGCGCTCGTCAAGGTGGTCGGCACGGGCGAGACGCGCGCCGAAACGCTCCGGCTCGCTGACGCCTTCCATGCGAAGGTGGTGGACGCGACCGTCGATCACTTCATTCTCGAGATCACTGGAAAGTCTTCGAAGATCGACCAGTTCGTGTCGATCATGAAGCCGCTTGGCCTGATCGAAGTCTGCCGCACCGGCATTGCCGCCATGAATCGCGGCCAGCAGGGCATGTAAGAAAACAGACGTGCCGGACAGCGTCCGGCACTTCCTTCTTCCGTATGCCGCCCATGGATCTGGGCGTCAAACTATTCGGCAGCGATCAAGGCGATATCGGATCCTGCATTCGCCTCCAAAACCTTGGCACGCACAGGCTCTAGCGCCGCAAGGACCTGTTGGCGCAGCCACACGTGGCCGGCGTTGCGGTCGGACGAGGTATGCCATCCAAGCGAGATGTCGTAGGGCGGGATGTCCACCGGTCCGGGGCTGATGGCGAGACCGAACACCGGCGCCCACGCCCGGGCGAAGCTTGCCGGCACGGCGGCGATCACATGCGTGTCGCGAACCAGGATCGGCAGCGTGAAGAGGTGTGGCGTCGTTACCGCTGCACGTCGTTTCAGTCCACGCTCGGCCAGCACTTCATCCACGAGGCGGCAGCGACCGTCCTTGCTGACGATCACCGCCTGTGGGGTCGCGAGAAACGCCTCGAGGTCGATCGTGCCGGAACCACCGGTTGTCTCGGGATTGCTGAGAATGACGTAGCGCTCGGACCAGAGCTTGCGACGTTTGTGGAGTTCGTTGCCGGTCTCCACCTTGCCGATTGCAAGGTCGATCTCGCCGTTGTCCAGCAGATCCGTGGGATAATCCTGGTCGAGCGACCGGATTACGAAATCGACGTGTGGTGCCTGCTCGCGAACGGAAGCGAGCAGCGGCGGCATCAACAGGCTTTCCAGATAGTCAGTCATTCCGAGCGTGAAGGTTCGCTCATCCGTTGCCGGGTCGAATTGCTCTGGCTCGATCAGGCGGGATTGGATCGTGCACAGGATCCCGCTCACGGTTTCCGCGAGTTCCTGCGCCCGTGGCGTCGGTTCGATTCCGCGTGCCGAGCGAACAAACAGCTCGTCGGACAGAAGCGCTCGCAGGCGCCCGAGGTTGTGGCTCAAGGCGGATTGGGAAGTGC
This sequence comes from Rhizobium sp. BK181, assembly GCF_014193305.1. Taxonomy (NCBI): domain Bacteria; kingdom Pseudomonadati; phylum Pseudomonadota; class Alphaproteobacteria; order Hyphomicrobiales; family Rhizobiaceae; genus Rhizobium; species Rhizobium sp. BK181. Next base: position 488,652 of record NZ_JACHZA010000002.1, read on the forward strand.
CGATGCGCTGTGCCGCCCGCGTGACGTTGCGCTCGCTCATAAGGGCGTCAAACGCAACCAGCAGATTCAGGTCGAACTTCAAGATATGAGCGTGATCGATCGACATCATGATTTCCATCTGTTGGATTTCTGGGTGACCCACAGATATCTATTCCGTCGATCACAATCAACCGAATTAAGGAATGACGCTCATGAAGTCTCTCTTTCAAGCCTACGACCTTCGCGGCCAGAAGCTTCGCAACCGCGTGGTCATGGCTCCGATGACCCGCGCCCGGGCGAAGGACGGGATCGCTGACCAGCTGACCGCCCGCTACTACCGGCAGCGCGCTGGCGCCGGTCTGATCGTCTCTGAGGGGACGCCGATCTCGCAAGAAGGGACGGGTTTCGCCTTTATCCCTGGCATCTGGTCGGACGAGCAGGTCCGCGGTTGGCAGGGTGTGACTGAGGCCGTGCACGAGGAGGGCGGGAAGATTTTTGCGCAGATCTGGCACGTCGGTCGCATGTCGCACACCTCTCTTCAGCCGGCCGGCGGACAGCCAGTCAGTTCCAGCGCCAAGCCGGCGCGCGACGAAAAGAGCACGGCCTATGCGTTCAATGAGGACGGCGTTGCCGGCTTCGTCGAAGCGAGCGTACCGCGGCCGCTCGGGACCGACGAGGTTGCGAGGGTTGTAAACGACTTTGCGAATGCCGCGACAAATGCCATTGCGGCCGGATTTGACGGCGTCGAAATCCACGGCGCAAACGGCTATCTGCTTGAGCAGTTTCTCAATCCTGAAATCAACGACCGCGCCGATCGGTATGGAGCGGGCAACGTCGAGGACAGGACGCGCTTCGTGCTCGAGATCGTCGATGCGGTGGTGGCGCGGATTGGCGCGGAGAAGGTCGGCATCAGGCTTTCACCATTCGGCAAGCTGTTCGACATGCCGCATCATCTATTGATCGAGGAAACCTACCTGCACCTTGCTACTGCGCTCGCTGAACGCAACCTTGCCTATGTGCACTTGAAGGACCAGGGTCCGGCCAGTGCTCCGGCTCTTTCGAGAGATTTCCTGCGCAAGTTCCGCCAGAGCTACTCCGGTACGCTGATTCTTGCTGGTTCCCTCGACAAGGGTCGCGCCGAAGAGTTTCTGCGGGACGGCTTGATTGATCTTGCCGCCTTTGGTCAGCCGTTCATCGCAAATCCGGATCTGGTAGAACGTCTGCAGGGGGATCTGCCTTTGGCGACGCCCAACCGTGACACCTACTACGGCGGCGGCGCCGAGGGATACACTGACTACCCGGTATACGCGGGTGGCGCTGAGGCAAAAGGCTGCCTAGTCGCGGCGCCGACCAGCGATTTCCAGGAAATCGCAACGCGACGTCATAGAAAGCCGCTGGATGTCACAGCATCTCCAGCGGCTTTTTTCTTGCTGGAGGCGGGAAGGCAGCATCGAGTGCCGCCCAGTCCTCGTCGGTAATATCGAGCGAAACGGCGTCGCGGTTTTCGGCGGCGCGGGCAGCGCTCGATGTCTTCGGGATAACGATTACACCCTCGCGTTCCAAAAGGAAGGCAAGCGCCACCTGCGCCGGCGTCGCCTGGTATGCCTTGGCAATGCGGATCAGTTCCGGATGATGCAGGACACGACCCTGTTCGATCGGCGAATAGGCCATGACCGGGATCTGACGCTCCTGACACCATGGCAGCAGATCATATTCGACGCCGCGACGCGACAGATTGTAGAGCACCTGATTGGTGGCGACGTTGTGCCCATGAGGCACATCAAACAGTTCCTCCATATCGCTCTTGTCGAAGTTGGAAACACCCCAAGCTCCGATCTTGCCCGATGCCTTGAGCCCCTCGAACGCTTCGACGGTTTCCGACAAAGGGTGGTCGCCGCGCCAATGCAACAGATAGAGGTCGATCCGATCCGTCCCGAGACGCGACAGGCTGCCTTCACAGGCGTCGATCGTGCCCCGCCGGCTGGCGTTCCAGGGATAGACCTTGCTGACGAGAAAGACCTCTTCTCGGCGCCCACGGATTGCCTCGCCGACGATCTTCTCAGCACCGCCATCGGCGTACATTTCCGCCGTATCGATCAGCGTCATGCCGAGATCCAGGCCTGTCCGCAGGCTCTCGATTTCCCGCTTTGCCTCCGAGGATCTCTCGCCCATGTTCCAGGTGCCCTGGCCAAGGGCCGGGACCTCCGCACCGTTCGGAAAGCGGATCGTTGGGATGGCGTCGCCTTGCATGATGTCGTTCCCGGTTTAGGAGAAGATTGGACAGATCGATGATCTTTCAACCAATCCTGTCACCATGACAATGACCGTGTGGAAAGACGAATTTAGGTCACGTACACTGACCTAAATTCAAAGGCCTCGCCGTACCGGACGTGGGCTTCGGGAGGTTCCATGCCGCTGGACACATTTCTTGCCCTGGTGCTGTTTGCATTTGCGACATCCATAACGCCGGGGCCGAACAATATGATGCTGTTCGCATCCGGCGTGAATTTCGGTTTCCGCCGTACCGTTCCGCATATGCTGGGTATCGGGGCAGGCTTCTTCTCACTGCTGATCGGCGTCGGTTTCGGGCTCGGGGCGCTCCTGCATACGGTTCCGGCGCTCTACATGACGCTGAAGTTTGCCGGTGGCGCCTATCTTGCCTGGATCGCGTGGAAGATTGCGACGTCGCGTTCTATCGGCGAAGGCAGGAGCGGCGCGAAGCCGATGTCATTTCTCTCGGCGGCAGCCTTCTAGTGGATCAATCCGAAGGCCTGGGTCATGGCCGTCACAGCAATGGCGACCTATACGATCCCCGACATCTATCTGGCGAGCGTTCTGATCGTCGGCGGCGCGTTTGCAGTGGTCAACGTGCCAAGCGTGTCGACTTGGGCGGGCTTTGGTTCGGCGCTGCGCGATTGGCTGTCAGAGCCGACGAGGCTCAAATGGTTCAACATCACCATGGCCGTGCTGTTGGTGCTAAGCCTGTGGCCGTTGTTAAAGTAGACACCAGCTGGCGGTAAGCTTGGCGGCTGGATTTCAACCGCCTAAGATGCGTCACGCATTGGCGGAGGATGTCCCTTGCACGACGACGATCACGACCATCATCACCATCACGACAACCGCTACACGGACATGCAGGCGCGGGTGAGGGCGCTGGAGACTGTCCTGACAGAGAAGGGGCTGATTGATCCGGCAGCGATAGACGTGATTGTTGAGACCTACGAAACAAAGGTCGGTCCCCGCAACGGAGCGCGTGTCGTCGCGAAGGCCTGGAGCGATCTCGAATTTGCGGACTGGTTGCGGCAAGATGCGACCGCTGCGATCGCGAGTCTCGGATATGCCGGACGCCAGGGCGAGCATATGCGTGCGGTGTTCAACACCGACGACACGCACAACCTCGTCGTCTGTACGCTCTGCTCCTGTTACCCCTGGTCTGTGCTCGGCTTGCCGCCGGTGTGGTACAAGGCACCGGCCTATCGCTCGCGGGCAGTCATCGACCCGCGCGGCGTACTGGCAGAGTTCGGCGTCACATTGCCGGAGAGCAAGAAGATCCGCGTCTGGGATTCTACGGCCGAGTTGCGGTATCTCGTTGTTCCGGAGCGGCCGAACGGCACGGACGGTTGGAGCGAGGAACGACTCGCCGATCTCGTCAGCCGTGACGCGATGATTGGAACAGGTCTGGCAACTGTTCCGGAGAGTGCAAGATGAACGGCCCGCATGACCTTGGTGGCCAGATGGGCTTTGGCCCAGTCGCGCCGGAAAAGAACGAGCCGTATTTCCATGCCGAGTGGGAGAAGCGGGCGCTTGGACTTACGCTGTCCAGCGGCGCGCTTGGCGCCTGGAACATCGATGAGAGCCGCCATACGCGCGAAAGCATCCCGCCGGCCGATTACCTTGGCGCGAGCTACTACGAGATCTGGACGCGGGCGCTGGAGGTGCTGTTGCAGCGGCATGGCTTCGTCACGGCTGCGGAGATCGATGCCGGCCGCAAGCAGTCGGATGGCGCAATGCCGAAGCGGGTACTCAAAGCCGATATGGTGGCGGGTGTGCTCGCCAAAGGCGGCCCCTGTGACCGACCGGTGACAACGGCGCCCCGGTTCGCTGCCGGTGACAAGGTTCGAACCAGAAATTTCAATCCGACCACCCATACGCGGTTGCCACGTTATGCGCGCGCGAAATCGGGCGTGGTGGAAGCGGTTCAGGGCTCGTTCGTCTTTCCGGACGACAATGCCCACGGAAGGGGTGAAAACCCGCAATGGGTGTATACCGTCGTGTTCGATGGCGGCGAGATCTGGGGCGAGGGTGCCGATCCGACACTCAGCGTTTCGATTGATGCCTGGGAGAGCTATCTTGAACCAGTGTGATACACGTTCGCCGCTGGCGCGATCGCCGCGATTGCCGAAATCGGCTGACGGCGAGCCGGTTTTTCCGGAGCCCTGGGCTGCTGAGGCGTTTGCGATGACAGTCCATTTGCATGAGCGGGGGCTGTTTACCTGGAGCGAATGGGCGGACGCCTTGTCCCGGGAGCTGCATGAGCCCGGCCGGGCCGAAGACGGTAGCGACTACTTCGATTGCTGGGTGGCAGCGCTTTCGGCGCTGCTCGTCAAACTCGGCGTGGCCGACGCCGACACGATCATCGATCTGCAGCGGAGTTGGCAGCGGGCGGCCGAGGCGACACCGCACGGCAAGCCGATCGAACTTGCCAACGATCCGCTGCGCTGAGGCTCAGGACGGAAACTGCCTGTAGCATTCCTCCGCGACCTTCCTCAGCAGGTCGCGCGAGACTTCGCCGGTAACGGCATAGCCGAGTTCTCCATCGATCCAATAGAAGGTTTCGACATCGCCTGATGAGGCAAAGCGGAAACTGGTCGATTTGTTATCCGCGTTGCGCCCAACGAGCACTGTCAGGCGCTCGCCTGCCTGATCCTCGTACATGAACATCGCACCAGGACTGCCATCGACGGGCAACAAGCGGCCGCCGACCAACTTGAAGCCGAGTTCCTGCAGGTTGGGAACCTTGAGGTTCTGCACGGCAAGCCGCTTGCCCAGCCAGGTCGCAAGATGCGCTTCCTCGTTTGCAAAGACCTCCACGGGATGGCGCACTTCTCCGGCGTAGACCAGGAAAGCGGTGCGCGCTTCGTTGGGAAGTGTTTCGAGTTCAGTCAATTGCAGATCGGGCTTCTCAAGGAGTGTCGGTCCGTAATGTCCGCTCAGCGCTCCAAATCCGAAAACCACGGCTATCGCGGCTGTCATTGCCAGTCGCTTCCGCCAATTGGCAGGCTGGCTCCGACCTGTGACAAGCTGGACGTCCGCGTCCGTGGACTTCTCATAGTCAGCAAAGAGCGATCGGATCTGGGCATTTTGCACAGTCCATTCCGCCACTCTGGCGGCATCATCCGGATTGTCATCGAGCCATGCCTCGATGCGCGCGCGTCCCTCGTCTGGAAGCTGCCCGTCGGCGTAGGCATGAAGATCCGCTTCGGTCACGGTCTGGTTGATATCTTTCATTTCGGTCTCCGAAGCGTAATGACATTGTCGGCCTTCATCCGCTCTCCTATGCGCTGGCGTGCGCGCGACAGGCGCGACATGACGGTACCGATCGGGATGTCGAGCGCGATCGCAACCTCTTGGTAGGTATAGCCTTCGATGACGACCAGCATCAGCACCGAGCGGTTTTCTTCCGAAAGGCTGTTGAGCGCGTCCTCCAGCCGCGAACGTTCGAGCGGATCGGGAGCCGGATCCACCGACACGATCTCTTCGGCGCTATCGAGTTCCACGAACGGGGCACGGCCGGTCTGGCGCCGACTGTTGCGATAGAGGTTCGTCATGATCGTCAGGACCCAACCGCGCAGGTTCAAGCCCCGCCATTGTCCACGACGGGTGAGCACCTTCTCGACGCAGTCCTGCAGCAAATCCTCCCCATCCGCATCGGAGCGGGTGAGGCTACGGGAGTAGCGCCTCAGCGAGGGAAGGAGGGCCAGGATTTGGCCCTCGAACGTATCATGACCCGGTGTCTTCAAGTCCGTTCGCTCACGGCTTGACGAGATCCCAGTTGCCGCCGACGCCGTCACCGGTGATATCGCCCATCTTCTTGTCCTTGACCCAATAATACAGCGGCATGCCGTCTTTCGCCCACTGCTTGGTGCCGTCCTTCCGTTCGACGATCGAATATGCACCTTCCGGCTTCGCACCGCTAGCGGCCATGAGTGGCGGCCAGTTCTTGGCGCAATCCTCATAGCAATTCGACATGCCTTTATGGTCTTTCTTGAAGGTGTAAAGCGTCATGCCTTTTTCGCCGGCCAGGACCTTGCCTTTGGCGGTGTCGACGGTCTCGACGGGCGGGGCGGCAAAGGCAGCCGTTGCGGCAGCGGAAGCGACGGCAAATGCAACTAGCATCTTTGCGGATTTCATGGGCTCTCTCCTCACATCTTGGGCAGGCTTGATTGCCTTGCCTGACATGAGACACCACCCCCACCGGTTTTATTCCCCTATCGCCTGTCGGTGGCGCCCTTATTTTTGTGGCAGCCTTGGAAGAGCGGGAAGGGTGCCGAGACACCGTAGAGACGTGCGCCCGGATTTTCAGGGTTGCCTATGTCAGGCGAATCCTGCCAAGTCGATCCACGATGCAATTTGCTCCGCAACAAGACGAAGCCCTCAAGGCCGTTTCCACATGGCTGAAGGAGGGGCGGTCTCCGCTTTTCCGCCTGTTCGGTTATGCCGGCACGGGTAAGACGACGCTTGCGCGCCATTTCGCGGAACATGTGGACGGTGACGTGCTGTTTGCCGCCTTTACTGGCAAGGCGGCTCAGGTTCTGCGGTCGCGCGGCGCCAGCAACGCCAAGACGATTCACTCGCTGATCTATCGCCCGCGGGGCGAGGAGGCCGTCGAGGACGAAGAGACAGGCAAGACCTCCATCGCCCCGATGTTTTCCATCAACCGGCAGAGCCCGGTTGCCAAAGCGGCCCTTATTGTAGTCGACGAGTGCTCGATGGTGGATGAGGCCCTCGGCCGGGACCTGATGAGCTTCGGAACCCCGATCCTGGTGCTCGGCGATCCGGGTCAGCTTCCTCCGGTTTCTGGCGGCGGCTTCTTCACCAATCAGGAGCCGGACTATCTGCTGACGGATATTCACCGCCAGGCTCGCGACAATCCGATTATCCAGCTCGCGATGCAGGTGCGAGAAGGCAACGAAGTCGGCTATGGCGACTACGGGACAGCGCAGGTTATCTCAAAGGGCGAGGTGAACCAGTCTCTGGTGTTGGATGCTGATCAGGTCCTCGTCGGAACCAATCGGACGCGGCGCAGATACAATCAGCGTCTTCGCGAGCTGAAGGGCTTCACGACCGAGTATCCGCAAACGGGCGACAAGCTCGTTTGCCTGCGCAACGATCCGGCAAAAGGGCTGCTCAACGGCTCGCTCTGGCAGGTGATGACGTCGTCCAAGGAGACGACGAAGCCGGGGATCAACCTGCTGATCCGCCCCGAGGACGATGACATGGATCGCGGCGCGGCCAAGATCAAGCTGCTGAAGCAGGCGTTCGAGGATGGCGAGGGCGAGATTCCCTGGAACACGCGCAAGCGCTACGACGAGTTCGATTACGGCTATGCGCTAACGGTCCACAAGGCACAGGGCTCGCAGTGGAACAATGTCGTGCTGTTCGATGAAAGCTGGGCCTTCCGTGATACCCGCGAACGCTGGCTCTACACCGCCATCACGCGCGCGGCCGAAACGTTGACGATCGTGCGCTAGGTGCTTCTCCGGGTCAGATCTGGACTACACCCAACATGACAGCCTTGGCTATCGCCTGGAAACGGTTGTTGGCCCGGAACTTTTGAATGATGCCGGTTTCCAGAGAGTGTGCGTCTTCGTTCCGGAGATCGAGGGTGCGCGCAATGCGCTGCGTGGAAAGACCTGCCGCCATCAGAGCCAGGCATCGCGACTCCTGATCCGTGAGTGCCGATCCACCCTGGTTGTCGTTCAGCGGCGGATCATCGCTTGTTTCACGATCGAGCAGGTTACTCACCTGCTGCATCTGCCGGTGTAGCGTGGACATTTCAGCGCTGAGTTCGCGCTTGCGGGTGTTAAGCGCGTCGCGAAACAAGGTTTCCGCAGCTTCCTGCGTCTCTGCCTCAATCAGGTCATTCATCAGGTCTTGTATCACCGCAACCGCCATTCCGGCCTCGCGGCAAGCGTTGATGACCGCCATGCGCCTGACGTCGCCCGGCTCGTAGACGCGCATCAGGCCGATTCGGCCGGCGGAGATCAGGCCTTTCTCCTCGTAGAAGTGCAGGGTGCGATGGGTAACGCCGAAGGCATTGGCCATATCGGCTATAGGCACTCTTCCGCGGGGCAGGTCGGCGGGCAATGCCGCTGAAGGGAGGAAACGGTGCCTCGGGCGAGTTTGCGTCACGTGGTCTGAGGTGAACCCTTGATTGTAACCTTCTGCCATGGTCCCTCCCGTTGTGTTCATTATGCGACTGCATTGCAAAGGGTGTGGTTGAGTGGGGTTTCCTCTTAGCGTTCCTGTTCAGTTATCGAAGGACTTGGCGGTGTCTTCTTCGATATCGCAAGCTTACGTTACCCGTGATTGACGTATTTTGTTAGTATCAAAATTAGTGACTTTTAATTTACAGGGCAATCCGCCTTGAAAGCTTCACGAAGCGACATTGATTCGCGGCGAAAGGGGCCCTGGCGAAATATTTGGCCGTTTAATGCGCGAAGGCCGAACCGAATCTACTTGCAGCCGTTCCGCTAACGGACGAAACGCTCGCGCCATCACGGATTTGCATGCATTCATGTACGAATCTCGTTGGCCCCTGACGACTCATTGGCTTAGAAACACTTGTGCTTCGTTTCAGTGGAACCCGCTATGCCGACTACGCTTTCCGTCAATCTCAATGCCGTCGCGATGCTCCGCAACCGCCGCGATCTACCGTGGCCAAGCGTAGAAGGACTCGGGCGGATCGCGCTGCAATCCGGCGCAAGCGGTTTGACCGTGCATCCGCGCCCCGACCAGCGGCACATCCGCTTCTCCGACCTGCCGGTTATCCGCAACTTGATCGACGATGAGTTTCCGGATGCCGAGTTCAATATCGAAGGTTACCCGACTGACGAATTTCTGGAGCTCTGCGCCAGCGTTGCGCCGGAGCAGGTGACGCTGGTTCCTGATGATCCGACGCAAGCGACGTCGGATCATGGCTGGGATTTCCGCAAGCATCGGGACTTCTTGGCTGACGTGATCGGGCGGCTCAAGAAGATGGGAACGCGTGTATCGCTGTTTGCCGACGGCGACGGTGATGCGGAGGCTGTTGGGATTGCCAAGGCCGTAGGTGCTGACCGAATCGAGCTTTACACGGGTCCCTATGGCGGGTGTTACGACGCCCCGGAGCGGGCCGGACCAATCCTCGAGGCACTGGGCAAGACTGCGGACGCGGCATTGGCGATCGGCTTGGGCGTCAATGCCGGGCACGATTTGACGGTGGCGAACCTACCGCCGCTGGTAAAGCGCATTCCGAAGCTTGCCGAGGTATCCATTGGCCACGGATTGACGGCAGATGCACTTGAGTTCGGCATGGCGGAAACGGTGCGGCGGTTCTGCCGGGCGTGCGGCCAGAAGATCTAAGATCGGCAAAAGAACGAAAGCCCGCTGCGAGTTGGCAAGCGGGCTTTCTGGCCTGCCTCAAGCGATGAGCGCGGTCTTATGTGCGACGAAGAAGTCCTTGAGCGTTTCAGGCTTCTTGCCGGTCAGCTTCTCATAGTCAGCCGTTACGAGATCAAAGTTGCCGGCGCGGATGTTCGCATCGGCGGAGACGAGCATGTCGGCGACGAAATCAGGCAGGCCGGCGCCGCGCATGCCTTGGCCGAGTTGCTCGTCCGTGACGCTGACGACCTTCAATGGTTTTCCGACTGCATCGGCCAAGACGGCGGCAATCTTGTCAGCGTCCAGGGATTCTGTTCCAGTCAGCGTATAGGTCGCGCTTTGGCTGGTGTTCGAGGCAAGAGATGCGGCGATCGCACGCGCGCAGTCTTCGCGAGAAATGTTTGAAATCTTGCCTTCGCCGGTGGCCGTATACCAAGTGCCGGAGTGGAGATTGTGCGGCATCCCATGGAGATAGTTCTCCATGTACCAGGCATTGCGAATGATCGTGTAGGGGATGCCCGTCGCCTTAATCGCGTTCTCCGTGCCGAGATGGTCAGGCGCGAAGGTTACCAGCGATTTGTCCGGCGATGGCATTGACGTGTAGGCGATGTGCTTTACGCCTGCCTTGGCGGCTGCATCAACCGCTGCCTTGTGCTGCTTGAGGCGTTGACCGGGGACGGCGAGCGCGTCAGTGCTGATGATCAGCAGCCGATCGACGCCTTTGAAGGCAGCTTCGAGCGAGGCGGCGTCGTCGAAGTCGGCCCTGCGGGTGGCGACACCCTTGGCGGCAAGGTCTCCGAGCTTGGCGGTGTCGCGCGTTGCGGCGACGATGTTTGCAGCAGGAACCTTTTCGGTTTCGAGCAGATGGTGAATGATCCGCTGGCCGAGCTGGCCGGCAGCACCGGTGATGAGAATGGTCTCGCTCATGTCTTTCCTCTAGGTTCGATCAAGGTCTCAAAAAGAGACTAGCTCTAGATTAGGAATTGACTGCGAGCTGTAAAGAGGGCAGTTTTTTCGCTCTACGTTACCAAAAGGGAACCATGCATGAGCGGCGCCGTCCTCAACCTGAAGAACAAGGCTTCCGGCGTTCGTCGCGACGTCGACCTCAGCAACCTCGACTTCGACAATTGCCCGGTTCGGGACATGATGCAGCAAATCGGCGGCAAGTGGTCGACGCTGATGCTCGAGGCGCTCTCCAAGCGTCCGTATCGATTTGGAGAGCTACGGCGGATGATCCCAGACATCTCGCAGCGTATGCTGACGCAGACATTGAGAGACCTGCAGCGTGACGGTTACATCGAGCGGGAGGTTTTTCCGACCAAGCCGCCGAGCGTCGAGTATCGCATGACCGATCTTGGCCGCTCGCTTTACGGCACTCTGGCGCTACTGCTGAACTGGGCGGAAGAAAACCATGATTTGGTTCGCGCCGCCCGGCTCAGATTCGATTCAGCCGACGTCTGAAACTGTCTGCCTGCCGAAGCCTTCCGTAAGGAAGAGAAGGAAGGCGAGGGCTGGAAAGCAAAATCCGATCCATGCAGTCATTGTCCAGCCGCCGGTCGCGTAGGCCCAGCCGCCCACCGCCGATCCGATCGCGCCGCCGGTAAAGAACGTTGCCATGTAGAGGCCGTTCAGGCGGCTGCGATGCTCGGCGCTGATCGCGTAGACGGCGCGCTGGCCACAGACAAGATTGGTGGTCACTCCGAAATCGAGCAGGATAGCCGCCGCAGTCAGCAAAAGCAGGGCCGTTAGGGAGCCGTCCGTCGCGAATTGGCTGATGAGAAACGCCGACATTCCAAGCAGCATTGCCAGTGTGGAAGCCGCTCTAGTGAGCCCGCGGTCGGCGAGCCGTCCGGCGATCGGCGAGGCCACAGCGCCAGCCGCGCCAGCGAGCGCGAATAGTGCGATACCGTTCTGCGTCAGCCCAAATTGAGGGCCGGCAAGGAGTAGCGGCGTGGTGGTCCAGAAGAGGCTGAAGGCACCGAACATGCCCGCCTGATAAAGCGCGCGACGCTGGAGAACGCGGGAGTGGAGTGCAAGGTCTGCCATCGAAGCAAGCAGCTTGCCGTAGCTCAGTCGCGTGTGGGGGACACGGACCGGAAGCTTGGCTCTTAGAATGACGACGAGCACGACCATGGCGGCGGCAGTCAGGAAGTAAACCATGTGCCAGGACGTCGCCTCCGCAACGAAGCTGGCGAACGGGCGTGCCAGCATGATGCCGCAGAGTAGCCCGCTCATGACGTTACCGACGACGCGCCCCCGGATTGCGTCCGGCGCCATATGAGCAGCAAAGGGGACGAGTACCTGGACGGCAACCGAGGCGAGACCGATGCTCAATGAGGCCAAAAGAAACATTGCGGGAGTCGATGACAGACCTGCACCCACCAAGGCAACGGCGGAGACGGCGATAAGCGTCAACACGAGTCTGCGGTTTTCCAGCAGGTCGCCGAGCGGAACGATCAATAGGAGACCCAGACCGTAACCGATCTGGGTCAGCGTAACGATCAGGCCTGTTGCCGCTGGCGTGAAGCCGAGAGACGCGCTGATCGGGCCAGCGAGCGGCTGACCATAATAGAGATTCGCCGCGACAAGTCCGCACGCGGCGGCGAAAAGAAATGTCATCAATGGCGAGATCGTCTGTGGCGCGACGGTTTTTCGCGTGTTGGTCGAAAGGCTCATAGTAGGCTCCGGTGGGGCTATCGGATGTTAAAAAAGGTTGCGCGCTGAAGCGGGTCTTATTCAACCCGTTTCACGCCAGAAGTTTCATTGCAGTTGCAGCGACCGCGGCCATCTCGTCTTCGCTGGGTCCCGTTTTGCCCACCACGCGCATTCCCATGGTCAAGCAAAGGAGCGAGCGGGCGGTGGCGGCAATGTCGATGTCGCCTGAGATTGAGCCATCGCTTTGGCCGAGTCGGAGGAGATCGGCGATCAGGGCCTCGTTGCTGGCAAAGGCAGCAGCGACATGTTCGGCGGCCTTCTCGTCGAAGAGGGCGAGATCGTTCGCACTGCCGACGACCAGGCAGCCACGCAGACCGGCGGCGCCGTGCGAGGAGAGCGCGTAGTGTGTCAGGACCTCGCGGATCTTGTCGCGGCCGGTTTCGGCTTTCGCCATGCGTTCGTCCAGCAACCCGCGACGAACGGTCCGATATCGGTCGAAAGCAGCGAGGAACACGCCGCGCTTGTCCTTGAAAGCCTTGTAGACGCTGCCTGAGGCAAGGCCCATGGCTTCGGTAAGCTCACTGATCGACGCGGCCTGATAGCCACGCTCGGAAAAGACCTGCAGCGCTTTGTCGAGCGCTGCGTCGCGATCGAATTCGCGTGGTCTACCGCGTGTCCGGGTCGTCTCAGTGAAGGTCGCCATGGTCATGGCGGAATAATTAGGAAATGATCGTTTCCAAATCAAGCAAAACTTTTGGGGCGCAGCAAATCAAAGGTCAAGAACCCAGGTCTGGCCATTCTCCTCCGGACCAAACATTCGGTGTCGCTCTTCGGAGACAAGGCGAAAGCCCGCCTTCGCATAGATGCCGCGCGCCGCGTGCAGAACGTCGTTCGTCCAGAGCGATACCTGACGGTATTTCTTCGCCCTGGCGAACCGAATGCACTCGTCCACCAGCATCTTGCCGAGTCCGAGACCGCGCGCCGCCTTGTCCACGTAGAGCAGGCGAAGCTTGGCGATGCCGTCGCCGCCGTCGGTGACTAGGATAGAGCCGACGTTGATGCCTGCACGTTCTGCGATCCAACAATACTCCATTGAAGGATCGAAATTTGCCAGGAACTTGCTGGCGACCTCGGCGACAAGACCCTCGAAGCGCATGTCCCAGCCGTACTCCTCGGTATAGGCTTTTCCCTGGCTCTGAACGATCCAGCCGATATCCCCAGGCTGATGCGCTCGGACGATTAACGGAGGTGGCGACGCGTCGGAATCCAGCAGTGAACGGATGGCCGTCATGGCAGTCACGATGCTTTGGGGTTCGCCATCGACCAGCGTTGCAAAACGCTCTGCGATCTGAGCGTTGGAGCGTCGGCCAAGTTCCTCGAACTGATCGTGTCCCTTGGTGGTGACTGTGATGATCTGGCTGCGAAGGTCACTGGGATCAGGCGCCGTATCAATCAGTCCGGCGGCACGAAAGCGCTTGAGGATACGGCTGAGATAGGCGGGGTCGAGATGCAGGTCGCGCGCCAACGCGACGGCGCTGACGCCCTTGCGGGAGCCGATCTCGAAGAGCACACGCGCGTCAGTCAGCGTGAACTCGGTATCAAGATAGGCCTTGTTCAAGACCCCCAAGAAGTTTGTGTAGAAGCGATTGAAGTCGCGGGCAGCGTCGATCAAACCTGAAACAGCCATGGACAAAACCTCCGATTAGGAGATCTTGTCCTGCTTTTATTTGACTGAGTCAATTAAATTCACATTAGGCGGCGACTGTCTCGTCAACTGTTTCGTCAGCGAGCGCGAACTCGACAGCCGCCCTTGCATGGATCTCAGTGGTGTCGAAGCCGGGTAGGGGCAGCCCGTTCGGGTCGAGGATGAGGCAGATTTCCGTGCAACCGAGAATGATTCCATCTGCACCCTTGGCACGCTCCCGTTCGATGATCTGCATCAGTCTCTCGCGCGAGCTGTCTAGCACCTTGCCGGCGCAAAGCTCGTTGAAGATGATGTCGTGAACGGATGTCCGGTCGGCGGCTTCGGGAACCACGATGTCGACGCCGAGCCTCTTCATGCGATCGGCATAGAAGCCATGCTCCATTGTGTATCGGGTCGCAAGCAGCAGCGGGCGCTTGCATCCGGCTGCCTTCAGTGATTCCGCGGTCTCGTCGATGATGTGAATCAGCGGCACGGAGATGCGCGAGGCAACGTTATCAGCGATCAGGTGCATGGTGTTCGTGCAGATCAGCACGCAACGCGCGCCGGCAATTTGCAGATGCAGGGCAACGTCGCCGAGCCGGTTTGCGGCGGCGTCCCAGTCACCGGCTTTCTGCATCGAAACAATCTCGTCGAAATTGACGGAGTGCATCAACAGCTCCGCCGAAGACAGTCCGCCGAGGCGCTCGCGCACCATCTCATTGATCATGCGATAATAAACCGCCGAGCTTTCGAAGCTCATTCCGCCGATCAGTCCGATTGTTTGCATTCTGGTTATGCTCCCGTCTGGAATTTCCTATTGGCGAAATCATGCATCAATCATCGCGCAAATGGTTTGCTTTCTTTGATCCGAACTCCCCATCTGCGCTGTAGTTTTGCACAAGATAGCAATATTGTGCAAAATTAACTCGCCACTCCTGGAGGACTCAATGCTGGATGATCGCGACCGCCGAATCCTTGAATTATTGCAGGCTGATGCCGGCATTTCGGTGACGGATCTTGCTGAGAAGGTCGCTTTGTCGGTCTCGGCCTGTTCACGGCGCATCCAGCGGCTGGAGGAGAGCGGTCACATTGAACGGCGGATCGTGGTGCTCGACCGCGCGAAGATGGGCGTCCCGACGACGGTGTTTGCGTTGATCAAGACGGCACACCACACGGACGAATGGATCGAGACATTTCGCCGGGCAATCAGCGCTGTTCCCGAGATCGTCGAGGCGCACCGCCTTACAGGGAACTACGATTACATTCTGAAAATCGTACTCCCGCGCGTCGAGCACTACGACGTGATCTACAAGCAAATCGTTCGCAAGATCGAACTCTTCGACGTCTCCGCGTCCATATCGATGGAGTTGCTGAAAAGCGGAACATCGATCCCCGTGGCCTACGCGGACTGACCGCCGTCGCTACTTCTCGACCATCGCCATGAGCAGGCGAGCTATGCGGAAAGGAAGCTTGAAAGCTGCGTTGGATCAACGACATTGGCTTTGGCGAAATGACACGGAAAGGCAGGTCATGAGCGAGCAACATGTTGTCGTTGTCGGCGGTGGCTTCGGCGGATTGCAACTGGTCAACGATCTCAAGGGCGCAGGGTTTCGGATCACGCTCGTCGACCGACGCAATCATCATCTCTTCCAGCCTCTGCTGTACCAGGTGGCGACAACGATCCTTTCCACATCCGAAATCGCGTGGCCCATCCGGCATCTCTATAGCGACCGGCAGGATGTGACGACGCTGCTTGGTGAAGTCGTTAGCGTCAATACTGCCGTAAAGGAAGTTTCCTTACGTGGCGGCATGACGATGCGTTATGACACCCTCGTTCTGGCCACAGGCGCGACCCACGCCTACTTTGGGCGCGACGATTGGGAGCCGGTGGCGCCTGGGCTCAAGACACTGGAGGATGCGACGACAATTCGTCGGCGCGTGCTGCTGGCCTTCGAACGGGCCGAGACTGAAGCCGATCCTGCCGTTCGCGATGCGCTTCTGACTTTTACGATCGTCGGCGCTGGGCCGACCGGTGTCGAACTTGCCGGAATCATCGCCGAACTCGCACGTAAGACCCTGCCGCGCGAGTTTCGCAGTATCGATACGCGAAAGACGCGGGTCGTGCTTGTCGAGGCTGGGCCAAGAGTGCTTCCGACCTTCGCCGAGGAGCTTTCTACCTATGCCAGCAAGGCTCTCACTGAACTGGGCGTCGAGTTGCATATCGGCGAACGGGTTATGGAATGCACAGCAGAAGGTGTCTCGACAAGCGAGGGGTTCATCGCCAGCCGCACGATTGTCTGGGCTGCAGGCGTGCAGGCATCGCCCGCGGCCAAGTGGCTCGATGTTCCGGCAGATCGGGCGGGGCGCGTCATCGTTGGGAAGGATTTGACGGCACCAGGACTTCCGGATGTCTTTGTCGTCGGGGACACGGCGTCGGTTATTCAGGAAGGCGGTGCTCCCGTGCCTGGAATCGCACCGGCTGCGAAGCAGCAGGGCGCTTATGTCGCCAAGGTGATCCGGGCGCGCCTCGCGGCGAAGCCGGCGCCTCCGCCGTTCCGCTACCGCCATCAGGGCAGCCTTGCGACGATCGGTCAAAGTGCCGCCATCATCGATTTCGGCCGCATCAAACTGAAAGGCTGGATTGCCTGGTGGATATGGGGGATTGCCCATATCTACTTCCTGATCGGGACACGTTCGCGTTTCGCGGTGGCCTGGAGTTGGCTGTGGATCTATCTGAGTGGCCAGCATAGCGCGCGGCTGATTACGCAGAAAGAAACGATGCGCGACGACGATCGGAAATAGAAAAAGGGCGGCTCAAGGCCGCCCTTTGCGTCTTTGTCAGGCAGCCAGCGAGGCAATGTCGATGACGAAGCGGTAGCGAACGTCACTCTTTAGAACCCGTTCGTAAGCTTCGTTGACCTGCTGAATGTTGATCGTCTCGATCTCCGACACGATGTTGTGCTCGCCGCAGAAATCCAGCATTTCCTGGGTTTCCTTGATCGAGCCGATCATCGAGCCGGAAATGCTCTTGCGGCCCGGGATCAGCGAGAAGGCGTGGACAGGAATCGCGTTTTCCGGTGCGCCGACGACGACGAAGGCGCCGTCGACCTTGACCAGACCGAGATAGGCATTCCAGTCAATTTCGGCGCTGACCGTGCAGATCACCAGATCGAAGGCGCCGGCGAGCTTCTGGAACGTCGCCGGGTCGTTGGTAGCGTAGTATTCCTTGGCGCCGAGCTTGAGACCGTCTTCCTTCTTGGAGAGGGTTTGCGACAGAACGGTAATGTCAGCCCCCATGGCCGCGCCGAGCTTGACGCCCATGTGGCCGAGGCCGCCCATGCCGACGATTGCGATCTTCTTGCCGGGACCGGCATTCCAGTGACGCAGCGGCGAATAGAGCGTGATGCCGGCGCAGAGCAACGGGGCGGAAGCATCGAGCGGAAGGTTGCCCGGGATGTTCATCACGTAGCCTTCCTTGACGACGATCGAGTCGGAGTAACCGCCCTGAGTGCGCGTCTTGCCGTCGGCTTCGAATTCATTGTAGGTGCCGACGAGACCCGGCATATACTGTTCGCGATCGACGTCGCGTGTCGCACAGCCGACGCAGCTGTCGACGAAGCAGCCAACGCCGACGCGGTCGCCGACCTTGAACTTGGTCACCGCCGAGCCGACGGCGGAGACGATGCCGGCAATCTCATGGCCCGGCACGATCGGGTAAACGGCGTTCTTCCATTCGTTGCGGACGGTATGGATATCCGAATGGCAGATGCCGGCAAACTTGATGTCGATCACAACGTCATCCGGATTGGGGTCGCGTCGTTCGAACGTAAAGGGGGTAAGTGGTTTCGACGCGTCAGTGGCAGCATAGCCTTTTGCGATAGGCATCCGAGACTTCCTTTCGGGTTGCTGGGAGGATGGCCGAAGATGCATCGGATCGAGTTCCATGCGGTAGAGCAATCCTCCGCGGTTTTTGCACGATCCTGCAAAATTGAAGGGACGGGCTATTCTCGGGCGCGCGAACCTATCCTAGATACTGCGCATCCCGGCGCCGCAGATGAAGGTTTCCTCGCATGACATTGCCGTTCAATCCCTACCAGGAAATTGCTTCTATTGCCGCTCGACATGCCGGCGCCGAGGGTGAGTTCCGCACCGCCATCGAGAGCCTTGGGATCAGCCGCCGGCATACGCCGAGCGCACCCTGTCACGGCAGCTACCGGCCCTGCATTGCCATTGTTATCCAAGGGGCCAAGAGCCTCCGTCTCGGAACCGACGTCATCAACTATGGGGCAGGCGATTATCTTCTGACGTCGCTCGATCTGCCTGTCATCTGGCGCGTGGTCGAGGCGAGCGCCGAGGTTCCGCATTTTTGTCTGACGCTCGGCATCAATAGCGAAAAGGTTCTCGAATTGCTAAGTCGAGCCGATATTCCACGGCCAATAGCGCAGGGGCCGGGCCGCGGCATTGCGGTGAATGTTGCGACGCCGGAGTTTCTGGATGCGGCCGTTCGGCTGCTGCGTTTGCTCGATCGTCCAAAGGATATCGCAGCGATGGCGCCGTTGATCGAGCAGGAGATCCTCTACCGTGTGCTCACTGGGCCTGATGGCGGTCGGCTGATCAACATCGCGGTCGCCGATAGTCACGGCAACCGCATCGCGCGAGCCATTGCCTGGCTGCGGCAGCATTTCGCAAGCTCGCTGCGGATCGAGGATCTCGCCGAGCAGGTCAATATGAGCGTCTCGTCTTTCCATCATCATTTCAAGTCGATCACGGCGATGACGCCGGTGCAATATCAGAAGCAGTTGAGGCTGCATGAGGCTCGCCGTCTAATGCTGGTCGAACGCCTGGATGCCGGAACGGCGGGGCATCGGGTCGGCTATCAGAGCCCGTCGCAGTTCAGCCGCGAATACAGCCGGATCTACGGTTTGTCACCCGCGCGAGACATGGAGGCTGCGCGCGAACCGGTCGAGCGCACTTGAGCGTGCGTGGTTGATCTCGAGCGGGACGTGAACGGCCGAGATTTTTGAGTGCGTTGCAGTATGAAATTTTCCCCACAGGCCGCTTGACGCGCATGGTGGATTGCAGCATAAAGCCCGCGAACCGTACCGTACGGTACTTATTGGGAGTGAGGCCGTGGCCGTCGATAATTTGGAGCCCAGCGAGTTTTCGCCGCGCCAAAACGCAGTTCTAGAGCAGGCATTGCGGCTGCTCGTCGATGGCGGCGAAAAGGCGTTGACGACGTCGGGCGTTGCCCGTGCCGCAAACTGCTCCAAGGAAAGCCTCTATAAGTGGTTCGGCGATCGCGACGGACTGCTGTCCGCCATGATCGCCTATCAGGCCAGCAAGGTGCGCACCTTCGAGCGCAATGGCGAGCGGCTGACATCAGCCAGCCTGCACGATCACCTTGTCATCTTCGCAAAGGACCTGCTTGAGGTTCTCGCCGGTGATGTTTCGCTGGCGCTCAACCGTCTGGCCATCGGCCAGTCGCATCGCGACGGCTCCAAGCTCGGCAAGCTGCTCCTTGAGCGGGGCCGCCGCCAGATTGATCGCCGCGCCATGGGCCTGATCGACGCGGGCAAGCGCGCCGGGCTTTTGCGCTTCCATGATGCCGACGAGGCATATCACACGCTCTACGGCCTGATCGTTTCTGATCTGCATGTCCGCATGCTGCTCGGCGAGCCGGGTCTCAAGGATACCGCGCGTCAGGCGGAGAGGGCGGTTTCCGCCTTTCTGCGCCTCTACGGAACGGAAAAGGTTTTGGCGGAGATGCCGCTGGTCGGCTGATCCCACTTACAACAGTCACAGGACAAGCAAAGGGAAGGACATTCAAATGCGCGTCTATTACGATCGTGATGCAGACCTCAACCTCATCAAGTCGAAGAACGTCGTCATCGTCGGCTACGGTTCCCAGGGTCGCGCACACGCCCTGAACCTGAAGGACAGCGGCCATGCCAACGTGGCGATCGCTCTCAAGGCCGGTTCGGCAACCATCAAGAAGGCAGAAGCTGACGGCTTCAAGGTCATGACCGTTGCCGACGCCGCCAAGTGGGGCGACCTGATCATGATGGCAACGCCTGACGAACTGCAGGCCAACATCTACAAGGCCGACATCGCCGGCAACATCCGTGACGGCGCGGCTATCGCCTTCGCACACGGCCTTAACGTTCACTTCGGCCTGATCGAGCCGAAGGCTTCGCTCGACGTCGTCATGATTGCGCCGAAGGGCCCTGGTCATACGGTTCGCGGCGAATACCAGAAGGGCGGCGGCGTTCCCTGCCTCGTTGCCGTTCATCAGAACGCTTCGGGCAACGCTCTTGAACTCGCTCTCTCCTACGCTTGCGGCGTCGGCGGCGGTCGTTCGGGCATCATCGAAACCAACTTCCGCGAAGAATGCGAAACCGATCTCTTCGGCGAACAGGTCGTTCTCTGCGGCGGTCTCGTCGAGCTCATCCGCGCCGGCTTCGAAACGCTGGTTGAAGCAGGCTACGCGCCTGAGATGGCATACTTCGAGTGCCTGCACGAAGTGAAGCTCATCGTCGACCTGATCTATGAAGGCGGTATCGCCAACATGAACTACTCGATCTCGAACACGGCTGAGTGGGGCGAATACGTCACCGGCCCGCGCATCATCACGGCTGAAACCAAGGCTGAAATGAAGCGCGTCCTGCACGACATCCAGACCGGCAAGTTCACGTCCGACTGGATGCAGGAATACAAGGCTGGCGGCTCGCGCTTCAAGGGCATCCGCCGCATGAACGACAGCCACCAGATCGAAGAAGTCGGCGCCAAGCTCCGCGGCATGATGCCTTGGATCGGCAAGAACAAGCTGGTCGACAAGTCCGTCAACTAAGCGGCTTCAAACTGCTGGATCACGAAGGCCGGGACGAAAGTTCCGGCCTTTATTTTTGCGTCCGTACAGCAAGCCAGCGGGTAGGCTTTCCATCATAGCCGGTGCCGTCGCCTTCACTGATGACTATGTTATGCCAGCCTCCATTGCTCAGCATTTCCGAGAGTAGCTCCGCCGACGGATAGTTGTAGTAGCGACCGAACGCATCGTGCCCTTCGGCCTCGCCCGCCTTGAAAGTGGCGTGAAAGGTGCCGCCGGGCCGCAACGCAGTGCGGATCCGTTCCAGCACCTCGGGAAGGGTGGCTCGCGGGACGTGCACCAAGCTTGCCTCTGCCCAAACGCCATCGAATGCTTCTTCCTCGTCCAGATCCTCGAAGCGCAGGACCGCGACGGAGTGACCGAGGAGGCTTTCTGCCTGCCTGGCTATTTCCGGTGATCCGTCTGTCGGCATTACGGCGAAGCCCTTCGACAGCATATACTCGCTGTCCTGTCCTCCACCGCAACCCAGATCGAGGATCGCCGCACCGGGCGGGAGCAACGACAGAAAGGCATCGAGCCGCCGTACCGGCAGCTTGCGTTGCCGCGAGGCATAGGTTGCCGCGTTGTCGTCGTAGAATGAAGATGTACTCTCGTCTGCCATGATCGTTTGCCCGATGCGCCAAGGCCGGAGTTACACGCACAAAGTCGCCGCCTTTGAGGCAGCGCTCATCCCGTCGACATAGAAATGGCGAGTTAGACGGACCGGCGCCCGCTGACGGCGTGGTACAGCCAGAGAACAACGACAGCACCGATGACCGCGACGACGAGGCTGTAGATATTGATGCCCGTTACGCCCGATGCGCCGAAGAAACTGAAGATGACGCCGCCGACGATCGCTCCAACGATGCCGAGGACGATGTCCATCAGCATCCCCGCGCCCGACTTGTTGACGATCTTGCTGCCGATGAATCCCGCGATCAGTCCAAGGATAATCCAACTGATTACTGACATCCGCCATGTCCCTCCTTGATTGGTTGAATATTCAGACCATCTTCCCGTTTAGCTAAATAGCTCGCCGGGGAATTCAAGGTTCGTGAGAGCCTTATGCTTTCATTCTACAGTTGTTGTTCAGTGAAATGAAGAAACCAAAAAGGAGGATGGCATGGGTATCTTTGACGACGCTGTTCCAGGCGGAAATATATCGAAGCCGATCATGATTGCTCTCGGCGCGTTGCTGGTGGGCAAACTCCTCGGTGGCGGTGGCAGCCAGACGGATCCGGCTGGCCAGCAGGCCAATCCGCAAGCCAGCCCGCAGGCCGGTGACGGCGGCCTTCTCGGCGGGCTTGGGGGTCTCGGTGGCCTTGGCGGTCTTCTCGGCAAGCTGACGGAAGCCGGGCAGGGCGATACGGTGGATTCCTGGGTCCAACCCGGGCAGAACAAACCGATCGCACCGGGCAGTCTCAATAGTGCGCTCGGGTCCCAGACGATCAGCGATCTCGCACGTCAGGCGGGAATCAGCGAGCAGGAGCTGCTGAACCAATTGTCGACCGTTCTGCCTGGAGTGGTCGACAAGCTGACGCCGCGAGGCCAATTGCCGACACAAGAGCAGATCGCCGCCCTGTTCCATTCCTGAGCGCGGGACGGTCGAGCTGCAGCCTCGGAAACGACTTCCCCGCTCCCCCGACGGAAGCGGGGAACGACGGCTTTTTTCATGCCGCCCCCTTTTGCCGGCGGTTGAAGCTTCGCGCCTCTAAGAAACCGGGCGTCGCCCGGTTTCCGAAGTCTCTGGATTACTGGTGGCCGACTGCTCGCGCGCCGCTGATGACCTCAGGCGAGGATACGGCGTGTCCAGCCACGTTCATCGTTTGTGACGCCCTTCTGCAGGCCGACGAGCTCCTGACGCAACTCGCTGGTCAGCTTGCCGGTCTGTCCGTCTCCGATACGGAACTCGCCGCCGGCGTGTCGCACGAGGCCGATGCCCGCGAGGACTGCTGCAGTGCCGCAAGCGAATGCTTCCACGAGCTTGCCGCTGGCCGCATCGGCCTGCCATTCCGCGAATGAGTAGGGGCGCTGCTCGACGCGCAAGCCCTTTTCTTCGGCGAGAACTATAACCGACGCGCGCGTGATGCCCGGCAGGATCGTGCCGCCGAGAGGGGGGGTTACCACAGATCCATCGTTCATCACGAAGAATACGTTCATCCCGCCGAGTTCCTCGACCCAGCGATGTTCCGCTGCATCAAGGAACACGACCTGGTCGCACTCCTTCTTCGCCGCCTCGGCTTGTGCGACGAGGCTGGCCGCGTAGTTTCCGCCGCATTTGGCAGCACCGGTGCCGCCGGCTGCTGCTCGGGTGTACTCAGTCTCGACCCAGAGGGAAACCGCCTTTGCTCCGCCTTTGAAGTATGCACCCACCGGGGAGGCGATGATGCAGAAGATATATTCCTGAGCGGGGCGGACGCCGAGGAACGCCTCGTTGGCGAACATGAACGGGCGCAGATAGAGGCTGCCGTCGCCTGATGGAATCCATGCCTTGTCGACGCGGACAAGCTCCTCGACCGCCTTCAGGAAAAGTTCTTCCGGCACGGCAGGCATCGCCATCCTGGCCGCCGACTGCGCGAAACGACGGGCGTTCTCTTCAGGCCGGAAGAGCAGTATGCGACCATCGTCCGCCTTATAGGCTTTCATACCTTCAAAGATTTCCTGGGCGTAGTGCAGTACTGCGCTGGCAGGATCGAGTTCCAAAGGCCGCCGCGGCGTGACCTTCGCATCGTGCCAGCCTTTGTCGGGAGTCCACCGGGCCAGAACCATATGATCCGTGAAGACCTTTCCAAAGCCGGGTGTCTCCAGAGCCTGAGTTCGATCGGCTTCCGAGACCGGCGACGCGTGGAATTCGATCTTGATTTCAGGAGTATTCGACGACGCGGACATTGCTGGCACCTTCATAGCATGTTGGATAGTGGCGGCGACACTACCGCCACCGGGTGGGTCTTGAAAAGATCGATTCTGGTCGGTTCTGGCTTCTGTTTACAGAAGTGACCTTCGCTTTCCGAAATTGTCATGGCGGCAAAGAAATAGGTCAGTAATGTTGACTTATTTTTTATTGCGTGGTTCTCTCGCCTAAAGACAAAAAATTGCGAGGAAATACCGATGTTGAATTGGGAAGGCATGTTCGCGACGCGTTCTTCACGGATGCGCGCATCGGAGATTCGCGAGCTTCTGAAGCTCCTTGACCGGCCTGAGATCATTTCCTTTGCCGGCGGTATCCCGGATCCGGCGCTCTTTCCCGATCAGGAGTTCAAGGCGGCCTACGCCGATATCTTCAGCAGTTCGGCCGTGAACTCGGCGCTGCAGTATTCGGTCAGCGAAGGCTACAAGCCGCTTCGCGAGTGGCTGGTCAAGCAGATGGCTGCGCTCAGCATTCCGTGCGAGCTTGAGAACGTCTTCATCGTGTCCGGCTCGCAGCAGGGGCTGGACTATCTGGGCAAGCTTTTCCTTTCGGCTGATGACACGGCACTGGTTACTTGGCCGACCTATCTCGGCGCACTCCAGGCCTTCAACGCCTACGAGCCGACCTACGACCAGCTGACGCCGAACGGCAACCGCACGCCCGATTCCTATAAGGCGCAGGCTGCTGCGGCGGGCGGCAAGGTGAAGTTCGCCTATCTCTCCGCCGATTTTGCCAACCCGACGGGTGAAACCGTCGATCAGGCTGGACGAGAGAAGGTTCTCGTGCTGGCCGAGGATCTCGATATCGCGGTCATCGAAGACGCGGCCTACCAGTCGCTCCGTTACGACGGCACGCCGGTCGCGCCGATTCTGGCGACTGAGATCGCGAAGAAGGGGCACATCAACGATACCCGCACGATCTATTGCGGCAGCTTCTCGAAGACGCTGGCTCCCGGTCTTCGCGTCGGCTTCATCGTTGCAAATGCTCCCGTCATCCGCAAACTGGTGCTGATGAAGCAGGCGGCTGACCTGCACTCCTCGACGATCAATCAAATGGCAATCGCCCGCGTCGCGGAACGCGGTTTCGATGCGCAGGTCGCGAAGATCACGTCGGTCTATAGCCACCGCCGCAATGTCATGCTGGCGGCGCTGGAGAAATACATGCCGGCCGGCACGAGCTGGACCAAGCCGGAAGGCGGCATGTTCATCTGGGTAACGCTACCTGATGGCATGGATGGCGCGAAGCTGCTCGCCAAGTCGCTGGAAACAGCCAAGGTCGCGTTCGTCCCCGGCAAGGCATTCTTCGCCGACGGTTCGGGAGAGAACACCTTCCGCGTCAGCTTCTCCTGCGCCAACGATCAGATGATCGAGGAGGGAATCAGCCGCCTCGGGGCGCTCATCACCGGGGAAATCGGCGGCTGATTGGCCTCGGACTTTCGGAACCAACTACCGATTTAGGTGCGGGCCGAACAATTCCAGATCGGCCTCACTCAGCCTGTCGCTTGCCGTATTGAGCTGGTGCCAATACGGATAGAGCACAGGCGGCAGGCTGACGGCATCGAGGCGCTTGCGCTCGTCTTCGGTCAGCTTCAGTTCAGCCGCGGCCAGATTGTCCTTGAACTGGGCTTCGGTGCGACCACCGATGATCACCGAGGTCACCGCCTTGCGACCGATCAGCCAGGCAAGCGCCACTTGGGCTGCCGAGGCGCCACGTTCTTCGGCGATCGCCACCAGCGTTTCGACGATATTCCAGAGGCGGTTTTCGTCACGAATCGGCGGCTCGGTCCACCCGGCGAATTGACGCGACCCTTCAGGGGCGGTCTGGTTGCGGCGATGCTTGCCGGAGAGCAGGCCGGCAGCCAGCGGGCTCCAGACGAGCACGCCGAGCCCCTGGTCGACGCTGATTGGAAGCAGTTCGTATTCCGCGTCGCGTGCTTCGAGGGTGTAGTGGATCTGCTGGCTGACGAACCGCTCCCGCTTTTCCCTTTCGCTGACACCAAGCGCTTTCATGATGTGCCAGCCTGAGAAATTCGAGCAGCCGACATAGCGGACCTTGCCGTGGCGGACGAGTGTGTCGAGCGCTTCCATGGTTTCTTCGAGAGGCGTCTTTCCGTCCCATTCGTGAAGCTGGTACAGGTCAATGACGTCGGTCTTCATGCGCCGGAGGCTCGCTTCGCAGGCGCTGATGAGATGATAGCGCGACGAGCCCGTATCGTTCGGCCCGTCTCCCATGCGAAAGCGTGCCTTGGTCGCGATCAGCACGCCGTTCTTGCGCGGCCCTCCGATGATCTCGCCGAGAATTTCCTCGCAAACGCCCTGCGAGTAGACGTCGGCCGTATCGATGAGGTTGACGCCGGCGTCGAGACATAGGTCGACAAGCCTGCGCGCTTCGGCGACTCCGAGATCACCAACCATCTTCGCCCAACCTTGGCCGCCGAACGTCATCGTGCCCATTGTCACGGTCGAAATCTTGAGGCCGGAGCGGCCGAGAAGCCGGTATTCCATATGCGTCCTCCTCCCAAAGGCTTGAGCCAAAACGTGCGTTAGAAGATAGGTGCGGGGCAGGCGGGTCAAGGGCCAGATTGCACGTCAGCGTCGCGAAGCAGACTGTCACAATCATGTTATCCGAGATGGCTAAGGATCGGCTCTCCCATCACCGAGGATCCACCATGAAGACGATCGTTTCCGCCGCCGCGCTGCTCGCAGCGACCTTGCTTGCAATTCCGGCATCAGCCGCAAATCTCGTTCTCTACACCAGCCAGCCGAATGAAGATGCGCAAGCGACTGTCGACGGCTTCATGGCGGCCAATCCCGACCTCAAGGTAGACTGGGTGCGTGACGGCACGCCGAAGATCATGGCAAAGCTGCAGGCTGAAATCGAGGCCGGCAATCCGGTTGCTGACGTGTTGTTGATCGCAGACACGGTCACGCTCGAGCGCCTGAAGGAAGCCGGCAAGCTACTGGCCTATAAGTCGCCGGAAGCTGCCAGCTACGACGCCGCACTCTATGACGCTGACGGCTACTACTATTCGACCAAGCTGATCACCACCGGCATCGTCTACAACACTTCTGCCGCGTTCAAGCCGACGAGCTGGAAGGATCTGACGAAGGCCGAAGCCAAGGGCCTCGTGACTATGCCGAGCCCGCTGACGTCGGGCGCGGCCCTGATTCACGCACAGACGCTGGCCGGTGTCGACGGCCTCGGCTGGGACTTCTACAAGGATCTCGCCGCCAATGGCGCGACGGCGGCCGGTGGCAACGGTGCGGTGCTCAAGTCGGTCGCCGCGGGCGAAAAGGCCTTCGGTATGATCGTCGACTACATGCCGATCCGCGAAAAGGCCAAGGGCGCGCCGGTCGAGTTCGTCTTCCCGACGGAAGGCGTCTCCGCGGTAACGGAGCCGGTGGGTATTCTCGCAAGCTCGAAGAATGCCGATGCGGCGAAGAAATTCGTTGACTACGTCCTTTCCGAAAAGGGGCAGGAAGGGTTCCTCAAGCTCGGCTACATCCCGGCTCGCAACGGTATGAAGCTGCCGGAGGGTTTTCCGGCTCGTGAGAGCATCACGCTGCTGCCGATCAATGCCGCCGAGGCGCTGAAAGACACCGATCGGGACCTCAAGACCTTCTCCGGCATCTACGGCTCGAACTGATCGTCGCCAGAACGCAGATGCGCGAATATGTTCGTCCCGGAAACAGCCAGCCCGCTTGGCTGTTTCCTCTTGTCGTTATCGTTGTCCTGGTCCTGAGCGTGCTGCCGCTGGCGCGGCTCGCGGTAACAGGTATTGCGTCACTTGCAAATGGCGGCGTCGGCGCGGTGCTCAGCGATCCCGCGCTTTGGTCGGCGACCTACTACACGCTCGTCACGGCCATTCTTGGCACACTGATTTCACTGGCCATAGGCTGCGCCTTCGCGTTCCTGCTGACGCTGACGGATATCAGCGGCAAGGGAGCGTTGAGCTTCCTGTTCGTCCTGCCGATGATGATCCCGCCGCAGGTGACGGCGCTTGCCTGGGTGCAGATGTCCGGGCCCTCAAGCCCACTGTTGAAGGCTCTGCACATTGCGCCTCCGCTTGGATCGCCGCAGCCGCTCTATTCGGTCGGTGGTATTTCGCTGCTCTACGGAGTGCAGCACGCGCCGCTCGTCTATCTCGCTCTCCGGGCCGGCCTGATGGCGTTGCCGCGCGATGGTGTCGAGGCGGCGCGTCTCGCTGGAGCCGGGAGTCTTCGGGTTTTCCGCGACATCATCCTGCCGCTTTCGCTGCCCGGCATCATTGCCGGAGCTGCGATCTCCTTTGTTTCCTGCACCGGCAACTTCGGCATACCGGCTATTCTCGGCATACCGGCTTCGATCTACACGCTTCCGACACTGATCTTCACCAAGTTTTCCGCCTTCACCAGCCGGACATTCGGCGATGTCGCGGTGCTTTCGGCAATCATCGCAATCATTTCCGTTGCCGGGCTTGCCATTCAGGATCGCGCTTTGCGCGGACGCGATTACCGCGTCCTCGGCCTTTCAGGCGCGACCGCTGCCTTTGAGTTGGGGCCCTGGAAGTTCCTTTTGCAGCCACTGCTCTGGCTCTGCATCTTCGTCATGCTGGTAGCGCCATTCTTCGCGCTCCTCGCCGGCGCACTCGTGCCGGCCTATGGTGTGCAGCTGACCTTCAAGACGATGTCGGCAAGCGCTTTCTACGAAATTCTCTTCCGGCAAGCGGTCACGCGCACGGCGTTCGTAAACTCGCTCTCCCTCGCGGCCGGAACGGCACTATGTCTCCTTCTGGTGACCGTGCTGACCGCTTACGCGTTGACGCGACGGAAAGACCTACTTGGCCGGATCGTTTCCAGCCTGATCGAGATTCCATATTCGCTGCCCGGCATCGTCATTGCCGTGTGCTTCATCCTGGTGTTTGCCGCACCGCTTCCGATCCTGCACATGACGCTGTACGGAACAATCTGGATCATTCTGATCGCCTATCTCTCCAGTTTCTTTGCCGTTAGCCTGAAGCCCGTCGTCAGTGCGTTTCATCAGCTCGATCCGGCCCTGGAGGAGGCCGCAAGGCTCTCGGGGGCTGGCTTCTTTCGACGGCTCGCCGATATCATTGTGCCTTTGATCGCTCCGGCAACCGGCGCATCGGTGATCCTGGTGTTCCTGATCGCCTGCAATGAGCTTACCATTTCCGCGCTTTTGTGGTCTGCCGGGACGCAGACGCTTGGCGTTGTCATCTACAATCTCGATGACAGCGGCAGCTCCGATCTCGCCTCGGCGCTCTCCGTGCTCGTTGTCCTTATGGTCATCTTCATGATGCTTCTCCTGGAACTGATGGCAAAACGCCTGCCGAGAGGAGTCGTACCGTGGCGCAACTGATCCTCAACCATCTTGCCAAGGACTTCGGTACCGGGCGCGCGGCGGTCGCCGATTTTTCGCTGAAGGTCCGCCACGGCGGCTTCCTGGCACTACTCGGACCGTCGGGCTGCGGCAAGACAACGGTTCTGCGCATGATCGCCGGCTTCGAGGCGCCAACCGACGGCTCTATCCATCTTGGCGAGCGGCTGCTCGCAGACGCGTCGCGGTCGTTGCCACCGGAACGGCGCAACATGGCGATGGTGTTTCAATCCTACGCATTGTGGCCGCATATGAGCGTCGCAGACAATGTCGGCTATCCCCTGAAGGTGCGCGGCGTCTGCGGTGAGACGTACAGGCGGAGGGTTCGTGAAGCGCTGGCAACGGTGAGGCTCGCCGACCATGCCGAGCGGCGCCCCGCCGATCTCTCCGGCGGCCAGCGACAGCGCGTGGCCTTGGCGCGCTGCCTGGTGTCGTCACCCGACGTCGTCCTGCTCGATGAGCCGCTTGCCAATCTCGACCGACACCTGAAACAGGAGATGGAGGAAACGTTTCGTGAGTTCCACCAGCGCTCTGGAGCGACGATGGTCTATGTCACGCACGATCAGAGCGAGGCGATGGCCCTTGCTACCGACGTTGCGGTCATGTCCGAGGGCCGCCTTCTGCAGGCTGCGTCGCCCGCGGAAATCTATGCGCGGCCCGAGGGCCGGCTGGTTGGCGGGCTGATCGGTCGCGGCGCAATTCTCTCGCTGTCGTCTCCGGCTAGTGACACCCGGATTTTCGATTGGAGCGCCCTCGCGCCCATGTTTTCGGCCGAGGAAAGTCATGGGCCAAAGGTGGACGTTCTGGTGCGCCAGGAGGATGTCTTGATCGCGGGTGAGGGTGTTCTGGCACGCGTCGAGTCCATCCTCTACGAAGGTGAACGCTATGCTCTGAAGTTGCTGCTTGACGACGGGCAGGTGCTTCGCGCGTTCAACCGGGAGCGCTTGCAGGTCGGCGAAAGTGTGCGCGTCATTGCGCGCGCCGCCTGGCGTCTCTGATCTCGAAACGTCTTTCCGAAGCGGGGCTTAGCCACTACTAATGGCATAGAGCCAATTGGAAATGTTCGATGTCGCTTCGCATTGCTACCTTCAACGTCGAAAACCTCATGACGCGTTTCGACTTTACCGGCTTTCGCAACCAGCTGCGCCAGGACCGGGTCATCAAGCTTTTCGAAGTGCGCAGCGAGGGCGTCTATCAGCAGCTCGAGCAGGCGCGGGTGATCGCTTCCACCGACGATACCCGACAGATGACGGCGCTGGCGATTGCAGACGCCGACGCCGACATTCTCTGCCTGCAGGAAGTCGATAACATGGAGGCGCTCCAAGCCTTCGAATATGGTTACCTCTTCCGGATGGTCGGAAACGGCTACCGGCAAAAGTACCTCGTCGAGGGCAATGACAGCCGCGGGATCGACGTTGCTGTCCTGATGCGGGAAGAAACACGCGATGGGCAGAAGATCGAACTCAAGCAGATCAAAAGCCACGCGATGCTCACCTATCGCGATCTGGGACTCTTCAACGACCAGCTGGCGCTGACCAATCGCATCGACGACAAGATCTTCAAGCGCGACTGCATGGAATTCGACCTCGAGATCGGCGGTGTTCCGCTGTCACTCTACGTGGTTCACTTCAAGTCGATGGACGGCCCCCGCACGAACGGCGTCGATAGCAGGCTCGGTACGATGCCGGTGCGCCGGGCCGAAGCACTCGCCGTGCGCCGTATCATCGAGGACCGTTTCAACGCTCATACCGATGACAAGCGCTTCGTTATATGTGGTGACATGAACGATTATCAGGAGCGCGTCGACGTCATCGGGCGTCGCCGCACGGGATACCGCTTCGAGCATCAGGACGAGAACATCAGTGCACTCGACGTCTTCAGTCACGATGGTTTTGCCGAGAACGTCGTCCGTCGCCGTGATCCGCTCGATCGCTGGACGCTCTACCATGCCCGCGGACCTCAAGAGCAGTGGCTGTGTCAGCTCGACTACATCTGGATCTCGGCGGCCCTCGCCAGAACGAATGCTGGTCGCTTGCCGGAAATCGTTCGGCACGGGCAGCCCTATCGCACCGTCTTCCCACCCGGCCAGGAGATCGAGCGTTATCCCCGCACCGGCTGGGACCGGCCGAAGGCCTCCGACCATTGCCCCGTTGTCATGACATTGGATTTGATATGAACCTGCATTTTTCCGAGGATTTTGCCGGCTGGCCGCCGGAGCAGACGGTATTTCCTATTGCTGGGCTGGATCTTCGCGTCCTCGCCGGAGACCATCCCTTCTATGTCGCTGAGCTCGAGGCGATCCGCGAGAACTGGGAACGAGAAACTGCGGCCAACCCGGCGCTCTTCGATGGCCGCATGGTCTTCCAAAAACGGCTGGCGCTCACCGAAAGTGGCCTGGTGGCCGAGGGCCACGTCATCCCATTCTCGACATTCATGTGGTGGCGCCGACAGCCGGATCGGCAGGGCGGCATCCATCTGTTCGCCTATCCGGTTCTTGAGACCTCCGACGGCGCCTTGGTGGCAATCCGCATGGGAAACCATACGGCCAATCCGGGTCAGGTATATTTTGCCGCCGGTTCGCTGGAACCTGAAGACATCTCCGGAAACCGCTGCGACGTGGATGGCAACATGCGTCGCGAGGTATTGGAAGAAACCGGGCTAGACCTTAGCGATGCCGACGCTGGCGATCACTACTATGCGAGCCATGTCAGGCGTACGGTAACGGTGCTGCGTCTCTTCCGCTTCGATCTGACTGCCGATCAAATGATTGCGAAGATCCACGCACACATGTTGGTTGCCGACGACAAGGAAATTGCCGGCGCGGTTGCGATCCTTTCCGCTGACCCGAAGGCGCATCCCTACAATATCGCGATGCTTCCCGTCATCGATTGGTACTTTGGAGAGAAGCCCCGCTCTTAACGCCTTGCGCTCGGTCGTCCGGTCGGGCAGGTTGGCGAAACGAGGACCGAGACCAGGGAGGCCCATGTGGCGCGAAGCTACAGTGTCTACGACGTGTTTACCGACCGCAAACTCGCCGGAAACCCGCTCGCCGTCATCTTTGATGGCGATGACCTGAGCGACGACGCCATGCAGGCGATCGCGAAGGAAATGAACCTTTCAGAGACAGTCTTCGTGCAGGCTTCGGATAACCCCGCCTACACGGCGCGAATCCGTATCTTTACCCCCGGTCGCGAGCTGCCTTTTGCCGGACACCCGACCGTCGGAACGGCCATCGCTCTCGCCGAGCAAGCGCATCGCAACGCAACTATCGATCTCGTTTCGGTGCTGGAGGAAAATGTCGGGCCCGTACGGTGCGCGGTTCGACTGCGAGAGGGCGAGGCGAGTTTCGCCGAATTCGATCTGCCGCGGAAATCGCAGCAGATCACCATGCCCCTCGACAAGCTCGGAATTGCCAATGCGCTGTCGCTGAACACCACGGAAATCGGCTTTGAAAATCACGTTCCGTCGTTGTGGAGTGCCGGTGTACCGTTCCTGATGGTGCCCGTGCACGACCTTGGTGCTGCGCAACGCATGGATTTCGACCCACAGCTTTGGGAAGCGACCGTTCCTTTTGTCGATGGGGCGCTCGCCTCGGCCTATGTTTATTGTCGCGGCGGTGTGAACCATGTCGCGAAGTTCCACGCGCGGATGTTTGCGAGCGGCATGGGGATTGTCGAAGATCCGGCCACGGGGTCGGCGGCCGCGGCGCTTTCCGGCGCTATCCACCATTTCGACCGCCAGACGGATGGCCACCACGATCTGACGATTGAGCAGGGTGTAGAAATGGGCCGGCCGTCCTTTATTCACCTGCACATGGATGTCGAAGGCGGGGCAATCTCGAATGCCCGGATTGGCGGGCAGGCGGTGCGGATGGCGAGCGGAACACTGGACCTTTGATTTCATTGCATTTCAGCCATGCGCAAAAATCTTCGCATTTAACCAAAGAATTTTCAGGCAGGCGCTAGACAAGCCAAACGATCATGTTTATACGCCCCCTCACACCGCGCAACACGGCGGTTACGGGTGATTAGCTCAGTTGGTAGAGCAGCTGACTCTTAATCAGCGGGTCGTAGGTTCGAGCCCTACATCACCCACCAAAAGCTCCTTTAAACAAGGACATAGAGAAACTAGCTAAAGCTGGTTTTTATCGGCTTTGGAATTTAGCTCCCATGAAAAAGTCGGCCGCCGCTTCCAGTCGAAATGGCCTGGCCCGGTTCCTCCCCTGCGGTGCAGCCGGTACTGCGAACGACGGTTATTCGGCCCGTTGCTCGGCGGGTCCCTCAGCCCGTGCGAGATTGAGCGCGCTATTGATAAGTCCGACATGACTAAACGCCTGGGGAAAGTTTCCCACCATCCGTTTTGCCTGGGTATCGTACTCCTCCGAGAGAAGGCCGACGTCATTGCAGAGCGAGAGCAATCGCTCGAAGAGACGCAGCGCGTCGGCCCTGCGTCCGATCAGCACAAGTGCATCGACAAGCCAGAAACTACAGGCAAGGAACGCGCCTTCGCCAGCAGGCAGTCCGTCGTCGACTTCACGGGTTTCGTAGCGAAGGACCAGACCATCGCGCAGGAGCTTGTGCTCGATCGCCTCGACAGTGGCGATGTAACGTGGGTCTTCGGGAGGGAGGAACCCGACCATCCCAATGTGCAACAGGCTGGCGTCGAGGGCTTTTGATCCGTAGGCCTGGACGAAGCAGCCAAGCTCCGGATCGAATGCTTTGTCGCAGACATCCTGATGAATGCGGTCGGCGACGGCTTTCCAACGTGCTGCGGCCTCACTGTTATCTTCTTCGCGTGCCGTCGTGGCCGCGCGGTCGAAGGCGACCCACGCCATAACCTTCGAATAGGTAAAGTGCTGGCGCTGCCCCCGCACTTCCCAGATCCCTTCGTCTGGTTCGGTCCATATCTTCTCCAGGAATTGGAGGATGGCATCGCTGAGCTGTCGACTGCGCGGATGCGGCGGCAGTCCACCCTTGCGTGCCTGCAGCATCGCGTCGGCGACCTCGCCATAGACGTCGAGCTGAACCTGTTCTGCGGCGCCATTGCCGATGCGTACAGGGCGAGACCCTTCGTAGCCCGCCAGCCAGGGAACCTCCCACTCCAGCAGGTTACGTTCCCCTGCGACGCCATACATGATTTGCATCTGCGCCGGGGCACCCGCGACAGCGCGCAGCAACCAATCGCGCCACCCACTGGCTTCCTCGTAGTACCCAAGCTTCATAAGTGCCAAAAGGGTAAGTGTGGCGTCCCGAAGCCAGCAATACCGGTAGTCCCAGTTGCGCGGCCCTCCGAGTTGTTCGGGGAGGGACGTCGTCGCCGCGGCGACGATACCGCCTGTCGGCATATAGGTCAGCGCCTTCAGCGTTATCAGCGACCGTTTGACGAGCGGCTTCCATACGCCCACGTGCGAGCATGTGCTTGCAAACGATTTCCAGAAGCCTTCGGTGTCCTCCAAGGCGGCCCGGATCGATCTCGCTACCGGCCGAGGAACGTGCGACGGGTTCCATGTCAGGGTGAAGGATTGCTGTTCTCCCGCGGAGACAGAGAACGAACCCACGGTCCGCATTTCGTCGCCATGCAGGGGTACCGATGATGTCAGGGTCAGCCTGTCCGGGCCTGCGATCGCCGTTAGGGTGCCATCCTCGCTGCTCGTCACCCAAGGCACAGTTCGTCCGTAGTCAAAGCGAAGAACGAACTCCAGGTCGAACGCCAAGGTGCCGTCCGTGCCCTCGACGATACGCATCAGATCACTCCGGCCGTCGCGAAGAGGCATGAAGTCTTTGATGACCGCGCTGCCTGTCTCCGTTCTGAACTCTGTCTCCAAGACGAGTGTGTCTTCAGCATATCGGCGCGTCACCTCATAGTTCTCGCTGGAAGGTCGGATCAGCCACCGTCCATTGTCGTCGCTGCCGAGCAGCGCCGCGAAGCAGGCTGGAGAGTCGAAGCGCGGAAAGCAAAGCCAGTCGATCGATCCACCTTTCGACACCAGCGCGGCGGTCTCACAGTCTCCGATGAGCGCGTAGTCTTCGATGCGGGCCGGCACGACCGATCTCCTTTGTTCGTGGTCTCGTCTAAGGTAGAGGCCTGGAAGGAGGGTCAAGTGCACATAGTGGTCCTTCGACGGAGCCGGTTTGGCAGCATGCTTCCCGCAATTTGTTTGTTTGAAAGCAGTGAGACGCGCGTAAGTACCCCTTCTCCTTGGCAGTTCGCCGGCATGAAAGCGTCGCTCGGACTAAAGTCGGGCTCACCTGGGACTGAGGTCCGGTAGACGGAACCGTCAGGATTCCACCTCGTTGGATTTACGAGCGGCCCGTCGAGGTCGCTTTGTTCAAGGAGGAAAACATGCTTATCAAACATTCGATTGGCGCTGCCGCAGCATTGGTCCTAGCGTCCGGCGTAGCATTCGCGCAGTCGTCGACCGTCAACGGCGCGGCAGGCGGTGCAGTCACCGGCGCGATCGTCGGTGGACCGGTTGGCGCAGCCGTTGGTGGGGTCGCCGGAGCGACTGTCGGCGCGATCCTCGAGCCACCGCCGCAGAAGGTGGTTACCTACGTCCGTGAGGCGCCTGCGCCTTCGGCACGGGTCGTCGTCAAGCAGAAGGTCGTCATCGGCCAGCCGCTTCCGGAGACCGTTGTGGTGACACCTGTTCCTGACAATCCCAAATACGCCTACGCCGTGGTGAACGACGAACGTGTGATCGTCGAGCCTTCATCGCGCAAGGTCATCCAGGTCATCAACTGATCCTGGTCCAGAGCGCGGCAACGCTGCGCTCACCACCAGCAACTATCAAACGACATCAAGGGAATATGCCGCAGCCGCGATCGGTGTGGCTGCGTCTGCCTTGTCGTTCAAGGAGAATAAACATGAAACGCAAGACACTACCTATCATCGTCGCGGCGTTGGCGATCGGAACTTCGCCCCTCGCTTTTGTTCCCGCGTCCGCCCAGGACGCCCCGATCCTGCCGAAGAAGGGAAGCTCGCAGCAGGGTACGCAGCCACAGTCCGACGGCGCCACGACGCAGCAACCGGACGCCGGCGCACCCTCGACAGGCGACGGGTCTTCGGGCGGGCGAGCTTCGGGCCAGAGTGGATCGGGCGGAGGCCAATCAGATACTCTGAAGCCAGCTGAACAGGGTTCAAGCGGATCGTCCACTGGTGAAAACTCCGGCAAGACGATGAGGCCTTCCGAGAACGGTGCAACCGGCAGTCAGGGGGGATCTCAGAGTGGTTCTGGCGATGCCGGATCGACCACAAAGACAAAACCCTCGAATGACAACGGCTCTTCCACCAAGGGCGGCTCGTCTTCGAGCGGCTCAGGTTCCGAAACCAATTCCAATTCTACCACCAGCGTCCAAAACCAGCCTGCACAGGGCGGTGATGCGTCGAAGCCTTCGAACACAGAGCAGCATTCGACGACCACCAATAAGTCGTCAACGGAAACGAAGACCGAGAACAACACGACGAACGTGAATATTTCAGTGGAACAGCAGACCGAGATCCGCCAGGTCTTCAAGGAAGTTCACGTCGAGCGCGTCAAGGAGACGAATTTCGAGGTCGCCGTCGGCACAAACATTCCGCGCCATATCCACCTTGAGCCGTTGCCGTCGCGGATCGTCGAGGTCGTGCCGCAGTACAAGGCCTATCGCTTCTTCATCCTTGCTGATGGACGGATCGTCATCGTCGATCCGGACGACTTCACGATCGTCTACATCCTGACGGCATAGATGACCGGCCCGGCGACGCAGTGCCGCCGGGCTTTCGCCGAGCGAGGCAGGACGAGGAGGAACAAAGTTCCGGAAGGCGGGTTTCTCGCTGAACTCGATTGTGTCGCACAATCAGTTGGATCGAGGGGGTGGGGAGGCTGCTATGAAAGCGATTGCTACGGTGCTGTTCGGCGCTGCCGCGGCGGTGGGGGCCTGTCTCATCGGCGCGGCTGCTGCCACATACATCCTTGCCGTGCCCGAAGGACAACACTTGGACAATCTGGAAACTGCGGGACCCTGGACTTCAACTCCTGAGCGCGTCGATCCTCGGAGCCAAAAGTTCGAGCGCGTTGCGCCCCTTGTCTCCGCAGCCTATCCCATCACTCCCGTCGTCCCACCTAAGACGGACCACGTAACGGAAGCAGCCTCCCAGGGCATGTCGGTAGACTCCGGCGACACTTCGCTGCGCAACGATCATGAACAGTGGTGCGCGTCGCGTTACCGGTCCTACAATCCCGCCAGCGATACCTATCGCTCCTATAGCGGTCAGGTCCGCACCTGCGTCTCTCCGTTCGCGGCCCCATCCACGGAGGTCACCGTATCGGTAAGCAACGGGAATACCAACCATGTCGTGTGGTGTTCGGGCCACTATGCGTCCTATCGGACGGATGACAATACATACCAGCCGTATGGCGGCCCGAGGCGCGAATGCGTCTCGCCGTTTCCCGAGGGCTCAAGCATCATAACTGTCAGCCAGTAAGCCTCGCCCGGCACTGTCGGCGATTGCCGCTCTTTTGCGTTAAGACAGAACGAGACGGCGGGAACCAACAGCCTTTCATCGCGTTCTAGGCACAGTTCCAAGGCGTTTCGCACACTGCGCCTTGGCCTTTCCAAATGTCCCTGTTATCTGCCCCGCTTCCCTGCGGGGCTCCTTTCTGCTTGTGGAGGAGGGAGGAACCACTATGTCCCACAAACGCTACAGCCGCCGCGACGAGCCGTTGCATTCCAAGGATCTGGCAGTCTGTCATCGTGTGCTCGACCATATCCGCAATGAACAGGGGATCGAGGCGTCC
Source organism: Rhizobium sp. BK181 (assembly GCF_014193305.1). Classification (NCBI taxonomy): domain Bacteria; kingdom Pseudomonadati; phylum Pseudomonadota; class Alphaproteobacteria; order Hyphomicrobiales; family Rhizobiaceae; genus Rhizobium; species Rhizobium sp. BK181. Next base: position 526,534 of record NZ_JACHZA010000002.1, read on the forward strand.
TCGGACGAGTCCGAACGGATCGCTTCCATCATCATCGAGTTCTATCGTCAGGGCGTCCACGACCAGATGCAATTGCGTGCCCTGATCGACGTGGCGCGAGGCTTCACGCACCGGGAGACGTAGCAACGGGAAACGGTCGAGAACAGAAGCAGACCTGCGGCGTTTTCCCATTCAGCTCGTGTCGCCCTAGACACGTTGTTTTGAGATGTAGCGATACTAAAGAGCCCTGCCAACACCGCGGGGCTTTTCTCTGCCGCCTTCCCCGGAGTGCCTGTAGGACTTAGGTCCTATAGGACCTCAAACGGCTGAACCATAGGGGGCATGGCGCGTTGAATCTGCAGAGAAAGGAGACTGACCATGAAACGGTTGATTATCGCAGTGGCCGGCCTCGCAGCACTTCTGGTAAGTGCCCCTGCCGACGCCCAAGGTGTTTATTTCGAGTTCGGTTCCGGAGACTCTCGATACTATGACGATCCGCCGCCACCTCGTTATTACCGAGAGGGACCGAGGTATCGTGACTACTACCGACCGCGTTACGCTTATCGCGACGTTTGCTGGAGGGTGCCGTATCAGCACCGAAGCCACAACCACTACATTACGCGGTACAGAACGGTCTGCCGATAAGAGTGAGCCTCGCGCGAAGCGGGGCTTTCTCGTTGAAGTCTAGGCCAACCTCGCCATTCCCGCGCTGACGTGCCGGACGTCAGCCGATTTCTTCGATTCCTGTGGTGTTACTGATACAGAGACGGTTTTTCGGGGAGTTCCACGGCAACACGATTGCCCGTCTTCCAGGCCTGAAGGCAAGCCTTCGTCACCAACATCGCCATGTAGCCATCCCAAGCACTCGAGCCTGAGGGCCTCTGTGTGAGGATGCCAGCCGTCCAGGCTTCCAACTGCGCGCGATAGGCTTGCCGGAACCGCGGCCGCCAATCCGCGGGTGTCCGGAAGCCGTCGTGGCCCTTTGTACGCAGCGTCGTTGCCGGGCTGGGATCCAGCGCGATGGTTCCATCCTCGCAGACGAGCTCTGCCCGCACATCGTATCCATACTGGGCGTCCGTGAAGACCTCGATATCGACCACCACACCGGACGCAGTTTGCAACAGAATGAACTGCGGTTGCCTGTTCGGGGCATTTCGGGTCGCCGGTGGGCTGGCGACGACTGCTGAGGTGATCTCTTCGTCGAGGAGGTACCGCGCGATGTCGAACTCGTGGCCGGCGGAATTGGCAATCACCAGTTCGGATGTGAGGTAGTCTGGGCCGACAGCGTTCCGGTGAACGCAATGGAGAAAAAGTGGTCGCCCCAGTTCGCCGGAGGCGAGCGCTTGTTTCATCTCGACGTAACCGGCATCGAACCGTCGCATGAAACCCACCTGCACGAGGCGCTTTCCGACTCCGACCTCCGCTCGAATGATCGCCTCTGCATCCTCCGGGCTTGCTGCCAGCGGCTTTTCGACGAGCACGGGTTTTCCCGCCGAAATTGCCTTCAATGCCAGCGCCCCATGAGTGCCATCCGGCGAGCAGACCATCACGGCATCCACGTTGGGATCGCTGATCAAGGCGTCCGCATCTGCGATGGCGCGCACACCAAGGGATGCGGCGACCTTTTCAGCGCGGCCGCGATCAAAATCCTGCACCGCGACAAGCCTCGCGTTCGCGACACCATCGGCCAGGATCGTTGCATGATCGGCACCCATGACGCCGGTTCCGATGATACCGATCCGGAGCTCTTTCATTGCCTCTCCCATTCGAAAGTCGCCAACTCCGGAAAGTCTATGACCGGGATAGCAAAGATTTCAAGCTCATTGCAGGCGACGATAACGCGCTCGGTGCGGGCTTGGCGCGCTGTGCGATCAACATCTCGGCCACCTTGATATCTCGTGCAATCCGGTTGCCCCGTGCCCAGCCACTCGCCGCAACGATCCGCTGATCTTCAGCGAGATGAAATAAGATCAATGCTTCCTCGTCGATCTCCCGAGTGATGGTGCTCGTCGATTCATTGGCGAGACCGGCTATCTGAAGCGAGAAGTCGTATTGATCGGACCAGAACCAGGGAACAACTTCGTAGGGTCTTTCCGCGCCCAGCATATTGGCGGATGCATGCGCCCCTTGGTCTTGGGCGTTGCGCCATGCTTCCAGGCGGATCCTCTTGTCTCCGTAAGGGAACGAGCAGCAATCGCCAGCGGCATAGATGGCTGGATCGCTTGTCTGCAGCGTGGCGTTGACGGCGATGCCGTTCTCGACCGAGAGGCCGGCATGGTGTGCGAGTTCGCAGCGAGGTTCGGCACCGATGCCGACGACCAGGGTCGTTGCATCGAGGATTTCGCCGTCATCCAGGGACAGGGTGATGCCAGTGTCGTGCGGCGCGATCTGCCCCGCGCTTGTACCGCAAAGGATGCGTACGCCATGGGCCTGGTGGAGCGCATGGACGCGTGCTGCGATGGCTTCCGGTACCGCTCGCATGAGGATGCGCGGCAGCGCTTCGATAACCGTGACTTCGAGGCCTCTTTGCCTCGCCGCTGCAGCCAACTCCAGGCCGATGAAGCCTGCGCCGATGATCGCCAGATGGCCTCCAGGGACAAGACGTCGCGACAGGCGCTGGGCATCGTCGTGTGTGCGCAGATAGAAGACATGCTCCATGCCTTCCACAGAGGAGAGCTTTCGCGGGGACGAACCGGTTGCGAGCAGCAGTTTGTCGTAGCAAACACGGCGTCCGCTTGCCAGTTCCACCGACCGACCCTGGCGATCCAATCCGACGGCAGCATCGCCAGTCACCGTCGCTATCTTCCGCTCCGCAAGCACGCTACCGGTGACGACGAAGGGAGGTTCGATACCCTCCGGTGACATCAGATGTTCCTTCGACAAGGGTGGACGCTCGTAGGGAAGGTGCCGTTCCTCGCCGATCAGCGTGATGCCACCATCAAATCCTTGATCGCGTAGCGCAAGCGCTGCTCTTGCGCCGCACTGGCCGCCACCGACAATGACAAACTCTTCCATGGCTCCTCACTCCAGGCCAAGGTAGACGTTGCCGTCTTCGACCTTTGTCCGGTAGGTCCTGAGGTTGACGCACACGGGGGCTCCGCGTGCCTCGCCGGTGCGGTAGTCGAACCTGCCATTGTGTTTTGGACACTCGATGATGTTGTCCATCACCAATCCCTCGGCGAGATGCACCTTTTCGTGAGAGCACATCCCGTCCGTTGCATAGAAGCTGTCGTCGGGGCTCCGATAGATCGCGAAGGTCTTGCCTTCGTGATCGAAACGGATGACGTCCTCATTGTCGATGTCATCGATTTCACAGGCCTTGATCCACGCGCTCATCTGATCCTCCCAAGCTTGTATTGCTTGATTGAGGCTAGGCCAAAACGGCGTTCGGCGCGGCAGAAAAAATGATCAAAAAACCTCAAGTGCCGGTGGTGTGCACAGGAGAGCTTAGTGCGGAGAGAGATTTACACCTGATGAAAAGACTTCATTCAGTCGCGAAAGCGGCCGGTTTGCGGGTAGCTGCCGCGCCGCCGTTGCTGGCGCGGCCCGGATGACCTACATCCGCGCCCGCGATAGCTAGGGCCGCCACTGCTGCAGGTGCTGCGCTGGCGGACCTTCTTGAGTGAAGCTCAGTCTCTGGACTCCGAGCGTCGTCCTCGCCTCAATAGAGTACCACGCTTCTGATGCTTTCGCCGGAATGCATGAGCTCGAAGCCCTTGTTGATGTCTTCCAGCGGCATGGTGTGGGTGATCATCGGATCGATCTCGATCTTGCCCTGCATGTACCAGTCGACGATCTTCGGCACGTCGGTGCGGCCGCGGGCGCCGCCGAACGCGGTGCCCATCCAGGAGCGACCGGTGACCAGCTGGAACGGCCGGGTGGAGATCTCCTGGCCGGCGCCGGCAACGCCGATGACCACCGACTTGCCCCAGCCGCGATGCGAGGCTTCCAGCGCCTGGCGCATCACCTTGGTGTTGCCGGTGCAGTCGAAGGTATAGTCGGCGCCGCCGATCTGGTCGGCGCCACGCTTCGTCATGTTGACGAGATAGGGCACGATGTCGTCGCCGACTTCCTTCGGGTTGACGAAATGCGTCATGCCGAAGCGCTCGCCCCAGGCCTTCTTGTCGTTGTTCAGATCAACGCCGATGATCATGTCGGCGCCGGCGAGCCTGAGGCCCTGGATGACGTTGAGGCCGATGCCGCCAAGCCCGAAGACGATGGCGGTTGCGCCGATCTCCACCTTGGCGGTGTTGATGACGGCGCCGATGCC